>CAZRPT010000140.1:0-45089 GCA_964601985.1 uncultured Verrucomicrobiota bacterium
TGGCAGCGCCTACGGGAATCGAACCCGTCTTTCGGCCTTGAGAGGGCCGCGTCCTAAACCGATAGACGAAGGCGCCACGCTCGGTGCGGGATTAGTCGTAGCAGCCCCGCCGCGCGTTGTCAACCCCCCGCCGAACGCGAACTTTCGCGCCTTCGCGGGGCGGAAAGTTCGGCGGCCGGCAAAAAAGGTCTGATTCGCGGAATTTTTCCCGCGTCGGCGAGTTGGCGGAGGGAAGCCCGGACAAAGGGGGCTTTGCGGTTCGTCCTGTCCGCGCCGGCGGGGGAGCGTCCGGGAAAGGGGAGCGATGCCGCCGGGCGGGTTTCGGCGCTTTGTCCGGACGAAGACGGGAGGGAGTGTGGGATTCCGGTGAGAGGGCGGGATGCGCCGGCCGTGAGAGCGGCCCGCGGAACCTCAGGTTTCCTGTGGGGGGAAGGCGGGAAGGCGGGCGGGATGTCCGTTCTCGTGGCGAAGCAGGAAAAATTTCGCGGCAAAGGCAATTTGGCGGTTGACGGCGGGAGGGGTTCCGCCTACTTTTCGTGCCCGCTCGCGGGGGCGTAGCTCAATCGGTTAGAGCGCTGCCCTGTCACGGCAGAGGTTACGGGTTCGAGTCCCGCCGCTCCCGCCATCGCTTCTTTCTGAGTTTTTCCCCTTTTACGAAGGTTTGTTCGCCGGGCCTTTCGCGGCGCGGTCTGATCCGCCGGTGGGAGGGGAGCCGAGGCTCCGGAGAACGGGGTGCGAAGAAAATCCGAATCCCGAATTCCGAAAAGAGTGCCGGGACAGCCTCCGCGTTTTGCGGGTCGCGTCGGACATCCCGGCCGGCTTCCGCCGCGGGCGGGCGGATGGTCGCGGGGGCGCGGGATGCTCCTGGCGGGAGGCGGGATTTCCCCGGCGTTTTCCGCCGGGCGCTCAAGAACCGGCGGTCGCGTCACGCCGGTAGCGGTAGTAGGCGGCGCAGGCGCCTTCGTTGGAGACCATCGTCGCGCCGAGCGGATGTTCCGGGGTGCAGCGGGTCCCGAAGGCGGGGCATTCGTGCGGTTTGCGCACCCCTTGCAGGATCAGGCCGCTGAGGCAGTCGGCGGGTTCCCCGGCGGTCTGGTCCGCCACGCCGAAGCGGCGGGCGGCATCGAATTCGGCGAACGCGGGCGCCAGTCCCCAGCCGCTTCGGGGGATTTCGCCGATGCCCCGCCATTTGCGGTCCACCACCTGAAACACCTCGCGCACCATGCGTTGCGCGGCGGGATTGCCGTCGCGGCGGACGGTGCGGGCGTAGGCGTTGAAGACTTCCGCCCGCCCGTCTTCGAGCTGTTGGAGGCATTGGTGGATGCCCCGCAGCACGTCCAGGGGCTCGAAGCCGGTGACCACGATGGGCACGTGAAACCGGGCGGCGAGCGGTTCGTATTCGCGGCAGCCCATCACGGTGCAGACGTGGCCGGCGGCCAGAAAGCCCCGCACGCGGTTGTTTGGCGCGCCGAGGATGGCCTCGATGGCGGGCGGCACCAGCACGTGGGAGACCAGCAGGGAGAAATTGCGCCGTCCCTCCTGCCGGGCCTGAAACACCGCCATGGCGTTGGCCGGCGCGGTGGTTTCGAAGCCCACGGCGAAAAACACCACCTCGCGGTCCGGGTGTTCCCGGGCCAGTTTCACGGCGTCCAACGGCGAATACACCATCCGCACGTCGCCGCCCCGGGCCTTCACGGCGAGCAGGTCTTCGTGGCTGCCCGGCACCCGCAGCATGTCGCCGAACGAACAAAAAATCACCTCCGGGCGGGCGGCGATGGCGAGGGCCTGGTCAATGATCTCCAACGGCGTGACGCAGACCGGACAGCCCGGGCCGTGCACCAGCGTCACGGATTCGGGGAGCAGTTGGTCAATGCCGAACCGGATGATGGCGTGGGTCTGGCCGCCGCAGATTTCCATCAACGTCCACGGGCGGGTGACCAGCCGCTCGATGGCGCGGGCGCATTCGCGCGCCTGGCGGGCGTCCCGGAATTCATCCACGAATTTCATCAGCGGCCCGAACCTTCGCGGAGGGGCTTCCGTCCCGTCAAGCGCGCGGCCGTTCGGCGCCGCGCGCCGCGCGCTCAATCGGTGTAGCGGATGGCCACGCCCACGATGACCCGACTGCGGACGGGGGTGATCAGGGGCGACCAGTACGGCCCCGAGACCCACGAACCGGTCACCTCCACCTGGTCCCGGCGCAGCACCACGGCGTCCGCCCCCAGCGCGGCGGCTTTCTTCCGCAGCAGGGTCTCGATTTTTTCCACCTTGGGGGCCGGATCGAGCGAGGCGGACAACACCACTTCGCCCAGTTTTTCGTGGGGACGCCGGGGCATTTCGCGCAGGAGGGTCACGGTGGTCCAATCCCGCGGCGGGCGGGCGGGCACGCCGAGGTATTGGATGGTTTCCGAAGAAAGGGAGCTGCAACCGGTCGCGCCGAGCATCACGCCGGCGGCCAGCGCCCCCACCCAGGAGAGGAATCGAGTACGCATGCGAAACAACAATCGTTCACGCCAGCGCGCGAAGCGCCTTCGGCGGCAGAAACCAGTCCAGCACCGCGCCGGGCCCCAGATCAATGCGGTCCCACGTGAGCCGGCACGCGCCGGCCTTCTTGAAGCGCATCGCCAGCGTGGGCAGGCCGGTCAACAGGAGGCCGGCCAGCTCGCTGAGATTGGGCTCGTGGCCCACCAGCAGCAGGCGTCGGGGAACCGGGCGCCGCGCCCACAGCTCGCGGATCAGCGCCTCGTGGGCGCCCTCCTCGGCCAGCCGGTCGCTGCATTCCAGCGGCGGCGCGCCCTCGTACGCCTCCACGAGCAGTTCCGCCGTTTGCCGGGCCCGGCGCAGCGGGCTGGACAGGATCAGGTCCAGCTCCGGCGCCAGCCGGCGCAATCCCCGCGCCGCCAGCCGGGTTTTCCGCGTCCCTTCCTCCGTCAAGGGACGTTCCGCGTCCTCGCCCGCGAAATCCTCCCGGTCCGCCGCGATGCCGTGCCGGAACAAATACAACTTCATGCCTTCACCATGCGGCCCGGACCGGCGACTGGCAAGTGGCGGAAGCCGGCGGTTTTTCGCCAATCGCGTCCCCGGCCGGCCTTTCCGCTTGGTTTTTCCCCGGCGGGTCGCTATGCCTTGGCCGCGGGACGGGGCGGGGCCGAACGAGAACCCCGCCCGGGCCGGCCTCCCGTCCGCCGCCCCTTTTCCGGAGGAGGCCGGGCAACACGACACAGCTTATGGAACTGCGAAAAGATTGCGCTTACGCGTTGCTGGCGCCGACCAGCATGGGCATCCGAATCACGCCGTTCGCCGGCCAGCCGGTGCATTGCAGCCAGGGGTTTGGCATGCAGGTGACCAGCGCCGAATCCAACGTGCTCAGCGTGGCCTCCTACCTGGGACTGCGCGCCAAGGTGCTGACCACCTTCGTGGCGGGCAGCCCCATCGCCCGGATGATCAAGGACAACCTGGCCGGGCGGCATTTGGACTGCGAGGGTCCCGATGTCGCGCAGGGCGGTCCGTGGGGCTACCGGCACCAGATCAACATTGCCGACAGCGGCCTCGGCGCCCGTGGTCCGCGGGTGTGGAACGACCGCGCCGGCGAGGTCGGACGCACGCTCAACGTGAAGGATTTCGATCTCGACCGCATCTTCGGCCGGGAGGGGGCGCAAATTCTGCACCTCTCGGGCCTGATCGGCGCCTTGTCGCCGGAGACGAGCCGTTTCTGTCTGGAGCTGGCCCGCGCCGCCCAACGGCACGGCACGCGCATCTCGTTCGACCTGAACCACCGCGCCTCGTTCTGGAAAGGCCGCGAGCAGGAGCTGCGGGAGATGTTCACCGAGATTGCCGGCGTGGCGGACATCCTGGTGGGCAACGAGGAGGACTTCCAGCTTTGTCTGGGAATCGAAGGACCGGAAGCGGGCGGCAGGGACTTGGCGGCCAAGCTGGACAGCTTCAAGGCGATGATCGAGCGGGCCCGCCAGGCCTTCCCCAAGGCGCGGGTGTTTGCCACCACGTTGCGCGAAGTGGTCAGCGCCAACCGGCATCGCTGGGGCGCGCTCATGTCCGAAAACGGCCGGTGGCACGTGGTCGAGCCGCGGGAAATCGGCGTGCGGGACCGGATCGGCGGCGGGGACGGCTTCGTGGGGGGGCTGCTCTACGCCATCCTGCGCGGCTGGGAGCCGGCGCGCTGGATCCAGTTCGGCTGGGCCACCGGCGCGCTGGTGGTGACGCTGGAGACCGATTACGCCCAGCCCGCCGACGAAGAGCAAATCTGGGACATCTGGCACGGCAACGCCCGGGTGAAGCGCTGACCGCCCCCGCCGGCAAAACGACGCGTCCCCGCAGGCCGCCCGGGAAACGGGCGCCGAAACGGGACGGGCGGGCGGACCGCCGCTTCGTCCGCCCCCCGCGCCCTCCGGGCCCGCCCGGCGGGGTTACTTGGTTTTGGGGGGCGGTTCCGCGCCGACCAGTTCCCGGTAGATTCGCGCGAGCGCCCGGTCGGGTTTCCTCGTGCCGGCGGGGTCGAAGGTCCAAAACCGCTTTTGCCGCCACGGAATGTGCCGGTCGAAGATGCGCGTGTGTTCGCGGTAGGCGGGGAGCTCCACGCAGTGACGCGCCCACGCGGCATGATGCCGGTCATAGAGCGCGCGCATCTGGCGCAACACGGCCGCCTGCTCCGGCCGGGCCGCGAGATTGTTCATCTCCCACGGATCGGCGCGCAAATCGAACAACTCCTCCACCGGCTCCAGGTTCCGGTCGCCGTAGCACCAGTAGATGTATTTGTACCGCCCGGTGACCACGGCCAGACAACGGTTTTGGTCGTTGCGCGCCCAGCCCCAATTTTGCACCAGCAGCAGGGAGTCGCGTCCTTCGGTCTGCCGCCCCTCGATGATCGGCCGCAATGAACGTCCGTCCAGCCCCTCCGGAATCGGCACGCCGGCGAGGTCGAGCAGCGTGGGGGCGAAATCAATGTTGCCCACCAGCGCCGACGAAACACGCCCGGCGTTTTCCGGCCGGCGCGGATCATAAACAATCAACGGAATGCGGGCGGAATCGTCATACGGCAACACCTTGCCCTGCAAACCGTGCGCGCCGCAAAAATAGCCGTTGTCCGAGGTGTAAATAACGACGGTGTCGCCGGCCACTCCGTTGTCCCGCAGCGCGTCCAGCACCATGCCCACCGCCAGGTCAATGCCGGAGATCAGGCGGTAGTAGATTCGCAGGTGCTCCTGAAATTGTTCCTCCGGCAGCCACTCCTTCCGCTGGGCGTATTGGCGGCCCAGCTTGGGCTGGAGCGGAAGCCGCTTCAGCCCGGCGACGCCATAGTTGGGCATGGGGGTGAAACGGGCGTGCTGATACAACGTCGCGGTCCGCGGCACGACATAACGATGCGGTTTGTGGGGCGCCTTGAAGCTGAGCGACAGGCAGAAAGGCCGCCCCTGCCGGACCGATTCCGCGATGAAGTCCCGCCCGAACGCCCCCAACGCCAGCGTCACGTGCGGATACTTTTTCGCGTAGGCCCGCAGGGAGGGATTTTTGGCGGTTTCATAAAATCCCTGTCCGGCCCCCTCGAATCCGCCCCAGCGGTCGAACTGCTTTTCATATCCGGGGACTTCCAGCGGAAACCCCCATTTGCCGGCGAAGGCGATCCGGTAACCGGCGCGTTTCAACCGCAGGGGATAGCCGCGGTTCCAGTTCGCGGCGGAGAGCCGGCCCGTGCCGAAATTGCAGCCGGTGCGGTATTCATAGAGGCCGGTCATCACCGACGCCCGACTGGCCATGCAAATGGGCGAGGTGGCGTAGCAGCGCGTGAAGGAAAGCCCCCGCCGCGCCAGTTGATCGAGCCGGGGCGTGTGGATGACCGGATCGCCCCGGCTGCCCAGCGCGAAGGCGCGGTGGTCGTCGGCCATGAGAAAAACCAGATTGGGACGTCCCGCCGCTTGGAGCGCCATCCCGCCGCCCGCCGCCAAAAGCAGAAAGAGGAGGAGCGGAATCAGCGGAGACAGCGCCGCCGGAAAATTTTTTGCCCGCTCACCGGTCACGGATTCGTTGCGCATGGGACCCCAACATAACAAACGCCCCGGCCGGAAACCGACCGAAAAAACCCGGCTCCTCGCCGCCCCCATCCAAATCCTCGTCAAATCCAGATGAAACGTCGAGGAGCCAAAAACCCTCCGCCCTGACCGTCCGGCTGGCCTTGGAGCCTGGCGGAAAACGCCGGGTTGGGGGACCCGGCCTGCAACCGATCAAGGGGTGTTTCGCGCCTTTTCCGCAGGCCGCGTGTTCCCACGCGCGGGAGGCCCCGCTGTTCCGACAGGCGCTCAACCAAAGGAACCCTCCACCCCTTCACCGCATCGGCCCCGAAGGCGCGTGATTTTTTCGGCTTTCGGTTTTCGGGATTCGGCTTTCCTTCGGGGCTTCGCTCCCTCGGCTTTCGGATTTTCCCTCAGCACACGCGCTCGATGTCGAGCCGGAGCAGCGAGGCGAGCTGGCCCAGACGATCCGCCAGGTGGCCCACGCCCACGGCGCAATGGTGGGCCGGTCCGGCCTGGCTCCAGCGTTCGACGAACGCCCGCGCGCCGCAGGCGAACCGGTAGCGGCTGTTGGTGTTGCCGATTTCGAGGATGGGGCCCGGGACCGATTCGCCCTCGGCCACGAGCAGTTTCAACCGGCCGCCGGCGCTTTCCACCACCGAGAGCAGCGTCACCGGCCCGTGCCGGACCGCCATTTCGACCGACACCCCCTGGCCCACCTTGCCGTGATACACCCGCAACGGACGCACCTTGGTCCGGCCTTCGGCGATGGCGATGTGGCCGGGGCCGTCGTGCCCCATCAACACGATGTCGTCCCGGTAATCCATCGCGTAAAACTCGGTGAACGAACCGCCCGCGCCGTAGGCGTCCAGGATTTTCATGGCCTGGACGTTTTTGATTTCGAGCTCGCCCGCCACCGGAATGCCGCGCGCGGTCAGCAGTGAGGTGCCCAGAATGATCGAGCTGATGGTGTCCTCGTTTTCCGGGTTGCCGGTGCCTTTGTAATAGTAGGCCAGCGCTCCCAGGTCATGCGCCGCCACCAGGCGGTCCAAGGCCACCGAGGTCCGGGCGGCCCGGGCCAGTTCCGCCGGCGCGCAGTCCGGCTGAATCTCGAACGCCTCCGCGAAATGGGCCACCCGCTCCGCGATCTCGGCCTCCGTCACCTCGCGCCGCCGGGCGGTGAGTTCGTCCACCTCGATCAATTCGAGGTGCCCGCCGAAATGGGCGCACAGGCGGGTGAGGTCGGTGTAGATGTCCAGCATCCCGCAGTAATAATGCCCCATGACGCCGAGCCGGTTGTGTTCCAGCACGTGCGCCACCCGGGCCGCCTCGACCCAGCCGGCCACTTGCGCCCAGCAAACCGGATCGTCCTCCAGCATGCCGGTGACCTGATGAAAGGTGATGCCGCTCCGGTGAAAGACGTTGGCGATTTCCGGCACCGGACAGGCGGAACAATGGGCCAGCCATTCGCCGGTCATCTTCGTCCGGTCGCCCATCCGGTTGAAGCTGGCGTAATCAATCGCGGGCGCGGGCTGCAAATTGAGCACGATCACCGGCACCCGGGCCCGCCGTACCACCGGGAGAACGGTCGAGGAAAGCGCGTAGGTGGTGACGTGCAGGAAAATCAGGTCCACGTCCGCCTGGCGGAACTGGTGTCCCGCGCGAAGCGCCTTTTCCGGCGTGTCCACCAGCCCGAGGTTCACGATCTCCACGCCGGGCCGGGCGAGCCGTTCCGCCGTGCGTCGCAGATAGCCTTCCAGGCGCTCCCGCAAGCCGGCGAATTGCGGCCAGTAGGCGTCCAGGCCGATGCCGAACAGGCCCAGTTTCAACGGGGGAATCGGTGGGGCACTCATGAAAGGCTCGGGATCAGACCGGCGGGGTTTCCAGCCATTCGGCGCGATGTTGGGCGACGAAGGCGTCGTCGGTCAGGTGCGGATGGGCGCGGCAGACGCGGTCAATGGCTTCGGCCTGGCCGGGGCTGAGGGTTTCGTCCGGATCGAGACACCACGTGCCTTCCAGCAGCCCCTGCCGCCGGAGCACCTCGTGGATGCCGGGGATGCAGCCGGCGAATTGATGCGCGGCGTCGAAGATCGCGGCGTTGGCGTCGGTCAGCTCGACGTCCCGTTGCAGCAGCTCGCGCGGCAACGCGCCGCTGTGTTCCGCCTCGCGCGCGCACCGCTGGCATTGCGCGTGCAGCTCGACCGCGCGCCGCGTCCAGCAGGCCCACTGTCCCAGCAGCCCGCCCACGAACCGCCGCTCCACGATCCGTCCCTCCACCGCGAACCGGTAGGGCGTGAGCAGGTCGAGCAGGATGTGATCGTCGTTGCCGGTGTACAACGCCACGTCCTCCCGGCCCGATTCAGCGGCGGCGCGCAGCACGTCAATCGTCTGGTAACGGTTGAACGGCGCGACCTTGATGGCGGCCGCCGCGTCGAGCTCCAGAAACGCCCGCCAAAAGGCGTACGGCAGCACCCGCCCGCCGACGGCGGGTTGCAGGTAAAACCCGAACAACGGCAGCGCCTCGCCCACCGCCCGACAATGCGCCAGCAACGCGGCCTGATCCGCGTCCCGCAGGGCGGCCAGACTGAGCAGGGCCAGATGAAATCCCTGCTCGCGCGCCTGCGTGGCCTCGGCCACCGCCTGGGCGGTCCCGCCGCACACGCCGGCCACCCGGATCAAGGGCCGTTCGCGTCGCCGGTCCGCGCGATCAAACTCCTCCCGCGCCAGTTCCAGCAACGGCGCGAACAACCCCACCGCCGGCTCGCGGATGGCGAACTGGGTGGTGTGCACCCCCACGGCCACGCCGCCCGCGCCCGCCGTGGCGTAATACCGCCACAAGGCCCGCTGCCGCCGCTCGTCCCACCGCCGACGGGCGTTCAAGGCCAGCGGGCTGGCGGGAATCACCGTCCCGCGCGCCAGCGTTTCACGAATCATCGGCGGCAACATGGCGTCGTTCTTTCGCGCCCTCCGGGCGGCAATTGGTGTTCAATCGTGGCTGCCGCCCGTTGTGGAACGCAGCCGCCTGATTGACCAGCCTTTTTTGTCCCGCCGCCGGAAATCAACGGGGACGGAGGAAATCCGAAACTTTTCCGCGCTGAAGGCGCGGGAGCGACGCGGTCGAGGAAATCGGTCGTGGGGGGGGCGAGGGGGGGCGCGCCTTCGGCGCGGAATTCCGGGGAACGCCGTCTTCGCAAAGAGGGACGTCCGCCAGGGTGAAGCGACGGGGCGGGTTCCATCGGCGGGGGGGGCAGTCGGCCCGCGGAGGGGGGGGCTGCTTGGGGGGCGGAAATTTCGTTTTGCGCCCCGATCTCCGCTTGACCCGGAGGCCGCCGGCTGGCGTGCTGAAAGGCCAACGGCATGAGAGAGACATTGTTCGAGTGGTACACGCGGATCGGCCTGGGGGAAAATCTCGCCGCCCTGCTGGTGTTGGGCACGGTGCTGGTCGGCATTTTGCTGCTCAGCGGGGTGGCCTATGGCGTGGCCAGGTGGGGCGTGGCGCGGTTGCTGCGCCGGGTGGCCGGACACACGCGCACCCAGTGGGATGACGCCCTGGTGAAGCAGGGATTTTTCCGGCGATTGTCCCACCTGGCGCCGGCGGTGGTGATTTACAATCTGCTGCCGCTGGCGCTGCAGAATTATCCCGTGGCGGCCTCCTGGGCGGAGCGGCTGGCCACGGTGTACATGCTGGGGGTGGGCATGCTGGTGGGCGATTCCCTGCTGAACGCCGGTTTCGCGATTTACCGTTCGTCGGGCCGCGAGCGGCGGATGCCGATCAAGGGCTTCGTGCAGGTGGCCAAGCTGGTGCTTTACGGCGCGGTGCTGGTGTTGATGATCTCGGTGCTGCTGGCCAAGCCTCCCATGATGCTGCTCGGGGGCATGGGCGCGATGACCGCCGTGCTGATGCTGGTGTTCAAGGATCCCATCCTGGGGTTCGTGGCCGGCATCCAGTTGACCAGCAACCGGCTGCTGGCGGTGGGGGACTGGATCGAGATGCCGAAATACGGCGCCGACGGCAGCGTGATCGAGGTCGCCCTGACCACGGTCAAGATCCAGAACTGGGACATGACCATCACCGCCATTCCCACCTACGCCCTCATCAGCGATTCCTTCAAAAACTGGCAGGGCATGGCGGAATCCGGCGGTCGGCGGATCAAGCGGGCGGTGCACATTGACCTGCAAACCATCCGGTTCTGCACCGAGGAAATGCTGGAGCGGTTCCGGAAGATTCAATACATCGCCGCCTACATTTGCGAAAAACAGGCGGAGCTGGACGAATACAACCGCCAGCACGGCGTGGATTCCGTCACCCTGGCCAACGGCCGCCGCCTGACCAACATCGGCACCTTCCGCGCCTACGTGATCGCCTACCTCCGGCATCACCCGATGATCAACCAGAACATGACTTTTCTGGTCCGCCAACTGGCGCCCACGCCGCGCGGCCTGCCGCTCGAGATTTACGTCTTTTCGAAGGAAAAGCGGTGGGTGGATTATGAGGCCATCCAGGCGGACATCTTCGATCACATCCTCGCCGTGGCGTCGGAATTCGATCTCCGCCTGTTCCAGGAACCTTCCGGCAACGATCTCGTGACGCTGGCCGCCACCGCCGGAAAAAAGCGGGCGGAAACCGCGATGTGAGGGTCAGCCCCGGCGCGGGACGTCCCAGGACGCGCGGAAAGGAATTCCCGCGGCCGGCGTGGCGTGCCGCGTCCGATTCGGGCGGGTCGGTCCGGGGGTTTTTTCCGCCGGACCCCGGGCGGGCTCCTTGACAGCAAGGGCCGCGAAATCAATAGTTTGCGCCAATGTCGAAACCGGATGATTCCGCGGACAACCCGGCTGCCTCTGCTTCCGAGCTGGACGCCCTGAAACGCTTCCGCCCCGCCGGGCGCGGCCCTTGGGCCGACGTCAGCGAGGCGGAGTGGAACGACTGGCGCTGGCAGCTCAAGCACCGCGTCAGCTCGCTGGCCCGGTTGGAAGCGTTGTTACCCGGCCTTACCCCCTCCGAACGCGCGGGCGCCAAACTGGCCAACCACAAACTGGCCATGGGCATCACGCCGCATTTTTTCAATCTGATTGATCCGGAGGATCCGGAATGCCCCATCCGGCGGCAGGTCATTCCCCGGGCGGAGGAAACCCGGGTGGCCCCGTGGGAATTGAACGATCCCTGCGGCGAGGACGCCCATTCGCCGGTGCCGGGCTTGGTGCATCGCTACCCCGACCGGGTGCTTTTTCTGGTCACCGACCGCTGCGCCGCCTACTGCCGCTACTGCACCCGTTCCCGCCTGGTGAGCAACGCCGCCGGGTACGATTTTCATCCCCGCTTCGACGAACAGATTGACTACATCGCCCGCACCTCCTCGGTGCGCGACGTGCTCCTGAGCGGGGGCGACCCCCTGCTGCTCGGCGACGACAAGCTCGAACACCTCCTCCGCCGGCTGCGGGCCATTCCGCACGTGGAATTTCTCCGGATCGGTTCGCGCGTGCCGGTGTTTCTGCCGCAGCGCGTCACGCCGGAATTGTGCGCCATGCTGCGGCGCTTTCATCCGCTCTTCCTCAGCATCCACTCGAACCACCCGCGCGAGCTGACCACCGAGGTGCGCGCGGCCCTGGGCCGGCTGGCCGACGCCGGCATTCCGCTCGGCAACCAGTCCGTCCTGCTGCGCGGCGTGAACGACACGCCGGAGGTGATGAAGGCCCACGCGCAGAAGCTGCTCATGTGCCGCGTGCGTCCCTACTACCTCTACCAGTGCGACCTGATCGCCGGCTCGGCGCACTTGCGGGCCAGCGTGCGGGAAGGGCTCCGCCTCATGCAGGCGTTGCGCGGCCACACCAGCGGTTACGCCGTGCCCACCTACGTCATTGACGCCCCCGGCGGCGGCGGCAAGGTGCCGGTCAGCCCCGAATACGTCCTGAGCCGGAACGCCGACCGGGTGGTCATCCGCAACTACGAGGGCAAAATCTTCGAATATCCCGAGGCCCCCGACGGCACGCCCCAATTCGCCCCACCCGCCCGGATCGAAGAGCCGGAGTGGGCGTGAGGCGGAGAAACGGCCGTCCGACAAGGCCTTTTTGTCACTTTGCGGGATTGCCAAGAGGGAGGAAAAACGGCTTTGCTTGCCGCAGTCATGAGCATCAGCGCTGCTTCCATCGCCGTCGCGGAACGCTTCGACCTCGTGCGTCAGCGGTACGAGTGCCACGACCACCAGCACGCGAGCGCCGTTTTGTGCGTCGATTTTCCGGATTTGTTCGGGGAAATTTGCGAGGCGCTGCTGGCTTTCCGCATTACGGAAGAGCAGATTCGCGCCCCCGGCGGCAACGAAAGCCAGATTCCCAAGCATTTTGCCAGTTTGCTGCGTCATGTGGGATGGCGTGAGCAACAGCTCACGGCCCGTTTGGTGGTGGACGAGGAAACGGTTTCGACGGACACCCACAAGGTGGACTTCGTCAAAGGCAAGGTGGCGGTGGAAATGGAATGGAACAGCAAGGACCAGACCTTTGACCGGGATCTCTTTGCCTTCCGGGCTTTTTTCGAATACCATCGCATTGCCGCCGCCGTTCTGGTCACCCGTAGTGATGACTTGAACGAATATTTCAAGCGATTGGGAAGCTACACCGATAAACACGGAGTCGAGCGCCACTACAAATCAAAATACGGCGCCAGCACGACCCACATGAGCAAGCTGCTTCCCCGGCTTCGAGCGGGAAGAAGCGGGGGATGTCCCGTGCTGGCCGTCGGCATCACCCGGCAACAGATTGACCCGCAAAATGGCTAAGATTTTTCGCATCCCGGAACGGTCCGCCGCCGAAGATTTGCTGGCCAAGGTCGAGGGACCTTTTTCCACCATCTATGCCGATCCCCCGTGGCGCTTCCAAAATCGCACCGGCAAAATGGCGCCGGAACATCAGCGGCTTTTGCGCTATCCTACCATGACTCTGGAGGAGATCCTGGAACTCCCCGTCAACCGGCTGGCCGCCGCCGCCGCCCACCTGTACCTCTGGGTGCCCAACGCTTTGATCGCCGAAGGGCTCGAAGTCATGAAGCGGTGGGGATTCACTTACAAGACCAACCTGGTGTGGTACAAAGTGCGCAAGGATGGCGGCCCGGACGGACGGGGGGTGGGATTCTATTTCCGCAATGTCACCGAGCTGCTTCTGTTCGGCGTGCGGGGACGCATGCGAACCCTGCGGCCCGGTCGCACCCAGGTCAACGTGGTGTCCCGGCGCAAACGGGAACACTCGAGAAAACCGGACGAGTTCTATGACTTGATCGAGCGATGCTCGCCCGGCCCTTATTTGGAGCTGTTCGCCCGGCGGGCCCGACCGGGCTGGACACAATGGGGCAACGAAGATGTGGAAACAACTTCCCGCTATCCCCAATCGGATTCCCAAGCGGCCCAGATGGTTCTCCTGGAAAAACGCAAGCGGCGCTACGGTTGAATGTCCGCTTTTACTCCGGTTTACAGTCCGGCGGGCCGCGCCTTGGAAGGATGGAGGTTATCCCAAGCCGCCTGGCGGGCAATTCGACACCGCGGCTTCACGAAAACGCGGACGATCAGGGAGCCCGGCCTGCCGCAAGAGGCATTTACGCCTCTCCTGCGTGCAGGCTGCGTGTCCCCCACGCGGCGGAAGAAGCCACTTTGCAGACGGGTTCCAAGTTCCAGGGGGCGGCGTGGGCGGACGGCGCGGCGCGCCTCCGGCTTGCTTCGGGGGGGGGGCGGACCTAGTTTTCGCGGCGTCATGCGAATCATTCTGATGATCCCGGACGCGCCGCCCCCCCGGCGGAGCGGGATCCGTGAGCGGGTTTCGCGCCGCCCGCGGGAATTTCATCATCCGGCGCCGCCGCCGGAAGCCCGTTTCCGGGCGGCGTCTCTTCCTCCGTGGATCGCCGCAGAAACGCCGCGTCGCGCCGGGCGCGGCAACCCTGAGCCGGGAGAGGACGAGGCGATTGTCCCGGCCTCGGGGCGGGGGTGTCCCATCTTGGGGGAGGATCCCGAAGTCCGCCGGAACGATACACCTTCCCCCCTTTTCCCATGACCCCCACGCTTGCCATTTTGATTCCCGTCTTCAACGAAGAGGACAACGTGCTGCCCATGACGCGGGAAGTGGCCGCGGCGATGGCGGAGTTTTCCGAGCCGTGGGAACTGGTGTTCGTGGATGACGGCAGCACCGACGCCACGTGGGCGCGGATCGGCGAGGCGCGCCGGCTGGACGAGCACGTGCGCGGGCTGCGCCACACGCGCAACGCCGGCCAGAGCGCGGCGGTCTGGACCGGCATCCGGCACACCGGGAGCCCCGTGCTGGCCACCCTCGACGGCGATTTGCAAAACGACCCGGCCGAGATTCCCCGCCTCTACGCGCTGCTCGAGGAGGTGGATTTCGTCAGTGGCGACCGCTCCGCCGCGCGGCGCGACCACTGGGTGCGGCGGGTCTCGTCGGTGGTGGCCCGGTGGTGCCGGGTGCGGGCGCTGGGCTACGATTTTCGTGACACCGGCTGCGCGCTGCGCGTCTTCAAGCGCGAAACCCTGTCCGGCCTGTTCGCCTTCAACGGGCTGCACCGGTTCCTGCCCATTCTCGTGGCGGGCGGCGGTTGGAAGACGCGCGAAGTGCCGGTGAACCACCGGCCCCGCGTGGCGGGGGTGTCGAAATACGGCGTCTGGAACCGGCTCTGGCGCGGATTGTTTGACCTGGTGGGAGTGGCGTGGTTCCAAAAGCGCCGTCTGCCGCCGGTGCCGGTCGAGCCGCTGCCGCCGCCCGCGCCGGGTTCCCCGCCGCGCGCGGGAAAGGCGGATTCCGCGTCTCCGGGGTGATGGCATGAGCGGCGCGCGGAAACGGTTTCCAAAGGTCCGAGGGCCCGAAGGAGCGAAGGAAATCCGAAATCCGAAAGGGAGTCACGGCGGCGCGGTGTTCCGCCCTCCGTTGGGGGTGCCGAGACAACAAGGCAGATCTCCGTAGCGCCGACTTCCAGTCGGCCAGGTGGGTGGGGGAGCCCGGTCCACAGCCGAGGGGTGTTTTGCGCCCTCCCGGTAGGCCGCGTGCCCTCCCTCGCGGCGGGGAGGCCACTTTGGGGACCGGTTCTCAGGCGGTGCCCAAGGCTGGAGGATGGTGTGCCCTCGGCGCGGAGAGTTTCGGATTTCGGGATTCGGATTTCCTTCGGTCTCCCGGCCCGCGGATTCACCCGTCCGCGGTCCGGTGCGTTCTCACCGCGAATTATTCCGGCTCGGGCGCCGGACGGTTTTCGGCGAAGGCGTCAGCCGTCGGACTGGCGGGCGTAGTAGGCGTCCACCCGTTCGGCCACGTCCCGGTAGCCGATGTCCGCTTCGTAGATGCTCTTGAACTGCTCGATGGCCTGTTCCTCCCGGCCCATTGCTTCGTAGGTCAGGCCGAGGTGATAGATCAGCTCCTTTTTTTCGTCGTCCATCACCGCTTTTTCCTTGAGGGCGTTTTGGAAGGTGCGGGCGGCGAGATCGTGCATTTTGCGCTGCATGAAGCAGCGCCCCAGGTGGAAGAGCGAGCGCAGCCGGCGGTGGGGATGGTTTTGCGCTTTTTGGAATTGCGCGATGGCTTCGGAAATTTTTCCCGCCTCGAACAGCAGGACGCCCAAGTCGTAGCGCAGTTCCAGGTCGGTGGGGTAGCGTTCCATCCGCCGGCGGGTGTCGGCCAGGATGAATTCCTGCTTCTCCTTCCGGATGGCCTCGGCGCGGGATTCGTAGTCGGGGTCATCGGGGTCGAGCTGCTCCAACGCCACGTCGAAGCGGCGGGCGTAGAGGTCGGCGATGGTTTTTTCCAGGGAAGGATCGGCGGCCTCGGCGTCGCGCATCCGTTCGTAGTAGGTGAGCGCCTGGTCGAAGTCCCCGCGATCCACGTGGATTTGCGCGATGGCCTGGAGCGCCTTCAGGTTGTTGGGGTCGGCGGCCAGTTGCTGTTCGTACTGGGCCAGCAATCGCTGGTTGGCGTCCTCGCCGCGGTGCACGCGGGCTTCCTGCTCGAGGGTGACGGCTTCGGCCTCGTCCTTGAGAATGTCGCGGTAGGAGCCTTCGCCGTCGGCCAGTTCCTCGTAGCCGCCTTCGCTGAGGGTGCGGTTGGCCGAGATGTTTTTGGCGGCTTCGGCCAGTTTGACGTCGTTGGGATGGGCGTTTTGGAGGGCTTTGAGGATGCTTTCCGCGCGGGCCCACTGGCCGATCCGGGTCAGGGCACGCGCCAGTTTGAGGCCCGCTTCGCGATCTTTCGGCGACTGGCGGTGAACGATTTCCAGCGACAACACCGCGGTGCGGGGCAGGTCGGCGGCGAGGGCGGCGTCGGCCAGCACCTTGTGGGCGGCGGCGCTGTGGGGGTCCTGGTTCAGGATTTGCTCGCACAGTTTGAGCGCCTCGTGCGGATCCTTCCGCCAGACGGCGTGGGCCTTGGGCAGGGCGGATTTGCTGATGGCCTTTTTGAAGAAGCCGGTGGCGCCGCCGCTGCCGCCGCGCTTGAACTGGGTGGCCCGCAGCGCTTCCCGGCACTCGTAAAACGCCGGTTCCCGTTCCAACACCGCGCTCAGAATGTTGAGGGCGTAATCGAGGTTGTTGCGATCGAAGGCGGCCTTGCCTTTCTGATACTGCTCCCGGAGTGAT
Organism: uncultured Verrucomicrobiota bacterium; assembly: GCA_964601985.1. Lineage (GTDB taxonomy): Bacteria > Verrucomicrobiota > Verrucomicrobiia > Limisphaerales > J093 > J093. The sequence goes on from CAZRPT010000140.1 coordinate 16,628, forward strand.
CCGGGAATTTCGCGCAGACTCTTCTCTGGCATGGCGACAGTGTAGCGAACACGCGCCCAAAAGCCACGCCAAACGCGCGTCTTCCCGCGGTCCCGCCGGGCGGGCATTGCCAACGCGGGCGCCCCGGCCTACGCTGCGGGCGTGGAGACGCCGTCCGAGATCCCGAAGCGCCACCGGGAAGCCGCCCAGGGCTGGTTGATGCTGGGGCGGCCGGATTATGCCCGGGAGGAGCTGGATCAACTGCCCGCGGCGGTCCGCCGCGCGCCGGAAACCGCGGAGCTGGAATGGCGGATTTGCGCCGCGATGGAGGACTGGGAAGCGGCGTGCGCGCTGGGCCGGCGGTTGACCCGGCGGCATCCGGAGCGCCCCGCCGGCTGGATTCTCCACGCTTACGCCCTCCGCCGCGTCCCCGCCTCCGGCGTGGCCCGCGCCCGGGAAGTGCTGGAGGAGGCGGCGGAAAAATTCCCCCGGGAGCCGGTCATTCCCTACAATCTGGCCTGTTATGCCGCGGTCGAAGGCCGGCGGGAGGAGGCGTGGGAATGGCTGCAACGCGCCCGGCGTCTCGCGGGCGCCGCCCCCATTCGCAAACTGGCCCTGGCCGACGAGGATCTCGCCGCCCTGCATGAGCGCATCCGCCGCCAAATGCCCGCTTCCTGACGCGGACGGCGGCGCGGAGGAATCGCGCCCCAGGCCGCCCGCCCTTCCGCTCCCGGCGGGGCGGCCTCCGGTCATGCCGCCGCCCCGGGCGACGCCGCCTTCGCCTCCGCGGCGTCCGCCGCCGGAATTCTTCCATGCCCGCTGGTGGTTTTCGCGGCTGCTGGGAATCGTGTACCTCGCGGCCTTTGGCGCTCTGCTGCCGCAGTTGGCCGGCCTGCTGGGGCCGAGCGGCCTGGAGCCGGCGATTCCTCCTCTGCGCGTGCTGGGCCGGCACGGCGGACCGCTGGCGCTGCTGGCCATGCCGTCCCTGCTCTGGCTGGATCCGGATTTCGTCTTTCTGGCCACCCTGTGCGCGGGCGGCGTGGCGGCGGCCCTGCTGCTGCTGAGCAACACCGCCCCCCGGCTGGCGGCGGCGGCGTGCTGGTGCCTGTATCTGTCGGTGGTCGCGGTGGGCCGGGATTTTTTCGCCTATCAATGGGACGCCCTCCTGCTGGAGGCGGGCTTTCTGGCCGTCTTTCTCGCGCCCGGGGGCCTGCTGCCCGGCAAATACCGGCATGCCCCCTCCTCGTGGGCCTTTGTCGGGCTGGGGCGTCTGTTGCTGGTCAAGCTCCTGCTCGGCTCGGCGTTGGGAAAGCTCCTGAACGGCGATCCCGCGTGGCGCGAGGGAACGGCGCTGAACTTCTTTTTTGAAACCCAGCCCCTGCCCACGGCGCTGGCGTGGTGGGCGCATCATCTGCCTTCCGCCGCACTCCACGCGGCCACCCGGCTGACGGTGCTGGTGGAGCTGCTCGCGCCGCTGCTGATCTTCGGCCCCCGGCGATTGCGCCCCTGGGTGGCGGGCGGCTACCTGCTCTGGTTCGCCCTCGTCTCGCTCACCGGCAATCATGCCTTTCTGCCGCTGCTGGCCATGGCCTTGTGCCTGCTGCTGGTGGAGGACGCCGCCTGGCCGGGGAGACGTCGGAAGCCCGGCGCGCCGCACCCCGCGGCCGCCGCGCGGGCCCGGGGCAAGCCGTGGTGGCGGCTCGTCGCGCACGGGGCGGTGGTGGCGGTGATGGCGCTGTTGAGCCTGACCGCCGGCCTGCGCCCCTTCCTGCCCGGCGGGGGAAAGGCGCTGGGACCGGTGGATGCCCTGCTCACGGTGACGGCCCCTTTCCGGGTCTTCAACCGCTACGGCATGTTCACCACCATCACCCGCCGGCGCCGCGAGATCGTCATCGAAGGCTCGCTCGACGGAGACCACTGGACGCCGTACGAGTTCCGCTGGAAACCGGGCGTAGTCTTCCGCGCGCCGGGGTTCGTGGCGCCCTTTCAACCGCGCCTCGACTGGCAGATGTGGTTCGCCGCCCTCACCCCCTATGCCGACGATCCCTGGTTCGACCGGTTGCTGGATCGGCTGTTGACGGGCGATCCCGCCGTCCTGAACCTGCTCGGGAGAAACCCCTTCCCGCTGTGGCCGCCGCGGGAAGTGCGGGCGGTGCTCTACGAATACCACTTCACCTCGCCGGAGGAGCGCCGCCGCACCGGCAACTGGTGGTGGCGCAAACGGGTGGGCCTCTACGCCCCGCCCCGCTCCCTGCCGCCGGACGAACAACCGCCCGCCCTGCCGCCCGGCGTCATCCGCACCTGATCCCCATGACCGCTTCCGCCTCCGACGATTACGAGCTGGTCCGCCTGGCCAACGGCGCGGTCAGCGTCCGCTCGCGGCGCGTGGGCGAGACGTTTCACCCGGTCATCGGCCCGGTGGCCGAGGCGGAGGCGCTCTACGTGCGGCAACTGCGCCTCCCGGAACGCGCCCGCCGGGAACCGGACGGCCTGGTGCTCTGGGACGTGGGCCTCGGCGCGGCGGCCAACGCCCTCACCGTCCTGCGCGCCCTGCGCGACCAGCCCCGCCCGCTCACCCTGCTGAGCTTCGACCACACCACCGGCCCGCTGCGGTTCGCGCTCGACCACGCCCCGGAACTGGGCTACCTCGCCGGCTACGAAACGGCGGCGCGCACGCTGCTCGCGGAAGGGGAAGTCCGGTTTCCAAACGGGCGGCACATGGCGCATTGGCGGCTCATCCCGGGCGATTTTCCCCGCCTCATCCGCGCCCCGGCCGCCGCCGCCTGGCCCGCGCCGCATGCGATCCTCTTCGACGCCTACTCCCCCGCGCGCAACCCGGCCATGTGGACGCTGCCCCTCTTCACCGCCCTCCACGCCCGGCTCGATCCGGCGCGTCCCTGCGCCCTGCCCACCTATTCCCGCAGCACCCTGCTGCGGGTGACCCTGCTGCTGGCGGGCTTTTACGTGGGCGCCGGCCACGCCACGGGAGAAAAGGAGGAAACCACCCTGGCCGCCAACACGCCCGCCCTGATCGCGCGGCCGCTGGACCGCCGCTGGCTGGCGCGCGCCCGCCGCTCCACCAGCGCCGAGCCAATGCGCGAACCGGTCTATCGTCAGCTCCCCCTCCACCCGGAGACCCGTCGCCGACTGGAAAACCACCCCCAGTTCCGCCCGTCCCCCGCCAACCGGCCGCCCTCGTCGTCCGATTGAGCCACCGGATCATCAGCCATTCAGGAACTGAGAGCCGGTCGGAAATCCGGCCCCGTCCGCCACGCGCGGACACGCGGCCCCGGAAAAGGCGCGAATGCCCCTTGGTGGCGGGCCGGGTCCGCCAAGCCGGCGTTTTCCGACGAGCTTTTTCGGCTTCTTCCGCCGCTTCAGGGTGTTGCCACCGTTTCGCTCTCCCGGTTTTCCGAGATTGAACCGGACGGAGCATTCAGGGATGCTCGGGCAGTCCTATGAAGAATCTTTTGCGTGTTGTTTCCGGCTGTGTTCGCCGCGGGGGCGGGCGATGGCTCATGATCGGGCTGGCGGGCGGTTTGCTGACCGCCGCCGCCGCCCGACGGCCGAACGTGGTGTTCATTCTCACCGACGATCAGCGGTGGGACGCGATGAGCTGCGCCGGCAATCCCTATCTCCACACCCCGAACATGGACCGGCTGGCCCGGGAAGGGGTGTTGTTTCGCAACCACTTCTGCACCACCTCGCTTTGCTCGCCCAGCCGGGCGTCCATTTTGGGCGGGCTCTACGCCCATTCGCACGGGGTGGTGAACAACTTCACCGAGTATCCGGTGGACCTGCCCACCTTTCCGCGTCAGTTGCATCAGGCCGGTTACCGCACCGCCTACATCGGCAAATGGCACATGGGCGAGAAGAACGATGACAAACGCCCGGGCTTCGACACCTTCATCACCCATCGCGGGCAGGGGAAATATTTCGACAACGTCTTTCGCTTCAACGGCGGCGAGCGACGGTTGGTGCCGGGTTATTATACGACCGTGGTCACCGACATGGCGATTGACTGGCTGAAGCAGCAGTCCGACGACCGGCCCTTTCTGTTGATGATCGGCCACAAGGCGTCGCACAGTTTTTATTATCCGGAGCCGAAATACGCCCACGCCTTCGACGATGTGCGCATTCCTTACCCGGAATCGGCCTTCGAGCTGGACGACAAACCGAAGTGGATTCGTCAGCGGCTCACCACCTGGCACGGCATCTACGGGCCGTTGTTTGACTGGCGCAAAAACTTTCCCGACACCTCGGCCGCGGGGATGCTGGCCTTCGAGAAAATGACCCGCGCCTACTGGGGCACGTTGTTGTCGGTGGACGATTCGGTGGGGCGTATTTATAACCAGCTCTGGCGGATGGGGGTTCTGGACAACACGCTCTTTATCTTCACCAGCGACAACGGCCTGCTCAACGGCGAGGACGGCATGGTGGACAAACGCACCGCCCACGAGCCCTCGATCCGCATTCCGCTGGTGGTGCGCTGTCCGTGGCTGGTCTCGCCGCGCTTCCCCAAGGTGGTTGACGCCCAGGTGCTGACGATTGACCTCGCGCCCAGCATTCTTGACATCTGCGGGGTCGAGCCGCTGCCCAACGCGCAGGGCCGTTCCTGGAAAAAGCTCATCACCACCGGCGATCCCGACTGGCGCACGGCGTGGTATTACGAATATAATTACGAGAAGCAGTTTCCTTACACCCCCAACGTGCGCGCCATCCGCACCGATGAGTGGAAATACATCCATTACCCCCACGGCGACGGCTCGCCCGACCGGCACATGGCCGAGCTGTATCATCTGAAAACCGATCCCGAGGAACGGCACAACCTGATCAACGACCCGCGCTATGCCGGCGTGGTGAAGGAGCTGAAGGCCCGGCTGGAGGAGTTGATCCGCGAGGCCGGAGCGGTTCCCGACAAAATGCCATTGGACGAGGGCATCAAGGGCGAACTGCCGGACGAGAAAATCCGGTAGCCGGGATAAACAGCCGCCCTGAAAAACCGCCATGATGCGCCACCAATTACACGAGAAGGACGGTCTGTTGATCGTCCAGCCGGACGCTCCGCTGACCCGGGAGGACTTTCAACAACTGGCCCGGGAGGTGGATGCGTATCTCGAGCGGGAGGGGCGGCTCACCGGGTTGCTGATTGACGCGCCCCGTTTTCCCGGCTGGAAGGATTTCGCCGGGCTGGTGTCCCATTTTCGTTTCATCCACGATCACCACCAAAAGGTTCGCCGGGTGGCGGTCGTGACCGACGAACCGCTGGGCCGGTTTGTCGCGCCGCTGGGCCGGCACTTCGTGCGCGCCGAGCTGCGGTGTTTTCCCGGCGATCAACGGGAAGCGGCGCGGGCCTGGCTGGCGGACGCGCCCGCTCCCAACGGAGGGTCTTCTTCATGAAATTCCCGCCTGCGAGCGGATGCCGGTTTTGTGCCGGGGCTTGGGGGAGCGTCGTGTTGGGCGTGGCGCTGCTCCACGCCGGCGACCAGCCCCAGATGGGCGCGCGGTTCAGCCGGAACATGGTCTCCGCCGAGCGCAACCTGCCGGCGGTGTTCGACCCGGACACGGGCCGCAACGTGCTCTGGTCGGTGGCCCTCGGCAGCGAGACCCATTCCACCCCCACGGTGGGCGGTGGGCGCATCCTGGTCGGCACCAACAACGGCGTGCCCCGGGACAAACGCCGGACCGGCGATCGTGGCGTGTTGATGTGCTTCAACGAGGCCGACGGCGCCTTTCTCTGGCAACTGGTGGTCCCCAAGATCACCACCAGCCGTTACTGGGACTGGCCGCGCGCGGGGATTTGCTCGCCGTTCACCATCGAGGGCGACCGCGCCTACGGCGTCAGCAACCGGGGCGAGGTGATGGCGCTGGACTTGGCGGGCCTGGCCAACGGCAACGACGGGCCGTTCCGGGACGAGGCCCGGCACGCCACCCCGGCGGGCGAGAAGGTCCTGCCGCTCGGCCCGAAGGACGCGGACATCCTGTGGCGGCTGGACCTGATTCACGATCTCGGCGTGCGCCAGCATGATTCCGCCCATTCCTCCGTCCTGCTGGACGGCCGCTTTCTCTACGTCAACACCGCCAACGGGGTGGATGATTCCCACACGCGCATTGACTCGCCGGACGCGCCCAGTCTCGTGGTGGTGGACAAGGAAACCGGTCGCTTGGTGGCCGTGGACGCCGAACGCATCGGGCCGCGCATCTTTCACTGCACCTGGTCCTCGCCCGCGCTGGGGGTGGTGAACGGGCAACGGCGCGTCTTCTTCGCCGGCGGCGACGGCGTGGTGTACGGCTTCGAAGCGGTGCGGGAGCCGCCCCCGGCCGGCGAGGTGCGGAAATTGCGCCGGGTCTGGCGGTTTGACCTCGATCCCGACGGACCGAAGGAGAACGTGCATCAATACCTCCGCAACCGCCGGGTCAGCCCCAGCAACATCCTGAGCATCCCGGTCTTTCACGACGGGCGGATTTACGTCACCGGCGGCGGCGACCTCTGGTGGGGCAAGAACCAGTCCTGGCTGGCCTGCGCCGACGCCACCCTCGACGGCGACGTCACCCAACGCGGGCTGCTTTGGAAACAGCCGCTCGGCAAGCACACCGTCGCCACCCCCGCCATCGCCGGGGGGCTGCTTTTCGTGGGCGATTGCGACGGCGTGCTCCGCTGTTTCGACGCGGACACCGGCAAGCCGCGTTGGACCTTCAAGGCCAACGGCGCCTTCTGGGCCTCGCCCCTGGTGGCCGACGGCAAGGTGTACGCCGCCACCCGCCGGGGCTGGGTGTATGTCTTCGCCCGGTCCGCCGAGCAACGCCTGCTCCATTCCGTCAAACTCGACAGCCCCATCAGCGCCACCCCCGTCGCCGCCAACGGCCGCCTTTACCTCACCACCATGCGCCGGCTCTACGCCCTGGCGAAAACGGACTCCTGAGCGCCCGCGGCCTCACGGCGATTTTGGGGCTCGTGCCGTCCGTTTGACATTGTCCGTCCGGTGTTCCCTTGAAAACGGCGGCCCGCGGACGCGAAAGTCCGAGGGGCCTCAAAAAGCAAAATTCGCGACCTGAAAAAGCGCGCGTCTTTTGTAGTGTAGCGCCGGCTTCCATTCGGCCAACCGGGCGGGAAACAGCAGCCGCCATCGGAGTGGCTTTTTTTGTTCTTGATGGCGGGGGGATGAGAGGGGGGCTAGCGGACCTTGAGGACGATGAGGGTGAGATCGTCCTGGCGGGGACGGCCGGCGAGGAATTCGGTCACCGCCGCCGGGATGGCGCGGGTGATTTCGGCGGCGGAACGGGCGCGGTTTTGGCGCAGCACCGCCAGGAGCCGGTCGAATCCGAAGCATTCGCCGTCGGCGCGTTCCGCTTCCTCGATGCCGTCGGTGTGGAGCAGGAGGAGGTCGCCGGGCTCCAAGGTGGGGCCTTCGTGTTCCTGGTAGGTGACGCCGGGCAGCATGCCCAGCGGCGGGCCGCGGCGTTTGAGGCGGGCCTTGATGGCGCCGTCGGCGGAGAGGACGCAGCCCGCGAGATGGCCGGCGTTGGCGTAGGCCAGGGCGCGGGTGGCGGGACAAATCCGCGCCAGGGTGCAGGTGACGAAGCGGTCGGTGCCTTCGAGGTCTTCGGCCAGGGTTTGGTTGGCCCGGGTGAGCACTTCGCCGGTGTTCTGGCGGTTGACGCCCACGATGCGCAGATAGGCGCGGGTTTCCGCCATGATGAGGGCCGGGCCCATGCCGTGGCCCGTGACGTCGCCCACCACGAGGCCCAGATCGCCGTTGGCCAGGCGCAGGTAGTCGTAGTAGTCGCCGCCGGTCTCGTCGGCGGGCTGGGTGGCGCCCGCGATTTCAAGCCCTTCGACGCGGGGGGCGCTTTGGGGGTAGAGCCGTCGTTGCACGGCGCGCGCGAGGGCGAACTCCTGTTCGCGGGCGGCGAGCGCCCGTTCGGCCCGGCGGCGCTGGGTGATGTCCCGGATGAAGGCCACGCACCAGCGCCGGCCTTCCATCTCCAGGCGGCTGAAGCCCGCTTCGAGGATCAGGGGGGAGCCGCTCCGATGGCGGCCGGTCAGCTCGCGGATGGATCGTTCCGGATCGTCGGCGATGGCGAGCCAGGGCAGCGTGCCGGCCCGCGCCGGGTCGGCGGAATCAGTTTCCGGCGGCGTGATCAAGTCGCGGATGTTGAGGCTGGCCATCTCGGTGGCGGAGTAGCCGAAGACCGTCTCGGCCGCCGGGTTGACGTAGGCGATGGCGCCCGCCTCGTCCATCATCAGGATGGCGTCGGGGGAGCGTTCCCAGAGCAGGCGCAGGCGTCTTTCGTTTTCGCGCACCAATTCTTCGGTCGCCCGGTGCGAGGCGCGGATGCGGGCTTCCTTCAGCTCGCGATCCACGGCGGCGGGCAGGCGCGTCAGCTCGCCCTTGATCACGAAATCGTGCGCGCCGGCCTTCATCAGGGCCACCGCCTTGTCCTCGCCGATGCCGCCGGACACGATGATGAAGGGGACGTCTTTTTTCGCCTTTTGCAGGACCTTGAGCGCGTCGTCGGCGCTGAATTCCGGCATCTGGTGGTCGGAGAAGATGATGTCCCAATCCTGCTCGCGCAGGGCGGCGGCCATGTCTTCCGCGGTTTCCACCCGCCGCCATTCGAGCGTGTACCCCTCTTTTTCCAGGTGCGACACCAGGATGGCGGCGTCGAATTCGGAATCCTCGATGATGAGCGCGCGCAGCGTTTTGAGATGGGCGGACGTCGTCATGGTTGTTGTTTCGGCCCGCAACTGTAACCGGCGCGCCCGCCGAGGCGAGAGCAAAGTCGCGCCCCGTCCGGGCCGGGGAGGGGCGTTTTTTCGGGGGGAAAGCCCGCCGGAGCGCAATTGGCCGTTGGCGTTCGGGTGGCGCGAACCCTATAATGCGGGCCGATGAACACAGGGATCAGTGCGATCAACGCGGAAGTGCAACGGGCCAGCGCCTTTGTGCAGCCGCTGCTCACCGAAATGGGACGGGTCATCATCGGCCAGAAGTACCTGGTCGAGCGGCTGGTGGTGGGCCTCCTGGCAAACGGACACGTCCTGCTCGAAGGGGTGCCCGGCCTGGCCAAGACCCTCTCGGTGCGCTCCCTGGCCGCCTGCCTGGACGTGAAGTTCTCCCGGCTCCAGTTCACTCCGGACATGCTGCCCGCCGACGTGATCGGCACGCAGGTGTACAACCCGCAATCCGGCGTGTTCACCACCCGCAAGGGGCCGGTGTTCGCCAACCTGATCCTCGCGGATGAAATCAACCGCGCGCCGGCCAAGGTGCAGAGCGCGTTGCTCGAGGCGATGCAGGAGCGGCAGGTGACCATCGGCGAGCAGAGCTACCCGCTGGACGAGCCGTTTCTGGTGCTGGCCACGCAGAACCCGATCGAGCAGGAGGGCACCTATCCGCTGCCGGAGGCGCAGGTGGACCGGTTCATGCTCAAGCTGCGGATCGGCTATCCCAGCCGCGAGGAGGAACGGCAGATTCTGGAGACGATGGCCCGCACCAGCGGCCAGCCGGAGGCCCGGCGGGTGGTGGATACGAAGGACGTGCTGGAGGCCCGCGAGGTGGTCAACGAGATCTACGTGGACGAAAAGGTGAAGGATTACATCGTGGATCTGGTGTGCTGCACGCGGGATCCGGGCCACTACAACATCCAGGTGCAGGACTTCATCCAGATGGGCGCCTCGCCGCGGGCCACCATTGCGTTGACCCTGTGCGCCAAGGCCTACGCCTTCCTGCGCGGGCGCGGTTACGTGACGCCGCAGGACGTGAAGACCATCGGCATGGACGTGCTCCGCCACCGGGTGGCCGTGACCTACGAGGCCGAGGCGGAGGACAAGACCCCCGAGACCATCGTCCAGCGTATCTTTGACGAGCTGCCGGTGCCGTAAGCCGATGTTCGTCGAGCCACCGCTCCATGATCCCCCGCGAAATCCTCAAAAAAATCCGTGTGACCCAGATGCGAGCAACGGTGAAATCTCTACCGCAGGCGCCGTTTCAAGTCCGCGGGATTTCGCGCGGCATGCCAAAGGGCCAGTATTTCGACTTTTTTGAGCTTCCGATTCACCGTGAAGTACACGGAGTAAGGCCACGGTTTGGGGAGGCGGGCTTTTCGGCAGAGGCGGGTCACCAAGCGGAATCGTTCCGGTTCATGCGCCAAGGCGAGCAAAAACCCCCGAAGTTCCTCGTCAAACCGCAGGCCTACTCCGGGTTCTTGTTCCTCGTACCACTTTACGGCTGCGTACCATTCCCGCGCGGCCTCGATGCCCGCCACCACTTGGTAGGTCATTTCCTGGCCAGCAGCCGCTGCCTGATTTCAGCGGAAACCTGCTCCACGGGAAGGCTCCGTTCGGGGTGTTTCAAGGCCTCCGCGGCGCGCCGGTCCAGCTCCGCCGCTTGTTCGGGCGTCAGCTCGGCAGCCGCCTCGTCCAGCTCCGCGCCGAACTCCTCCCACAGACGCGCCCAAAACGCCTGCTTTTCCTCGGTCGTCAGGCGCCGGACTTGTTCGATCAGTTCCGCGGTGCTCATGCCGGAAATCTATCCTCCTTCCTCGGACGGGCAAGGTCGAACCCGTCTTTCCGTCCCGATCCGCCCCGAAAAAGCGTCCCTTTGCGGTGACGCCCATTTTTTCCCGCGCCGCCCATGATCCCCCGCGAAATCCTCAAAAAAATCCGCCTGATCGAGCTGCGGACCACGCGGCTGGTGAGCGAGTCGCTCGCCGGCCAGTACCACAGCGTCTTCAAGGGGCAGGGGATGAACTTCGACGAGGTGCGCGAATACCAGCCGGGCGACGACGTGCGCTCGATTGACTGGAACGTCACCGCGCGGATGAACCATCCGTTCGTGAAGAAGTTCGTCGAGGAACGCGAGCTGACGGTGGTGCTGGTGGTGGATTTGAGCGGTTCGGGGCTGTTCGGTTCGGGCGAAGTGTCGAAACGCGAGCTGGCGGCGGAGATCGCCTCGGTGATGGCCTTTTCCGCGATCCGCAACAACGACAAGGTGGGCCTGATCCTGTTCACCGACCGGGTGGAAAAATACGTTCCGCCGCGCAAGGGCCGGCGGCACGTGCTGCGGGTCATCCGGGAAATCCTCTATCACGAGCCGGAACAGCGCGGCACCAACATCACCGCCGCCCTGGATTTTCTGGCGCACGTGATTCACCACCGGGCGATCGTGGTCATCATCTCGGATTTTCTGGGGCAGAGCGCGCCGAGCCGGCGGGAGATTGACGCCCACCTGCGCCGCAAGGTGGTGCTTTCCCACACCCTGCGCCAGACCTCGCTGGCCTCGCTGCGCCAGGCCAACCGCCGGCACGACGTGGTGGCCGTGCAGATCGTGGACCGTTACGAGCTGCGCCTGCCGGACCTGGGCTACCTGGTGCTCAAGGACGCGGAGACCGGCGAGGTGGTCGAGATCAACACCGGCGACCGGCGCCGGCGCACCTCGTTCGCCGAGCGTCAGGAACGGTTCCAGCGGGACTTGCGCCGGCTGTTCGATTCGGCGGGCATTGACGCCATCCAATTGCTGGCCGACCAGCCCTACGCGGCGGCGTTGGCGCGTTTTTTCCAAACCCGCGAGCGACGGCGGCGGCGCGGCTGATCCCGGCTGATGGCGACCAACGCTCCAACCCCGCTGCTCACCCCGCCTCCGGGCGTCGCTCCCGCGCCAACGCCCACCAACGCGCCCGGCGCCACCAACGCGCTGGCGTTGCAGGACATTCGCGACATCAAACCGCCGGTGGCCATCCCCGACTGGACCTGGCTGTGGTGGGCGCTGGGCGCGCTGCTGCTGGGCGCGTTGCTGGGCTGGTGGTGGTGGCGCCGGCGGCAGCGGAAACCGGTCGCCGAAAAGGAAGTGGACGTGAAAAAGCTGGTGCCGCCCCATGTCCGGGCCAAGGAACGCCTGGAAGCGGCCCTGAAATTCATCCGCCAGCCCAAGCCGTTTTGCACGGCGGTCTCCGACGCGCTGCGCTGGTATCTCGAGGAACAGTTCGATCTGCGCGCCCCCGAGCGCACCACCGAGGAGTTCCTTGACGAATTGCAGGCCAGTCCGCAACTGGACGTGACGCAGAAACAGTTGCTGGCCGATTTTCTGGCCCGGTGCGATCTGGTGAAATTCGCCCGGGAAGAACCCTCCGAACCGGAGCTGCGCGAGCTGCACGGAGTCGCCTTGCGGCTGGTGGTCGAAACCGAGCCCTCGCGCAGCGCCGACCGCGAACCCGCCGCTCCGGAAACCGGCCCCTCGTCCGACGAAGCGAAACCGGCGGCTTCACCGCCCCCCGCCCCCCAAAGCTGATGCCGTTCCGTTTCGCCCATCCCTGGTTTTTGCTGCTGCTGCTGGCGTTGCCGCTGCTGGCCCGCTGGCTCAAGCGGCATCGCGGCCAACCGGCGTTCCTGTATTCGTCGGTGGCGCTGGTGCGGGGCATCCAGGTGGTGGGGCGCTCGCCCCTGCACCGGCTGCTGGGCAAGCTGCGCTGGCTGGTGCTGGCGCTCTTCATCATCGGGCTGGCCCGCCCCCAACTGGGCGCGGGCAGCACCACCATCAAGGCCAGCGGCATTGACATCGTGGTGGCGCTCGACCTCTCCACCAGCATGGCCTCGGAGGATTTTGAGTTGCACGGCCGGCGGGTCAACCGGCTGACCATCGCCAAGGACGTCCTGCGCGAGTTCATCGCCAAGCGGCCCAACGACCGCATCGGGCTGGTGGCGTTCGCGCGGTCGGCCTACGTGGTGGCGCCGCCCACGCTCGATCACGACTTCCTGTTGAAAAACCTCGACCGGCTCAAGATGGGGTTGATCGAGGACGGCACGGCGGTGGGCTCGGCGCTGTCCGCCGCGCTCAACCGGCTGCGAACGGTCACCGCCAAGAGCCGGATCGTGATCCTCATGACCGACGGCCAGAACAACGCCGGCAAGGTTCCGCCGCTCACCGCCGCCGAGGCGGCCCACGCCCTGGGCGTCAAGGTCTATACCATCGGCGTGGGCACCCGGGGGCAGGCGCCGGTGCCGGTGGCCACGCCCTTCGGCACCCGTTACCGGATGGTCGAGGTGAACATTGACGAGGACACCCTGCGCAAGATCGCCGAACGGACCGGCGGGCAGTATTTCCGGGCGGACAACACCGACACCCTGCGGCGGATTTACGCGGAGATTGATCAACTGGAAAAAAGCGACGTCGAGATGAAACAATACCAGCGGTATCGCGAGCTGTTTCACTGGGCCGTGTTGCCCGGGGTGCTGCTGCTGCTGTTGGAGGTGATTTTGAACAACACGGTCTGGCGGCGGCTCCCATAACGCGGGAGCGACGCGAAACGGAGACGACATGTTTTTCGGCAAACCGGAAATGCTGTGGCTGCTGGCGGTGATCGCGCCGTTGCTGACGCTGTTTTACTGGCACGCCTGGAAGGTGCGGCGGCGGTTGATCCGGCGGTTCGTCCAGTCCCGGCTGCTGGCCAGCCTGACGGTGGGCGTCTCGCCCGCCCGGCAGAAGGCGCGGATGGTGCTCGTGGTGCTGGCGGTGATCTGCGCGATGCTGGCGGCGGCCCGCCCCTTGTGGGGCTACGCGCTCGAGGAATACACCCGGCGCGGCGTGGACATCCTGGTGGCCATTGACACCTCGCGCAGCATGCTGGCGCAGGACGTCCAGCCCAACCGGCTGACCCGCGCCAAGCTGGCCGCCCTGGACCTGATGAAACTGGCCCGGGGCGACCGGCTGGGGCTCATCGCCTTCGCCGGCACCGCCTTTTTGCAATGCCCGCTGACCATTGACTGGGCGGCCTTCGAGGAGAGCGTCAACGCCCTCGACACGGAGGTCATTCTTCAGCAGGGCACCGCCCTGGCCCAGGCCATCGAGGCCGCCCTCGACGCCTTCAAGACGGAAGGGAACAACTTCAAGGCGCTGGTGATTTTTTCGGACGGCGAGGATCATGAAGCCGGCGTGCTCGCCGCCGCCCGCCGGGCCGCCGTCGCCGGAGTTCGCATCTACACTGTGGGCGTGGGCACACCGGAGGGCGACCGGCTCCGCCAGCAAAACGCGAACGGCGAAACCCAGTATATCACCGACGAACAGGGCCGCCCGGTGGTCTCCAAACTGCACGACGGCATCCTCCGTCAGATCGCGCAAATCACGAACGGCGAGTACCTTCCCCTCAAGGGGGCGGACCCGATGAAGCTGCTCTACGAAAACCGGATCGCCCTGCTGCCCCAATCCGAATACGGCGCCCGGCTGGGACGGCGCTATTTCGACCGTTACCAGTGGCCGCTGGGACTGGCGCTGCTGCTGCTGATCGTGGAAATGCTGCTGCCGTGCCGGCGGCGGGTCACGGAGGCGGACGTGCGCTCGGCGCATCCCGGCGCCCTCGGCAAGCTGGCCGGCCTCTGGTTGTGCCTGGCGCTGGCCAGCGAAGGGGGGGCGCTGCGCGCTTCGATCCGGCAGGCCATGCGGGCCTACGAGGAGGGCGATTACGCCACCGCCCGCGAGGAGTTCCAGCGCGCGATCGCCGACGGCAAAAGCGATCCCCGCCTGCACTTCAACGCGGGCGTCGCCGCCTACCGCCTGCATCGGTACGACGAAGCCGCCAACGAGCTGTCCGCCGCGATCCTCTCCTCCGATCCCCGGCTGCTTCAGCCCGCCTACTACAACCTGGGCAACACCCTCTTTCGCATGGGCGAGCAGGCCGCCGATCCAAACCAGAAAAAGACGCGTTGGGAGGGCGCGCTCAAGGCCTACGAAGGCGCGCTCAAATTGAATCCCGACGACCGGGACGCCGCCTACAACCGGGACGTCGTCAAGGCCAAGCTGGAATTGTTGAAGCAGCAGCAACAGCAGCAGCAGCAGCAGCAGCAGCAAAAAAATCAGCAATCGCAAAAGGAGCAGCAAAAAAAGCAGCAGCAACAAACCAAATCGGATCAGTCCTCCTCTCAAAAGAAACGACAGGAGCAGCAAAAAAAGCAGCCGGGGAAACAGCCGCAATCCGAGAAACAACAGAAACGCCCCCCCTCGGAACAAAAACAAAAACAGGAACGGGAGCGCCGGAAATCAGACCGGAAACAGCCGCAATCCCCGCCGCGACCCCAATCCGGCCGGACCAACGAGACCCGCTCCGCGCAGGCGCGGCCCTCCCCGAAAAATCAAATGACCCCCGAGCAGGCGCGTCGCCTGCTGGAAGCGGCCCGGGGCGACGAACGCCTTTGGTCCGAGGCCGAGCGGCGTCAACAGGCCCACTCGAGACCGACCAGCAAGCCTTGGTAACGTCATGAAGCCGCCTGCCCGTCAGCCCGTTCGTTGCCGTCGCGGCGGCCGGGTGTGGGGTGTGGCCCTGCTGCTCGGGTTGGTGGCGGGCGGCGGCGTGGGGCGGGCGACTTCCGTGTCCGCGCAGGTGGAGCCGGCGACCATTCACCTGGGCGAATCGGCGCGGTTTTCCCTCGTCTTCACCAGCGCCCCCCAATCAGCGCTGCGCTTTCCCAAACTGCCCCAGGTGCCGGGGCTGCGCTTCCGCTATGAAGGCCAGTCCAGCGCGATGAACATCGTCAATGGACGGACCTCCATCAGCCTTTCCTTCAACTACCGGATCGTTCCCGAGCGGAAGGGCGAGTTCACCATCCCGGCCATCGAACTGAGGGTGGGCGCCGAACATCTGCGGACTCGTCCGGTGAAACTGACCGTCCTGGACCGCGACCAGGCGCTGCCCCGGCAGAGCGGCGCCCAGCCGCGCTGGGCCTACCTGGCCCTGACCCCCGGCAAAAAGGAGGCGTTCGTCGGCGAGCGCGTCCCGGTGGAGATCAGCCTCTATTTTCGGAGCAATGCCCGCGATTACGCCCCCCAGCCCCTGCGCAATCCGGGCTTTGTCTTCGGCGGTTTGGAGCCGCTCGGCCAGCAGCAGGTCCGGCGCGGCGACGTCATTTATCGCGTGGTTCGCCACCAGCAGAACGCTTTTCCCAGCAAGGCGGGCGAGCTGACCCTCGGCCCCGCGGAAGCGTCACTCACCCTCCTGATCCCCAAACCCCGCCGGCGGAGCAATGACCCGTTCGCGGACGTTTTTAATTTCGACCCGTTTGGCTTGCAGGCGGACGTGCGGCCGGTGCAACTCCGCAGCCAGCCCGTCACCCTCCACGTGAAACCCCTCCCCTCCGAAGGCCGTCCCGCCGGTTTCACCGGCGCGGTGGGACAGTATGAGATGAGCGTCACCGCCTCCCCCACCAACGTGGCCGTGGGCGAGCCGGTGCACCTCAAAATCCGCATTCACGGCCAGGGGCTGCTGGACAATGTCAGCGTGCCCACGGGCCGGGGCCCGGAATGGGAGGGCTTCAAGGTGTATCCGCCCCGGATGCAAACCGACCTCACCGATCGTCTTCGCGCGCTGGGCACGAAAATCTTCGAGCAGGACATCGTGCCGCAGCGGCCTGATTTGCGGGAAATCCCCGCCCTTCGTTTCAGCTTCTTCGACCCGGAGCAGGGGCAGTACCGCACCCTCACTCATCCGGCGCAGCCCCTGCTGGTGCGCCCCGCCTCCCGGGCGCAGGCCCTCGCGCCCCTGCCGGCGGGCGCGAATCCCCAAGCCCCCCCGAAACCCGCCGTGCCCCGGGAACTGGCGCCGTTGAAGGAGCGGCTCGGTCCGCCGGCGCTGATCCGGCCTCCGCTGCTCACCCGGGGCTGGTTCTGGCTGCTGCTGCTGGCGCCGGTGGGCGGATGCGGCGCGGCTTGGGGCTGGCGGCGGCGGGTGGATCATCTGGCCCGCAATCCCCGGCTGGCCCGGCGGCTGGCCTTCGGCCGGGTGCGCCGCCGCCTGCTGGGCGAACTCAGGGAGCTGGCCCGCAAGGGGGACGCGACCGCCTTCTTCGCCCACGCCTTCCGCCTGTTGCAGGAACAATTGGGCGAGCGGTTGGACCTGCCGGCGGCGGCCATCACCGAGGCGGTGATCGAAGAACGCCTCCGCCCCGCCGGCGTGCCCGAGGCGGTGTTGAAGGATTTGCACGAGCTGTTTCAAATCTGCAATCAGGCCCGCTACGCGCCCGTGGCCGAAAGCAAGGATCTGCCCGGCGTGGCCCGCCGGATCGAAGCGGTGCTGAACCAGGTGCGCCATCTGGATCTCTGAAATGGACCTTCTTCGCCCCATGAATTTCGCGCTTTCCCTCCTCCGCCGGGCGGGCGGAAACGCGCGCCGGCTGTGCGCGTCGTGGCCGGTGGCGCTTTTGCTGCTGCTGGCGGGGGGGGGCGGATTGCGGGCCGCGCCGGCCCCCGCGGACCGCGACGCGGCCTTCGCGGAGGCCAAACTGCTCTATGAACAGGGCGCTTACGCCCAAGCGGCGCAGGCGTTCGAGCGGCTTTGGACCAACGGCGTTTCCACGGTCGCGCTCCATTTCAACCTGGGCAACGCCTGGCTCAAGGCCGGCAAACCCGGGCGCGCCATTTTTCATTACCGCCTGGCCCGGCGGCTGGCGCCCCGGGATCGGGACGTGCGGGCCAATCTGCGCCTGGCCCGCACCCTGGTGGCGGGGAGCGCCCCGCCCCGCGCGTCGTGGTGGCGGCGGGCGTTTCAATTTTTCACGCTGGACGAGTGGACGTGGGCGGTGACGGGCGCGTTGTGGCTCTGGATGCTGCTGCGGGCCGCCGGTTTCCTGCGTCCGGAGTGGTGGCCCCGGTTGCGGCCCGGGGCGCGCGGAATGGCGGTGGTGACCGTGACGCTCGCGGTGGGGTTGGGCGTGGCGTGGAGTTTGCGGCCCCGGCGGGAGGCGGTGGTGGTCAATGGCGAGGCCGTGTTGCGCCACGGTCCTCTGGAGCAATCACAGGCCATTCAAACCCTCAAACCCGGCCGGGAATTGGAGGTGGTCGAGCGCCAGGGGGGATGGGCGCGGGTGGACGGCGCGCCCCGGGGGTCCGGCTGGGTGCGGGAAGACCATCTGGCCTTTCTGCCCCGGTAGGGCGGAACCCGCGCGCGACGCGGGCTACTTCTTTTTCACGGGCACCCCTTCAAAGAGGACTTTCGCGCCGTTTTCGAGGGTGGCTTCCCCATACAGCCGGCTGTGCGTCAGCCAGAGCGCGAAGGCCTTGTTGGCGTCGTTTTCCCGCAGGGCGACCGGCGTGCCCGGGGGCAGCTCCTGCAACACCAGTTCCACGCGCACTTGAATGTCCTGATTGAGCGTGAAGCTGGTGCCCTTGCCGCTCAGCACCAACACCGCCGGCGAATCCGATTTCACGCCGGGCAGCTCCAGGGCCTGCGCGCGGGCGACTTCGGTGATTTTCGCCACCGGTTGCGTGCCGGCCTTCAGCTGGTAGAACGAGCCGTCCCACCGGTCGGTGATCTCGATGCCCCGGTCCGTTTGCACGATGCGCACCCGCCGGAACATGTCGGGCGCTTCGGGGACGCTGATCCGTTTTCGCAGCTGCGCGTCCGGGGGAGGGGGATTGAACTCGATCCGCGCGCCGCTGCGATTGGGGGGAACCCGGGCCGCCAGGGCCGCCAGTTTCACCACCTGTTCTTCGGGCGGGATGTCGCCCGTCGGCGCCGCCGGAAGGGCGTTCGTGGCGGAAGCGGTTTCCGGCGTCGCCGAGGCGGCGTCGGTGGCGTTGGTCGCGGGCGTGAGATTTTCCAAGGCGGCAAACACGCCCAAGGGGGCGTCGGCGGGGGCGGAAGCGGAGGATGCGTTTCCCGCCGCGCTCGCGCTGGCTTCCTCGGCCTGCCGCACGGACATCCGGTCGAGCCACCAGAAAACAACCGCCGCTAATACGGCCATCACCGTCACCACCGCCAGCAGTTTCAGCGCCAGTCCTCCCAGCACGCGGAACAGGCTGACCTTGTCCGTGGCGCTTCCCCCGCGGGCCGCCTTTTTGCGCAGCTGCTTCTCCTCCAATTCATCCTCATATTCGGTCCGCCGCTGCCTCCTCCTCCTCCGGGGAATGCCCTGATGCACGACCGCGATCAATTCTTCCCGCTGAGCCGGGGGCATGGCCGCTTCTTCGGGGCCCCGGGCATCCTGCTCCTCGGCATACTCCCGCAGGTAGCGGTCCAGCACCGGATGGTGGCGGGACGACTTGTCCCGATCCGCCTTTCCATCGTCCAACGCCAACGGATCCTCTTCGCGGGATTTTTCGGTATATCGGTCGGCGATTTGCTGGGTGAGGCTCGGAACCAGCTCCTCCACCCGTTTCAGACATTTGCGCAAACGGGTCCGCATCGAGCGGATGCTCATTTCGAACTCCAAGGCCAGCGTGGCCACGGAGACATCGCCGAAATAATGCAGCTCGATCAAATCCCGACCCGGCCCGGCCATGCGATCCAACGCCTCGCGCAGCATTTGAAATTCCTCCTCCGGCGTGGCGGGTGGAGGAGGGGGGGGAGGGGGCGCCGCCGTCCGGCGCCCGCGAGGCCGGTTTTCCGGCAGGGGGGGGAGGGGCGCGGGCGCCTGTCCCCGGCGGGCCTGCCGGCTCTTTTCGATCCGGATCCGCCCGCGATTCATCGCAATGCGGAGCAGCCATGTCTGAATGCCGCCCCGGCTCTGATACGAAGCGACATTGCGAATCGCCGCCAGGAACACCTCGCGGCATAATGTTTCGACTTCTTCCAGCGTGAAATCGCGGCTTTGACGGAGGAAAAACTGGAACACTTCCTCGTAATACTCATCAAATAACCGGTTCCACGCGGTTTCGTCCCCCCGTACGCACTGTCGGAGCAATAGTGTTTGAGCTTCGGCCTTCATCGGCGTTCCTGGGCGCATTATGAGGGGAGGCCGGTGTGCAAGGCCAGCGCAATATCCGTGCCGGACAAAAACAGGGCGGGTGGAAGTGGAGGCGTCCGCCGGAGTCAACGGGCGTCCTATTGATATTCCAGCCGGGCGGTGGCCACGCAGTCGTGATCCGCGCGGAAGCGGATCCAGTAGGCGGAGAAGGCGTCGGGGAAGCGATGGACCACCGGCGCGTCGGGCGTCACGGCGAAGGCGCGGCAGACCACCCACAACCCGTCGCCGGTCAGGTCAATTTCGGCGGTGATCGTGACGGGACGGTCGGCGGCGAGCCGGAGTGATTTCCGGTCGTAGCCGGTCATGAGGTAGGGATCGGAAGGGACGCCGGCCCGGACCGGGGTGTGCCGCCACGGCCCGCCGGCGCCCCGGGGTTTGCCCAGTTGCCAGAGGTCGTCGAGCGCGCCGGCCCAGAGGGCGGTCCGGCCGTCGTCGGAGCGGATGAGGTGCGGGTTGTCGGTCGGGGCGTCGGCGGCCACGCCCGAGAGGATGAGCAGGCCGCGATAGGAGCAGTAATCGTGGACGAGGCGGTGGTGGGTGGCGATGGGACGGATTTTGGCAAAGCCGCCGGCGTTGCGGGCGGGCAGCTCGTAGAAGGTGCCGGCGGCGTTGAAGAGGTCGCGCTCGGTGGCGACCTCGCGGGCGACCCGGTATTCCCCGAGCGGATGCCGTCCCGGCGCGGGATCGCCCGTTGGCAACCGCCAGCGGCGGCCGTCGTCGTCCACGTACAGCACCGAGGCGGCGTCCACGCGCAGCACGCCTTGCGGGAGGGCGGTGTGCTCCTTGGTGAAGCGGTGGGCGGCGGGATCGGCGACGCGCCGGAGCCGCAACCGGCCGTCGAGTTCGTAGTAACCGAGGTCCGCGCCGGCGGCGGTTTGCGCCGCGAAAGACAGGGTGCGCCGGTGGCCGCCCCGGGCGCGGACGAGACCGCCGGTGAGGGTTTTCCCGTCCCGTCCCGGCCGGGCGAGCCCCTTGAAAATCGGGCCGGCGGCGGCGGCGCGGGTGTCGCGGTTCCGGCAGGTGAACACGGCGCTGGCGTGGGGAACGTCGCGCGTGCTCACCACGCGAATCCAGGTGCCCCGTTCCCCCGGAGCGAACGCAACGAAGGCGTAACCGGAAGGGGGGACGGTGACGGATTTCAGCGGCGACCATTCGCCGGTCCCGTCACGGTCCACTTCGAGATGGAAAACAACGGCGGCGCCCGTGTCCTGCACGAGGTGCAGGCCGCGCAGGTCGTAACCGGCGAAGAGGTAAGGCGCGGAAGGCGCGCCCGCGCGGACCGGTTCGTTCCGCCACACCGCGCCGCGTCCGAGGGCGGGACCGAGGTGGTCGAGCCGGTCGGGATCGAGGAACCAGAGGTTGGACTGCGATTGCGGAGGGGCGATCTTCCCCTTGGCGCGGCGGGTGTTGAGGAACTCGTTTTTCGCGGTGTCGTCGCACCCGAAAACGACGCGCCCGCGCCACCGGCAGAAATCGCCGATCACCTTCAAATAATTCGAACGCGGCGCGAGACCGGCGGAGTGGCGCGGGGAAAAATTCGCCGGAAACCGCCAGAACGTGCCGTGCATGGTCATGAGGAAATCGTCTTCGCCCTCGGGGCCGATGTTGCGGATGCGCGGCCACTCGGTGTTCCAGCCGTGCGCGCCGTCGTAGGAGTGGGAGGCCTTCGGCAGGCGGTAGAAGGTCCAGGGGGAGGCGTTCGCGGCGCCGGTCTTTTCCGGCGGCACGCGCACGCCGAGGATCAGCGACTTGACGTCCCACCCGATCGTCCAGATCGGGTCGGTGGCCGGGTGTGGATTGCCATGAATTCCGCCCGGCCCGGTGACTTCGGTGAACTGGTTGCGCCGCACCACCGTCCACGCGGCGGAGCGGCCGTCCCATTCGGCGAGCACGCCGGAGGGGAGGTCGGGCCGGCGCAGGGCGGCGGCGCCGTGTTCGCCGTTGTTGGCATACACATAGACGCCCTGGCCGGAATAAAACCCCTTGCCGTGGTAGCCGGGCAGATTCGCCCGGCGGCGCGCCGCCGGGTTGGCCTCGTCGCCCCAGAGCTCGGTGACGGCCAGCGACCGCACGTCAATTTCATAAACGCCCTCCTCCATCGTGGCGGTGACCACCTTGCGGGCCGGTTCGGTCAGGTGCCGGGCGGTGGCGGTGGGACGACCGAACATCCGGGTGTAGGGAATCACCCGCACCGTGCGGTCGGCGGCGATGGCGTAGGGGCCGATGAAAAGCTGGCGCGACTCGTCGTGGATCAAACGGTTCGCCGGCGTGCCGCCGATGGATTCCGGGCGAATGATCTGCCGGAGATCCGGCGTGATTTCATAGAGCCGGTTGGAAGGATCGCCCTTTGGCGCGTGCGGGGCGTAAGTCACCACCCACAACCGCCCGGCCCACGGGACCACCGCGCCGGTGCCGCATTCCCCCTCGTCGTTGAACATGGCGAGGTGCGGGTAGATGCCGGAAAGCTGAACCGGCGCGGCGTGCAACCACGCGGCGCACAGCGGCAGAAGCGCGAAGGGAAGAAACGGAAAACGCATGGCACGACAAGCGGACGCGAAGCAAGCGAACCACGGATCAACCACCGCGGCGGTTTCGTTGGGACCCGGCGGACACGAACGGTTTCATGGATTCGGATTGTCGGCCGATGTTCCGGGGCTGAGCAAGCCCGCTTTCCCGATGCCTCCCGTGGCCGCCCACGTCAGGCGGACGGAGAGGCCGGGGGAAATTCGAAATCCGAATCCCGAAATCCGAAAGGCAGCTTCCGGATTCGCGCCAGCGTCTTGAACCGCGGCAGTCCTCTGCCGCTTTTCCTTTTTTCCCCCACCGGAGGACGGAGCTCCGCGCCGCCGCAGCTTTTTTTCGGATTTCGGGATTCGAATTTTCTGCGGTCCTCGATCCCTCGGTTTTCGAAATTGCCGCCCCCGTTTTCGCCTCGCTACGCCGGCGCCGGGGGAGGGGAGTATGATTTTTTCCGGGTTCAGTCTTTTTCCCCGAGTTCCATGATGATGGGGAAATGGTCGCTGAAGCCGTCGCGGTTGACGGTTTTGCCCAGGCCGCCGAAGCGGATGGGCTCGGGATAATCGCCGGGGCGGGTCATGGCCGGCAGGCGGAAGATGGCGGCGGTTTCCGGCAATGCCCGCAGGGGCGCCCGCTGTTTGAGCAGGGCCTGGTTGGCGAGGAACTGGTCGAAGAGGAACGGCGCGTGGTGGTGGTAAAGCGTGCCCTCTCCCCGGCCCAGCAGCGGCCACATGAGGTTCAGGAACACCGGCGAACGGGCGTTGCTGACGCGGGCGCGACTGCGCCGGGCCAGGGCGTGCCGGGTGAGCGAGGCGGCGAAGGGTTCGTCGTTGAAATCGCCCATCGCCAGCACGGGGGTGTCGCGGCCGAGTTCTTCCCGGATGCGTTGGTGGAAGTAGGCCAGCGTTTCGCCGGCGATGGCGCGGTAGCCGGCGGTTTCGGCGGCGTCGGGCAGGCGCGCGGGCCAGTGGTTGCCCACCACCACCAAGGGGCGCCCGCCCGCCGTGCGGAAGTTCACCTGAAACAAGTCCCGGGTGGCGGTGCGGCGCATGACCCAATGACTGAACTGGGCCTCCGCCGTGAAGCGGTCGCGGTCGTAGAGAAACGCCACGTCAATTCCGCGCTGGTCCCGGGTGTCCGCGTGCGCGATGTCATAGCGGCGTCCCAACGGCGCCAGTTGCGCGGCCAGTCGTTCGAGGACGTGCCGGTTTTCCACCTCGCACACGCCCAGGAGGTCGGGGCCCCGCTGGTCGTTCAGGGCGCGGATGACGCGGGCCAGTTGTTCCAGCTTGCGGCTCAGGCGGGATTCGTCCCAGCCGCGGACGGCCTTGCCCAGAACGCGCCGCAGTTTGTCGCTGCGGCGGGGGGAGTCCGCCACGTCAAAGAGGTTTTCGAGGTTCCAGAAGGCGATCGTGTGTCGGACGCTCATGGAAAAAATGCCGCCGGGTTGTGTTTCCCCTCAAAAACCCCCAAATCCGGCCCGCGTCAAGAAAAGCGGGGGAGATTTTATTCGGCGAAGCCGCTTGGCGGGCGGCCGCTGGCGTTGCACTCTTGAGGGTCACGTGCGGTATCGCGGGAGTCATTTGGGAAAAGCAGGCGGAGGGCGGGGTGTCCGCCGCCGATGGCGGAGCGGGTTGGCCGGCGCGGTGCTGGCCGGCGCGATGGGGGCGGCGGCCGCGGCGGAACCGCCCGCCAACGTGGCCGCCGCGGCGCGGATGGTGACGGTGGACGAGCGGGGGCGGGTTTCCCGGGTGGACCCCGTCCTGCTGACCGCCCCGGAGGGCGCGGCCACGCCGGGCGTGGGGTTGACCGCCGGTGATTTGCTTCAACTGGACTGGCCCAATCCCCGCGCCATTCGCGAGCTGCGGTTGCGATTCGGCGGGGCGCCGCCGTCTTCGTCCGGGCTGCTGTTGAGCTGGTGGCGGGAGGGCTGGCCGCTTCGCGCCGACACCAACGAGCCCCCCCGCTGGCGGCGGGCTTCGCCGGAGGTGACCCTGTCCGACGGCCACGCCGTGGTGCGGTTTCCCCCCGGGGACACCAACGGTTTGCCCGCCGGCGTGCCGGGCGGACAGCGGTTTCGCGTGACCCGCGCCCTGCGTTTGAGTTTCACGCGCGACGTGGTGCTGGAACGGGTGGAGGTTCGCACGGACGCCGTCCTGCGGCGCGCGCGACTGCGGTTTGAGTGGGGAGTGGGAGGGCGGCGGCGCGGGCGCGATCCCGTCTTCGAGGCCCGCAACGGGCGGATTCTCAGCCACGCGAAAACCGGGCGGCACGCGGCGGTCGTGGAGGTGGAATACGCCCATTCGGACGACCCCCTCAGCCCCGATCAGGGGCGGGTGCTGTTTCTCGACGGGCCGCGCGGCAGTTTCGCCGTGCCGGTGGGCGTCGTGCTGGCGGCGGGGGGCTTGTTCGTGCGCGACTTGGGGGTGTTTGTGAGCGATCCCGCGCGGACGCCGGATTACGCTCATTGGGCGGGGCCGAAGCCCGGTCGCTGGGCGGGCGGCACGGTGATCGAGCAGGTTTCCCGGACGCCGGAAGCGGCGT
Organism: uncultured Verrucomicrobiota bacterium; assembly: GCA_964601985.1. Taxonomy (GTDB): domain Bacteria; phylum Verrucomicrobiota; class Verrucomicrobiia; order Limisphaerales; family J093; genus J093. The sequence continues at coordinate 41,391 of CAZRPT010000140.1, forward strand.
TCGTCCGGGATTTGAACGAAGCGGCCGCGGGGTTTCGCGCGGCGGTGACGCTGTCCCTGCCGGGCGTGCGCCAGGATTTCGTGCTGGCGCCCAATGGCGATCTCGAGCTGCGGCGTGACGCGTTGCGGACGCCCGGGGTGGATCGCGCGGCGCGGCCCTGGCCCTGGCCGGTGTTGCGCTGGCGGATGGGCTGGGGGAAAACGCCCCGGCTTCCCCAGGTTCCGGAACCGCCCGTTCGCCGGCGGCTGGCGGAAAACGGACTTCCCCTCGTGACGCGCGAATGGCGGGCGGACGGGCTGTGCTGGCGCCGCGAAAGTCTCGTGGCCCCTCTCCGGGGCGGATTTGCGGGCCTGACCAATGTTGTCGGGACGGAAACCCTCGTGCTGGGCAGCCGTTTCCACGTGCGCAATCCCGCCGGGCAACCCCGGACGGCCCGGCTGTGGCTGCTTTGCGAACCGCCCGCGCCCCTGCACGTGGCGGTGGACGGCACGCTCATCCTGGCCGCGCCGTCCGACGGCGAGGAGCGGGCGGGGGTCGTGCCGGTGCGGGGGCGGGTGGTGGCGCCGCCGGAAGCCCGGGTGGACCTGGCCCTCCTGACGGTGACCAACGCGACGGGGACGCCGGTCACGCGGAGCGCGGTGCGGTGTTGTTGGGAGCTGCCGCCGCGGACGGAGCGCGTCCTCGATCTTTGGATTCCGGGCGTGGAGCTGCTGGCGCCCGCCGAGCTGGCCGCTTTGAAGGCGCTTGATTTCGCCGCCGCGCGGACCCACGCCGTGGCGTTCTGGGAATCGCAACTGGCCGCGGCGGGCCGGGTGGAGCTGCCCGCGCCCCGGCTCAACGCGCTGTTTCGCGCGAACCTCTGCCGGTTGTTGAGCGCCTTGGAGCGCGATCCCGTCAGCGGCGAATGGCATTTGGGGCCGGCCGGCGGCGCCCGGAGGTTGCCGTTGAACGAGGTCGCCGCCGTGGTCCGCGCGCTGGACGCGGCCGGTCATTCCGCGGCCGCCGATCATCTCCTTGCGCCCGTTCTGGCCCATCAGGGGGTCCGGGCGCCGCGGGGCGCGGTGACGCAACGGGCGGGCGCGTTTTGCGCCCAGACGGCGGACACGCCGGACGTCTTTGGCGCGTCCGCTCCGCTCTGGCAGCACGCCGCCTTTCTGAGCCTGCTGGTGGAGCGCGCTCCTTCGGCCGCCGCGGTTCCGCCCGGGGTTTTGCTGCCGGCCGCCGAATGGATTCAGGCGGGCCGGGGTCCCGACGGCCTCATGCTGCCGGGCGCCGTGCGCGTCGGGGGACCGTGGGTGCGGGCGTTTGCCACCGACGGCGCCAACGTCCGCGCCTTGCGGGAAACCGCCGCCTGGCTGGAGCGCCGGGCCGCCGTCATGCCGCCGGAAGCGCAGCCGGCCTGGCGGGCCCAGGCCCGGCGCTGGCGCGAGGTGGCGGCCCATTATCAGCGGCAATTGCTGGCCGCGCTGGAGGACAGCGTGGCGGAAACGCCCCTCCTCCGCCTGCGAAATGACACCTGGATCCCCGGCGTGCCCTGGCGCCGGGGGGCTCTGATGCGGGGTTGGGAGGAGCGTCCCGAGGAGATCGCCGTTTCCGCGCTGCGCCTCGTCAACGACGGAGTGCTGCCGCCGGACGATCCCTTCACCGGCTGGCTGCTCCAGCATTTGGAAGACAACCTCCTCCTGGGCGCGTGGCGCGCGGAGGGACGCCCCTGGCGGCCCGCCCAAATCAGCCCCGCCCCCCTGACGCTGGCATTGGCGGACGTTTATCTCGCGCGGGATGAAATCGGGCTCTGCTGGCGCGCGCTGCGAAACGCCCTGGCCACCCGGCTGGACGCCGAAACCCTCACGCTCGCCGCCCCAGGCGCGGGGCGGTTGCCCGACCATCTGGCCGACGAGTGCCGCTGGCTCCGGCAACTGCGCCATACGCTGGTCCGGGAAACGCCCGACCGGCTCGACCTGGGCGCCGGCCTGCCGCGAACCTGGCTGGCCGCCGGGCAGACGCTCCGGCTGACGCGTTTCCCCACCACCTTCGGGCGCCTGGACCTGCTCCTCGAAGGCCGCGCGGACGCAATCCACGCCCGCGTGCGGCTGGCGGACGACGCCGTCCCGCCCGCCCGCGTGCGCCTGCGTCTCCGGCCGCCGGAAGGGCGCCGCTTCCGGGAGGTTCGGGTCAACGGTCATCGCGCCAAATGCTCCGGCGACTGGCTTTCCCTGCCCCTCTCCACCCGCGTTTGGGAAATCCGGGCGCGGTATTGAGCCCCCTCCCGGTTCCGGCGCGTTTTCGGTTTCCCGACGAAAACGGGAAAAAGCGACGGTCGCGCGCGCCCCGGCAAGGATTCTTGTCGTCCCGGCGGTTGCGAAAAAGGCGCTTTTCGGAATTCGGATTGGGGAACCCGGAGCCTGTCGGAAACAGCGGGACCTCCCGCCGCGTGGGGGCACGCGGCCTGCAGGAAGGACGCAGCGGGAGGCCGGGTTCCCCGGCCCGGCGTTTTCCGGACGGCTCTCGGACCGTGCCGGCGATCACGGCAGTCATCGCCGGGGCGTGCGATTCTGTACCGGGAGCTGAATGGTTTTCGGAGAGGGTATGAAAGGGCGTCCTCCGCCTGTTTTTATCCCGCCGGAAATTTTGTGTTCCCGCGGGAGAGCCCGGCGGAAAAGCGGGCAAATGGGCAGGCCGTCGGCCGGGAGGCGCAAAACATCCCCGGGGAGGGGACGGTTTTTTTCCGGCGTTTTTCGACGGATTCAGGCGGGGGAAACTCCGGTTCCGGTTTCTCCCGGGTACAGCGCGGAAAGGGGAGGGGAGGGGGGCACGCTTCTTCCACACGGAAAAGCGCGCCCCCACGGGGCGCGCCTCACGTTGGTTGAATGAAGGAGTTGTTTACTTGGCCGGACTGAATCGGCCGTTCTCGTTCTTGAACTGCTTCTTCGAGTAGAGCACCGAGTTCAGCGAAGGAATCGGGTCGGCGGCGTTGAACCGATATCCGGTGGCCAGAACCGCCTTGATGATTTCGTCCTTGGTCATCGGATTGTTTTTCGTCACCTGCATCACCACTTCCCGCAGGGACACTTTGTTGCGGATGCGTTTGCCGGATTTGGGTTTGGCCGGCGTCAGCTTCAGCTTCGCGGCCGTCTTTTTCGCCGCGGCGGCCACTTTGCGGGCGGCCTTTTTCTTGCCCGAGCCCGGGGGGCGACCCCGCCGCCGCGGCGCCGGCGCTTCCGGAGCGGAAACCGCCACGGTGGCTTCGCTTCCCAATACGGCTTCGATCTGCTTCAAGCGCTCCTGCAACTGCGCTTTCTCCTTCAACAACTCGTCTCTCAGGGAGACAAACTCTTTCAGATTGTCTTTCATCACCGCCCTTTATACCTCCGTTCCGGAGCTTTGACAAGTAATTTGGAAAAAAACTGTAATTTATTTTTCGTTATATGCTGAAAATTCGGGAGGAAAGGAGGAACCCGGGAAACACAAAAGCGGCGGACGGCCGCAAAACAGAAGCGGAAAAAACGGCGCTTTTTCGCGTCTGACGCGCGTTTTCATTCCCCGGAGGGAGCGGCGGCTTCCGTGGTTCCGGCAACCAGCAAACGGGCGGGCGGCGGGGAGAGCGCGGCCAGGGCGCGGCAGCGTTTCACAAGGGCCCGGGCGGCGGGATGGGTGTTCCGCCACGGTTCCAATCCCACTTCCGCCAGGGTGAAATCGCCC
>CAZRPT010000141.1:0-3669 GCA_964601985.1 uncultured Verrucomicrobiota bacterium
GAGGGAGCGGCCCGCAACCCCCACCGGGAGGGAGGCAGTGAAGATCCGAAGGCCGAAAAGCGAAGGAGCGAAGGAATTCCGAATTCCGAATTCCGAATTCCGAAAGGAAGCTTGGGCGTCGCGGGGCTCCGCCCTTCAAGGCTCCCTTGGGAGGGGCGAGCTCCGCGAGCCCCTGACTGCTTCTCGGATTTCGGATTTCGGATTTCGGATTTCCCGCGCTGCGCGCGGGCAGCGCGGGACCATCCTCATCATCGTCCTCTGGGTGGCGCTCGGGCTGGTCACGGTGACGCTGCTGTTCGGGCAGGCGGTGGTGCTGCATTTCCGGGGGGCGGACAACGAGCTGGCCCAGGCGCAGGCCCGGCAGGCGGTCGAGGGCGGGCTGCGTTACGCCGCCTACCTGCTGGCCAACCTCGAAACCTCCGGCGAACTCCCCGCCGAGGACACCTACTCCGCCGAGGAGGCTCCGGTCGGCGACGGATCTTTTTGGTTTTTAAGTCATTCTGGTGAAACCGGCGCCCAGCGTCAGCGCGTCTTCTCCTTGGGAGACGAAGCGGCCAGAATGAACTTGAACACCGCCACGCCCGAGATGCTCGCGGGGCTGCCCGGCATGACGCCGGAGCTGGCCGCCGCCGTCGTGGACTGGCGGGACGAGGACGACGACCTCACCGAAGGCGGCGCGGAAGCGCAGTTTTACCAGTTCCTCGACCCGCCCTACGCCTGCAAAAACGCCCCCTTTTCGAGCGTCGAGGAGCTGCGGCTGGTGGCGGGATTCACGCGCGAGCTGCTCTACGGCGAGGACGCCAACCGCAACGGCCTGCTCGATCCGAACGAAAACGACGGCGACCGGTCCTGGCCGCCGGACGATCAGGACGGCGTGCTGGACGAAGGGGTGGCGGAATATCTGACCGTCTTCACCCGCGAACCCAACACCCGCCCCGACGGCTCGAAACGGATCAACGTCACCCAGGGCGGCCAGAAACTGGCGGCGCTGCTGGCGGAGGCCTTCGGCGAGGAGCGGGCCAAGGAAATCCAGCAGCGGGTGGGCCAGGGCCCGCCCGTGCGGAGCGTCTTGGAGTTTTACGCCCGCAGCGGCCTGACGTCGGAGGAGTTCGGCCAGATTGACGACGCCCTGACCGATTCCGACGACGACTTCCTCAAGGGCCGGATCAACGTGAACACCGCCAGCGCGGTCGTGCTGGCCGCCCTGCCGGGGATGGACGAGCAAAAGGCCGCCGACCTCGTGGCCCAGCGGCAGGGCAGCAACACCCTGCTCGACAGCGTGGCGTGGGCGGCGGACGTCCTCGACGCCGAAACCATCCGCGCGGTGGGGCCGTATCTGACCTCGCGCACCTTTCAGGTCCGCGCCGACGTCGCGGGCGTGGGCCGGCACGGCCGGGGCTACGCCCGCGCCGTGGCGGTGGTGGACCTCACCGGCGACGCCCCGCAAATTGTCTATCGCGAAGACCTCACCGGCCTGGGCTGGAGCCTCGGCGAGGACACCCGGGAACAACTGCTCGCCCGCCGGACTTTGATGCCATGAACCTTCCCGCCTGGTTGAATCGCTCGCGCAACGGCGCGTTGCTGGGATTGTCCTTCGAGGACAACGGCCTCGCCGTGGTCCGGGTCCGGCGCGTGAACGGGCAGTGCCAGGTGAAGGAGGGATTGATCGTGCCGCTGACGGCGGAACGGGTCCTGGCCGATCCGGCGGAGGCGGGTCGCCTGCTGGCGGGAGTGCTGGGCGAGCGCGGGCTGGGCGAAAAACGCTGCGCGGTCCGGCTGCCGCTGGCCTGGGCGATGGGCGTGCCGCTGGAGCTGCCCGACCTGGCCGGCGAGGATTTGGCGAGTTTTCTGGAGCTGCGGGCGGAGCGGGAGTTCCCCTTCCCGCCGGGCCGGATGGCGCTGGCGCATCATCGGTTTACGTTCGGCGCGAACGCCTCCTGGGGGCTGCTGGTGGGGCTGGATGAGAGCCGCGTCGAGGCGGTCCGCCGCCTGCTCGAAACCGCCGGCTTGGAGCCGGTCTCGATCGCGCTGGGCCTGGGCGGGTGCGTGCTTTCGGAGGCCCCGGAAAAACCGGCGGGACGAGGGAGCGGGGGAAATCCGAAATCCGAAATCCGAAATCCGAAAGGAAGCCGGGGCGTCGCGGAGCGCCGCCTTTCGGAAGGGGGCGAATCGGAAGAGCGGGTTTCGGAGGAACGAATTCCGCGAACCTCTGACTTTCCCTCTCCTCGGCCGGAATCTCCAATCGGCACGCCGGACGAGGACGTCACGGCGTCGCGGAACGCCGCCCTCCATGTTTGTCCGGCGGGGGCGGGGCTGGATTTGATCCTCACCGTTGGCGCGGACCTGGTGGGCTTTCGCCACTTGGGCGGAGCCGCCGGGAAAGCCGGCGCCACCCACGTCGTCACGGCCGCGGAGCTGGCGCGCGAAATCCGGCTGACCCGGGGCCGCCTGCCGGCGGAGCTGCGCGAGGCCTTCCGGACGGTGCGGTTTCACGGCCCCGAAGGCCGGGTGGGGGAATTGTTCCGCGCCACCGAACCGCTCCTGCGCGCGCGCGGCTGGGAGACGGTGGAGCGCGTTCCGTGTCGCCCCCTGCCCACGGACAACGGCCCGCTGCCCGCGCCGGCGGAGCCCGCCTTGGAAGTGGCGTGCCGCCATTTGACGGGCGAACCGGCGGCGTTCGAATTTCTGCCGCCCCGGGTGAACCGCTGGCAGCAGGCCTTTCATCGCTACGGCCGGGGCCGGCGGCGACAGGCCATCCTGGCCGGAGTGGCGCTGCTGCTGGCGCTGGCCGCGCCGGCCTGGCTGCAATCCCGCAAACTCGCCGGCCTGCGGGCCCGGTGGTCGGAAATGGAGCCGCGGGTCCGGCAACTGGAAACGGTGCAGGAAAACATCCGGAAGTTCCGCTCCTGGTTCAGCAACCAGCCGGTGTCGCTGGAAGTGCTCCAGGCCGTCGCGGCGGCCTTTCCCGAGAAGGGGACCGTCTGGGCGCGCACGCTCGAACTCAAACCGGGCGGGGTCTTCACCTGCAACGGCCTGGCCCGGAACAATCAGGAGGTCATGGCCACCCTCGACCGGTTGCGGAAGGATCCCCGCGTGACCGAATTGAAGGTGCGGCAGATGCGGGGCCGCGATCCGGTGCAGTTTTCCTTTCAATTTACCTGGCGCAATGACGCTCGATCCTGAACAACGCCAACGCTGGCTGGCCATTGCCGCCGCCGCCGCCGTCGCCATCTTCGTGCTGGACCGGATGGTCCTCACGCCCTATGCGCGTTCGTGGCGCGAGCGGGCGGCGGAGATCGAACAGCTCGAACTGAAAGTCTCCCGCGGCCGGAGCCTGCTCGAGCGGGCGGATTTTCTGGAGCAGCGCTGGCATTGGATGCAGCGGGACGCGCTGGCGCCACGCCGCCCCGCCGCCGAGGAAACGGTGCTCAAACAAAGCGCGAAATGGGCCCGTGAAAGCCACGTGCGCTTCACCTCGTTGACCCCCCAATGGCGGCAGCCCGAGCCGGGCTACGAGGTGCTGGAATGCCGGGCGGGCCTGGGCGGCAACCTCGAAGCAATCGTCCGCTTCCTCTACGCGCTGGAGCGGGACCCGGTGGCCATCCGGATCGAGGAATTCCAGCTCGCCGCCGATGACGAGCAGGGCCGCCGGCTCAACCTCAACCTCCG
>CAZRPT010000142.1:0-6634 GCA_964601985.1 uncultured Verrucomicrobiota bacterium
TCGCGTTCGAGCGTTTTCAAGCGGCGCACCATTTCCGGCAGGCGCATGGCGGCCACCATCTGGCGCTTGGTTTCATTGACGGGGCGGGCGGGGCTGCCCAGCCAGGTTTCGCCGTCGGGGATGTTGTTCATCACGCCCGCCTTGGCGCCGAGGGTGACTTGGTTGCCGATTTTCAAATGGCCCGCCACCCCCACCTGGCCGGCCATGGTGGTGTAATCGCCCACGGTGGTGCTGCCGGCGATGCCCACTTGTGAAATCAACAGGCAGTGCCGGCCCACTTCCACGTTGTGGCCGAGCTGGACCAGGTTGTCAATCTTGGTGCCGGCGCCCACCACCGTCGCACCCAGCGCCCCCCGGTCAATGGTCACGTTCGCGCCGATTTCGACGTCGTCCTCCAGAATGACCCGCCCCACCTGGGGCACCTTGCGGTGCCGCCCTTGGTCGAAGACGTAACCGTAGCCGTCCGCGCCGATGACCGCCCCGGCATGAATCCGCACCCGCCGGCCGAGGCGGGTGCGCGGGTAAAGCGTGACGTTCGGAAACAGCCGCGTTCCCTCGCCCAGTTCGCAATCCGCGCCCACGTGGTCGGCGGCCAGCAGCACCACGCCCGGTCCCAGGCGCGCCCGCTCGTCCACGCAGCAAAACGGCCCCACGAAGGCGGTGGGGTCCACCTGGGCCGAGGGGGCCACCTGCGCGGTGGGATGAATGCCCGGCTCCGGCGCGGGTTCCGGAAAGAACAGCTCCAGCGCCTTGGCGAAGGCGATGCGGGCGTTGGGCACGCGGATGATGGTCTTGCCGTCGGCCCGGGCTTCGTGATCCACGATGATGGCGGAGGCCTGTCCGGCCAGCGCCCGGGCGAAGTAGGCCTCGTTTTCGGCGAAGGTGACGTCGCCCGGCCGGGCGGTGTCGGCGGGGGAAAAGCGTTCCAGCGTCACGGCGGCGTCGCCAATGACGGTGCCGTCCAGTTGCCGGGCCAGTTCAGCGGCGGTCAGGGACATGAAGGGAGGGGGAGGAGGGGGGCTTCAGTCGCCGCGCTGCGTTTGGACGCGATTTTGCTCGTCGAGCACGATGACGCGGGGATGCCAGTCGGCGGCTTCCTCCTCCGAAACCACCGCAAAGCACATGATGGTGAGCGAGTCGCCCGGGTTGCCCAGGCGGGCGACGGCCCCGTTGAGCACGATCGCGCCCGAGCCGGCTTCGCCGGGGATCACGTAGGTTTCGAACCGCGCGCCGTTGGCCATGTTGCCGCAGAGGATGCGTTCGTAGGGCAGCAGTCCCACGCGATCCATCAAATCCCGGGGGATGGTCAGGCTGCCTTCGTAATTCACGTTCGCGCCGGTGACCCGCGCCCGGTGGATTTTTGCTCTCAACAAGTGGTGTTGCATCTGGTGTTGTTTTCCACAGTGCCTCTGGCGGTCCTGCCGAAAACCCAGTGTAGGCGCGTTTTCCGGAGCAAGTCAAGGTGTGCCGGAGGGAGCGGCGGGCCGGCCGCGGAGCGCGGCTAGCGGTTGCGCACGAAGAGTTTTCCGGGCAGCTGGCGGACGAGACGCTTCATTTCCAGTCCCAGCAGGGCCACTGATACCGCGGACGCCGGCAGGCCGCTCTCGCGGATGATCTCGTCGAGCGGGTGTTCCCGGGCGCCGAGGCAGTCCCAAACCCGCTGTTCCTTCTCCGACAACGCCACGGCCGGGGGGATTTCCTTCGCGGCGGACGCTTTTTCCCGCGCGGCGGGGAAGAGGTATTCGAATTCGCTGAGGATGTCCTCGGCGCTCTCGCAGAGTTTGGCGCCCTTTTTGATGAGGTCGTGGCAGCCCTTGCTCTGGGGGGCGTCAATCCGTCCCGGCACGGCGAAGACCTGGCGGCCGTTGTCCACCGCCATGTTCGCGGTGATCAAGGCGCCGCTGTGCAGTCCGGCCTCCACCACCACCGTGCCGAGCGTCATTCCGGCCACGATGCGGTTGCGGATGGGAAAGCTCTGCCGGTCGGCGGGGCGGTTGAAGGGGAACTGGGTGACCAGCGCGCCCTGGGCGGCGATGCGCTCGAACAGCTCGCGGTTTTCCGGCGGGACCACGAGGTTGATGCCGGTGCCCAGCACGGCGATGGTGCGTCCCTTGGCCGTCAGCGCGCCCCGGTGCGCCGCGCTGTCAATGCCGCGCGCGCCGCCGCTGACGATGGTCACCCCCACGTAGGCGAGCTGGTAGGCCAGCTTGCGGGCGGTCTCCGTGCCGTAATGCGAGGTGCGCCGCGAGCCCACCATGGCCACGGCGTGCCGGTCGCCCGGCTCCAGCGTCCCCTTCACGTACAACACCATCGGCGGATCGTAGAGCTGGCGCAGCAGCGGGGGATAGGCTTCGTCCGCGGCGATGAGCACCCGGCAGCCGAACTGCTCGATGCGCTTCAGTTCCGCCGCGAGATCAACGGTGCGTTCCCAGTTCGCGATGGCCTCGGCGGTTTCCTCGCCGATGCCGGGCACCCGGGCCAGCCGGCTGCGCGAGGCGCGCAGGAGGGCGGGCGGGTCGTCGAAGTGCTCGAGCAACTGCCGCAGCCGCACCGGCCCGACATGCCCGATCAGGTTCAACGCGATCAGCGCCTCGCGGGAATCCATCGCCCCCGGGCATACCCAATCCGCCGTCTCCGGCGCAAGCGAATCCCGCTTCCGGTTTCGGGGCGCAAAAGAAAACCGCCCCGGGGGACCGGGGCGGCGGAAAAGGACGCTCGGAGACGCGCGGCATTCACCGCGCGATCTTCCGCCTCTTTACTTTTTCTTCGCGCTCTTCTTTTGGGCGGCCTTTTTCTTCGGCGCCGGTTTGCGGGCCGGGTCGGTCAGGGCGGCCTGCGCGGCGGCCAGGCGGGCCACCGGCACGCGGAACGGCGAGCAGCTCACGTAGCTGAGGCCGAGCCGGTGACAGAAGTTCACCGAGTCGGGGTCGCCGCCGTGTTCGCCGCAGATGCCGAGCTTGATGTCCGGCCGGCTCTGGCGGCCCTTGGCCACGGCGATCTCCATGAGCTGGCCCACGCCGGTGGTGTCGAGCGAGGCGAACGGGTTCTTGGGGAAGATCTCGTGCTCGGTGTAGGGCTGGAGGAAGTTGCCCATGTCGTCGCGGCTGATGCCCAGGGTGGTCTGGGTGAGGTCGTTGGTGCCGAAGCTGAAGAACTGGGCGGTGCGGGCGATCTCGTCGGCCGTCAACGCGCCGCGCGGCACCTCGATCATGGTGCCCACGAGGTAGTTCAGCTTCACCTTCTGCTCCTTCATGACCTCCTTGGCCACGCGGTGGACGATTTCGACCTGGAGCTCCAGCTCGCGGGCGAAGCCGACCAGCGGGATCATGACCTCGGGCTTGACCCGGATCTTCTTCTTGGCGACCTGGGCGGCCGCTTCGAAGATGGCCCGCGCCTGCATCTCGGTGATTTCCGGATAGGCGATGCCCAGGCGGCAGCCGCGATGGCCGAGCATGGGGTTGAACTCGTGCAACTGCTCGACGCGCTGTTTGATCTGCTTCACCGGCACGCCGATCTTTTTGGCCAGCTCCTGCTGCTGTTTGGTGGTGTGCGGCAGGAACTCGTGCAACGGCGGATCCAGCAGGCGGATGGTGGCCGGCAGGCCCTTGAGGGTCTCGAAGATGCCCGCGAAGTCCTCCCGCTGATAGGGCAGGAGCTTGGCCAGCGCGGCCCGGCGGTCCGCCTCGTTCTCGGCCAGGATCATCTCGCGCATGGCGTCGATCCGGTCGCCCTCGAAGAACATGTGCTCGGTGCGGCAGAGGCCGATGCCCTTGGCGCCGAAGGCGATGGCGTTGGCGGTCTGCTCGGGGTTGTCGGCGTTGGTGCGCACGTCGAGGCGGGTGGCCTTGGCGCACCATTTCATGAGCTGCTGGAAGTTCTTGAACTTCTCGGTCTTCTGGGCGGCCTTGTCGCCGTGCAGCAGGCCCGCGATGATCTCCGACGGGGCGGTCTTGATCCGGCCCGCGTACACCGTGCCGGCGGTGCCGTCGATCGAGAGGTAGTCGCCCTCCTTGATCTTCTGGCCGGCCACGGTGAGGAGCTTCTTCGCGTAATCAATGCTCAGCGCGCTGGCGCCGCAGATGCAGACCTTGCCCATCTGGCGGGCCACCAGGGCCGCGTGCGAGGAAACGCCGCCCTTGGCGGTGAGGATGCCCTCGGCGGCGATCATGCCGCGCAGATCCTCGGGTGAGGTCTCGTTGCGCACCAGCAGGACCTGCTCGCCCTTTTCGGCGGCGGCGGCGGCGCGCTCGGCGTTGAAATAGACCTTGCCGGAGGCGGCGCCCGGACCGGCCGGCAGCCCGGTGGCGATGACCTTGGCCTTCTTCACCTCGTCGGCGTCAAAGACGGGGGCCAGCAGCTGGCTCAACTGGTCGGCCGGGTTGCGCAGGATGGCGGTCTCCCAGTCAATGAGCTTCTCCTTGACCATGTCGATCGAGAACTTGAGCGCGGCCATGGCGGTGCGCTTGCCGTTCCGGGTCTGGAGCATGAAGACCTTGCCGTCCTGGATGGTGAACTCGAAGTCCTGCACGTCCTTGAAGTGCTGTTCGAGGATCTTGCGGATGCGCTCGAGTTCGGCGTAGGCCTTGGGCAGGTGCTTCTTGAGCTCGGCCACCGGCTCGGGGGTGCGCACGCCGGCCACCACGTCCTCGCCCTGCGCGTTCATCAGGAATTCGCCGTAGAACTCCTTGGCGCCGTTGGCGGGGTTGCGGGTGAAGGCGACGCCGGAACCGGAATTCTCGCCGGTGTTGCCGAACACCATCGCCTGCACGTTCACGGCGGTGCCCCACTCGGCGGGGATGCCGTACTTGCGGCGATAGACAATGGCGCGGTCGTTCATCCAGGAGCCGAACACGGCGCCGATCGCGCCGTCGAGCTGGGCCCAGGGGTCCGCCGGGAAGCTCTTCTTGGTGCGTTGCTTGACGAGCTTCTTGAAGCGGGCCACCAGCTCCTTGAGGTCGTCCACGGTCAACTGGGTGTCCGGCACGTCCTCGCCGTAGCGTTCCTGTTTCAGGCCGTGGATGACGGTCTCGAAGGGCTCGTGGTCTTCGTCCGGCCGCGCCTGCACGCCCATGACCACGTCGCCGTACATCTGGATGAAGCGGCGGTAGGAATCCCACGCGAACCGCTCGTTGCCGGTGGCCTCGGCCAGGGCCACGACCGTGTCGTCGTTGAGGCCCAGGTTCAGGATGGTGTCCATCATGCCCGGCATGGACTCGCGGGCGCCGGAGCGCACGGAAACCAGCAGCGGCATCGCGTCACGCGCGCCGAACTTGCAGCCCATGATCTTCTCGATGTTGGCCATGCCGGCCTCGATCTGGGGTTGCAGCTCCTTGGGGTAGGTGCGCTTGTGATCGTAGTAGTAGGTGCAGACCTCCGTGGTGATGGTGAATCCCGGAGGAACGGGCAGTCCGATGCGGGTCATCTCCGCCAAGTTCGCGCCCTTGCCGCCGAGCAGCGGCTTCATGGAGCCGTTGCCGTCGGCCTTCTTGTTGCCGAATTGGTAAACGTACTTCGGTCCTTTCGATGCCTTAGCCATAAATGATTTCGATTTCCGTATTCTTGAATTTTCGCTGGAATGACGACCGCGAAAGAAAAGATAAACTAACCTCAAACCGCCCTTTGTCAATGGTTACTTTCCCCACCCCGGTTTTGAAACGCGGGAAGAGCGGCGGTTTCACGGGAAGGAATGGGGGGGCGGAAGGGCGCGGCCCCGGTCGTCGCCTTTTCCGGCGGCCGCCGCCCGGGATGCCTGGCGCGCGCGGCTTCCCGGGCGGTTTTCCCTTGAACGCCGGACGGGCTCCGGCAAGGCTCGGGACGCACAGCCACGGCACATCAGCGTGAAATCGCCCGACATGAAAATCACGATCCGAAGAATTTCCGTCCCGTTTCCGCGCCGTGTTCCGTCCCTGTTGACGGGCGGCGCATTGCTTGTCCTCGGCGCTCTGACCGGCTGGGCGCAGCGGCCCGCCCAGGGGCCGATGTCGCCCGGGCCGCAAACGCCGGAGGAGCTGGGTTATCAACTGGTGTGGGCGGACGAGTTCGACGGCGACACGCTGGACCCGGCCAAATGGGCGGTGCGCGGCGTGGGAGCGCGGTCGCTGGGCTACGTGTCGCCGGAGGCGGTGAAGGTCGAGGACGGCTGCCTGAAACTGCTCGCGTTCAAAAAGGACGGCCGCATTCTGATCAGCGCGGTGGGCACGCAGGGGAGGTTCATGACGCGCTACGGCTATTTCGAATGCCGGGCGAAGCTGCAACGCTCGGGCGGCATCTGGGCGGCGTTTTGGATCCAGTCCCCCGACATCGCCAGGGGCGAGGACCCGGCGGTGTACGGCGCGGAGATTGACATCATGGAGTTCTTCAAAAAGCTGGGAACCGACATCGTGTCGCACAACGTCCACTGGGCCTACGGTCCGCACCAGCAAACCACCCACGGCATGCAGAGCTACCGGCCGGGCGTCAGCGAGGGGTTTCATACCTTCGCCCTGGAATGGACGCCGGAAAAATACGTCTTCTTCGTGGACGGCTACCGCTATTACGAAGTCACCACCGCCGTTTCCCACATCAAGGAATACCTGATCCTGAGCATGGAAATCCCCTCGAACCCCGAGGAGCTGAAACTGGCGCGGTTTCCGGA
>CAZRPT010000143.1:0-4231 GCA_964601985.1 uncultured Verrucomicrobiota bacterium
CCTCGGCCCTTGCTCCCCCGGTTCCTCGGATTTCCTCCCCGAGGCCCCCGCCTCGTCGCTCGTCACAACGGCGGCCACGGAGAAAAGGACGTCATTGCTCCGCTCCGACGGCCCGGGCGAGGCGTTCGGCTTCGGTTTCGAGCTCGGCCAGCATGGCGGGCAGGTTGCCCTCACCGAAACGGAGGGCCAGCTCGATGGTCTTGGCCAGGCGCCGCAGGTTTTCGAGGCCGTGCGCGCCGGCGGCCTCGGCGAGGCCGTGACTCAGGGCGCGGGCCTCGGGGTGGTTTTCCTCCTCCAACGCCTCGCGCAGTTCCCGCAGGGCGCGTTGCTGGGTGAGGACGAAATCGGCCAGGCGATCCGGCACCGCCTCGGCGGCGATGCCCAGTTGCTCGGCCACGGCGGCGGGATCGAAGGGCGCGCGCGCGGCGGCGGGATCGGGTTCGGCGGGAGGCGTCGTGAAGCCGGGCAGGAGGGTCTGGGAAGGGGCCGCCGGGGCGCGGCGCGCGCGTTTGCGGGCGCTCTTGCGCGCGGTTTTGCGCCGGGACTGGCGGGGCGGGGGCAGTTCCGGCTCGGGGGCGGGCTCGACGGACGCGGTTTCCGCCGGGGCGGAAACGGCTTCCGCGGACGGGGGCGAGGGTTCCGCTTCGGGCGGCTCCGGCGGCGGCTCCGGCGCGGGGCCGGATTTCCTGACGGCCGGCGACGCTTCGTCCGCGGGGGACGGGTCCGGGCTCTTCTCCGGCGGGGTTTGCGGTTCCGGGCCGGGGGGCGCGGGGTTGTTTTCGTCGTCACCGGACGGCGGGGCGTCTTCCGGCAATTCAACGGCGAGGGTCACGACCGCTTCGAGCCGTTCCGCGCCGTCGAGCAGCGGAAAGCGTTCGCAGAGGAAACGCCGCGGGACGCCGTCCACGATGAGCGTTTCGATCCGGCGTTCGGCCTCCAATCGTTCGGCCACGCGGCGGTCGGCGGCGGCGAAGCACGCGGCCACTTCCGGCGGCAGGAGGGTGTCGTCGGTGGCGCCGGCGACGCGGTCCGGCTCCACGCCGAACCGTTCGCACCAGGCGGGATTGGCGAAGCGGTAACGCCCGGCGGCGTCCTTCACGTGCACCAGCATGCGGGTGTCGGCCAGCAGTCCTTGCAGCAGGGCGTGCTGGCGGAGCAGCGCTTCCTCGACCTGCCGCAGCGCGGTGGTGTCCCACGTGGCGCCGACCAGCCGTTCCGGCCGGCCGTCGGCGTCCCGCCGCAACCGCCCCTTGCAGGCCAGCGAGCGAAAACCGCCGTCGGGAAGCTGGATGCGGAACTCGACCTCGAACGCGCCATCGCCGGCCTTCGCCGATTCGAGGGCGGCTTCGAAGCGGTCCGCGTCCTCGGGCAGGAGCCGTTCCCGCCAGGGATCGCGGCTGCGGCCGAATTCCTCCGGCGTGAGCGCGAAGAGGCGGAGCATGCGCTCGTCCCAGACGTTGCGGCCGCTGGGCAGGTGCCAGTCCCAGACGCCGATGCCCGCGCTTTCGAGGGCCAGGTCCAAGGCGTCGCTTTTTTCCGCTTCGGCGGCGGCCTCCGGCGCGGCTTCCCCCGGCGGCGCGGCCACGGCCTGGACGGCGGCCCGGATGGTGAGGCGGTAGCCCAGCGGCTGGCGGCGCTCGTCGAACACCGGTCGCCAGCTCATCACCACCCGGCGGATCTGGCCGTCGCGCCGGCGGACGCGGAACTCGAAGTTGCTGCCGGACGAACCCTGCAACGCGCTGAGGAGCACCTCGCGCACGGCGTCGCGGTCCGCTTCGAGCACCAGCGGGAGGGGGTAATCCGGCAGGGCCAGCAGCTCCTCGGCGGGATAGCCGGTGAAGGATTGCACCGGACCGCCGATCCATTGCGGCTTGCCGTCCACGTCCATCCACGTCTCCCAGTCGCGCAACCCGGCCACCACCGCCCGCCAGCGCCGGCGCAGGGCCGCGAGTTCCTCCGTCGTTTCCCGGTCGGGGGCGGGATCCAGCAGCACCAGCCAGCGCGGCCCGGCGAAATCCGGCAGGTACACCATCCGCGCCGTGACCGGCCGGAGGTCGCCGCCGAATTCCAGCACCCACGCGAACTCGCCGAACCCGCCGCGTTCGCACATCTCCAGGTGCCGTTGAAACAGCACCGGCGTCTCCCCCCCGTCGGGCTGGGTGGCGGGCGCGAAATCGGTCAAGGGCCGGCGCGCCAGCCGGGCGGGATCGGTCTCGCCCAGCAGCCGGGCGGCGGCGGCGTTGGCGCGCGCGATCCGCAAATCCTCGCGCAGGAGCAGGTGCGCGCCCGGCGACGCCTCGAACAGCGTCTCGGCGGACGACGGTTCCGGCGAGGCGGGAGCGGCCTCCGCCGGCGGGGAAACAGCCTCCGCCGCCGGAGACGCGGTTTCCGCCGGCGGCACGCACAAGGTGTGGCACAGCAACGGCCCGCCGTCGTCCGCCGCCTCCATCCGTCCCGTCCGGACGGTGACGGGCAGCTCCCGTCCGTCCTTGCATCGGGCGGTGAGCGGGGCGCCTTCCGGAATTCGCGGCGCACTCCGGCCCTCCTTTTCCCCGGGGCCCGCCGCCGGCAGCACGGTGGCCAGCGGGCGGCCCAAAAGCTCCCCGCGCGGGTAACCGAGCAGCGTTTCGGCGGCGCGGTTGAGCAGCACCACGCGCCCGTCCGGCTTGGTGAGCAGGACCGGCTCGGCCACCGCCTCGAACAGCGCGGTGAAGCGGTCGCCCGCGCGCCCCCGTTCGGCCAGCGCCTTCAACGCGGCCTCGGAGGCCTGGCGCGCCCGCCCCACGGCGCCCACCAGGGCCGCCGCCAGCAGGGACAGCGCCACCCCGGGCAGGCACGCCAGCGCCACGCCGCCCGCCGTCACCGCCGGGCGTTCCGGCCACAGGGCCAGCCGCCACGTCAACCCCGGCAGGCGGATCTCATGCCCCGCCGCCTCCGCCGGCGCCTGGGCGGCGCCGGCCACGGAGTGAAGCGTTTGCCCGTTCGCCTCCCGCCAGCCCAGCGTGTAGCGGTAGCCCAGGGCCGGCAGCTGCTCCAGACGGGCCCGCCGGAGGAGCTCCTTCAGATCCAGGCAACCGCCCACCAGCCCCCACAACCGCAACCCGCCGCCGGGACGGGGAAAAAACACCGGCGCGCACACCGGCAGGGCCGGCGTGTTCGACGCCACCATCAGCGGGGGGCCGAAACAAATGTTCCTGCTTTGCACCGCGCCGGCCGCCGCGCCGCGAAAGGCGGGCTCGTGAAGCAAATTGCGCCCCCGCAACCGCGCCAGCGGCCGGGGCGGTGCCAGCGTCCGCACCACGGCCTCGGGCGCCAGATACAGCACCCGCAGCCCCGGATAGGCCGGCAACAACACCCGGCTGTAATGGAGAAACCGGTCCACCCGGCCCCGCCCC
Organism: uncultured Verrucomicrobiota bacterium; assembly: GCA_964601985.1. GTDB lineage: Bacteria > Verrucomicrobiota > Verrucomicrobiia > Limisphaerales > J093 > J093. The sequence goes on from CAZRPT010000143.1 coordinate 3,396, forward strand.
TGCAGCACCCAGGTCACGGCGGTGTACACCCCGGCGGCGGCGCTCTGGGTTTGGTTTTGGAACCCCGCCGCCCGTTCGACCAGCGTCTGCTCGGTGAGCCGGGCCTGCTCCCGCGCGCGCCGGGCGCTCCCGATCCCCACCCCCAGGCCGGTCAGCGCCAGGCCGACCGCCAGCACGATCAACGCCCGGCGATGGGCGGCCCGCCGGTCCCATCCCACGCCCAGAAAAACGCTCTGGCCGGGCGCCGGTTGAAACGGGCTGTCCGCCGGAGAACCCGGCGGCGGCGGAGACTTGTCCGGGGTCGCGCTGCTCATGGCCCCGCAGGCTACCAGCCCCCGCCTCCGCGCTCAAGCCGGCGCGCGCCGGGCACCCCGCCATCCATTTTGCCCGGCTCGCGACCGCCGAGTTCTTCTCTGCCGCGGACTGGTGGCCTCCGCCGGCGAGTTGACTCCGCCCCAGCGCTTCTCCCCGCGCCGGCTTGCCGCGACCGCCCCCCGAACCAGGACGTCCGGCCCGCCAGAGGCCTCGGCACGCCCTTTCGGGGGCTTGGGAACTTCGCAGGCCGGGAAATGGCGCGGTTTGCATCCATGGCGAATATGCCCGGACGAAAATCCCGGCGAAAATCGGGTTTTATCCCGCAAATCATTGCCATTCCAACGGCAAGACTTTCTTCTTTCGGAATTGCTGTCTCTCCGAAGATACGCTTGACGCCACAACATTTTGTGTGCTAACCAGCGCCCATCCACACGCGGCTGTGGGTGGCTCCAACCGGAAGCCGGATCGTGATTTTATGCGATGCCCCAAATGTGAATGCCGGGATGACAAGGTGATTGACT
>CAZRPT010000144.1:0-8736 GCA_964601985.1 uncultured Verrucomicrobiota bacterium
CAAACACGATCCGCCAGCGGACTTCCTCGGTGGCGGGGGAGTGGAGGCGGACGCGGAGGTGGTTTTCGTGTTGTTTGAACTTCGCGGTGGTGCCGGCGGGGGCGGCGGGGAGCTCGACGCGGACGGCGGTGAGGGCGCCGATTTCGCCGGGGACCACGACGCGGAGTTCGTAGGGATCGCGGGCCACGAGCCGGCTGCGCCCGCTGAGGACGCCGGTCCGGGCGTCCCATTGTTCGGCGGCCAGGTCCACCACCCCCTGGGTGACGTGGCGCGAGGTGCTGAGCACCTGGGGATGGTCGCCCGTCGGGCGGATGGCCAGAATGCGGCAGCTTCCGGGCGGCACTTCCAGGTCGAGGGTGTCGCGGAACGGCGGCAGGAAGGTGTCGGCCCAGTAATCGAAGGCCACGTAGGCCGGGGCGGCGGGCAGGCCGAGCCGGGCGGCGGTTTCGGTGATCCGCAGCGGCTGCCGGTCGTCCCAGTTGAACAGGCCGATGACGTCGCGCCGGACGCCGCCGCGCGTGGCGCGCAGATGCCACACGGCGGCCAGGTCGCGATCGAACACGTCCACCGGCCGGGCGAAGCCGCGATGGTTGAGCAGGACGCGCTTCAGCAGGTCCAGCCGGTCGGGCGGCAGTTCGGGGAGCCAGTCGCTGGCCACGGTGAGCTGCCCCGAGAGGGCCGCCCAGGAACAGATCAACCGGGCGTGGGCCAGCGGCATCGAGGCCCGCACATAGACGGGATCGGGGTCGTTGTACCAGACCCGGCGATGGAGGAACCAGCGGTTCGCCCCGTGCCACGGGCCGCGTTTGAGCGCCTTGAACGACGCGCCGTTGTCCGGTCCGATGCGCATCGCGTCGAGCAGCCCGAACGAGGCGCCGAAGGAGCGCATGTTCTGGCTGACGTTGCAGCCGAGGAGGAACACGTCCGGTCCGGCCGCTTCGCGCACCAGTTTCAAGCCGCTCCGGTAGGCCTCGATGGGGGTGAGGTTCGGATCATGAAACACCGCCTCGCCGAGGTCGTCTTCGCGGTAGGCGTTGTTCACGTAAAGGAGCTTCGCCGCGATGCCGGTCCAGAGGCCGTCCAGTTTGAAGTAGTGGCAGCCCCAATCCCGGCTCATCCGGCGGGCCACGCGGGCCACGTAGGCCCGCGCGTCCGGCTGGGTCATGTCCAGCGACGTGCCGCCCCAACGCGCCCAGTAGGGGGCGCCGTCGGGGCGTTTGACGAACCAATCCTGCCGCTCGGCGAAGAACGGGTCCGCCCGGTCGCCGGCGAACGGCATCCACCACAGGCCCGCCGTGAAGCCCAGTTGGCGCAGGTGATCGGCGGCGGGTTTCATGCCGTCGGGATAGGGGCCGTCCGGGTTGTGCCGGATGAAGATCTTGGCCGGGCCGTTGCGGCGCCGGCCGTCCTGCCATTTGTCGTCAATCTGGATGAAATCCAGCCCGAACGGTTGCAGCTCGCGCGCGGCGAACTCCGCCAGCTCGCGCAAATGAACCGCGTCGCACGCGCCGCCATGAGGCCGGCTGTACCAGGTGCAGTAGCCGGCCGGTTGCGGGGGCAGCGAAACCCCTTCCCGACGGGCCACGGCGTCGGCGTATTGTTCGAGACCGAGCCGGGCGTCGGCGAACCAGCCCAGCGCGAGCGTCTCCGATTCCACCGTTCCTCCGGCGGGCACGATCAAGCGGCCGTAATCAATGCGCGTCCGCAATTCCGGCCGCCCCTCCGTCACGCCGGAAAACAGCACGCCGCAGCCGCGATCGTGCGTGAGCCAGGCCGCCACCACGCCGGCGCGGGTTGGGGGGGCGGCCAGCGCCAGAAACACGTAGCTGCCGGAGTGGCCGTCCACGGCGGTCAAGCCCGCCGTGCCCAGCGCCTTCAACGCCGTCGCCGGGCGGCCCAGATCGAGCGGGCCGGCGAGCACCGGGACCTGATTCCAGCGCCGGGGCCGGTCGCCGGGATTGGCCAGCAGCGTCCGCGCCAGGACGAACGGCACGCCGGCCTTCAATCCCAGCCGCGCGCCCGCGCCGTCGGACGACCGGACTTCGAGGCATTGCTCCAGTCCCAGCGGGCCGTCGGTCAAGCGCGCTTCCGCGACGGCGCCGGCTTCGGCCCCGGCCACTTTCAGCGCGGGCGCGAAGACCCCGCCGCCGCGGGAGGAGGACACCTGAAACACGCCCGCCTCAGGCCGCCATTCCACCCGCAAAAACTCGTTCGTGATGGCGGGCATCGCGTGGGCGGCAAGCGCCAGCCCCAGCGCCCAACCGCCGATCATCATCCCTGTTCTCCAACCGTACACGCCGCGAAAAAATGCCGCTTTCATAATCTCGTGGGGGATAGTTAAACGCCCTCCGGTCCGCGCCAAGGCGAAAAGGATTTGCCCGCCCGGACAGGGGCTCAACGCCGGGCGGACGGCGGGGTTTCGCGTTGAAGCACGCGGAAGAAGCGGGCTTGCGCCGCCGGGAGGAGGGGGACTTCCTGCCAGCGGAACGGGCCGTCCACGGTGGCTTCGCCGGGCGCGTCGGACCAGGGACCGGTCGGTTGGGCGGCTTGTTGCAGGCGGCTGTCGGCGCCGGGCGGCACGCGCCAGGTGACGCGCAGGCCGGTTTCGCTGCGTTCCACGGCGGTGATCACCGGGAGGGGCGGGACCGGCTCGCCGAGGCGCACGACGTCGCTGCGGCATTTCTTGAAGCCGGGCACGGGGAGCATCTTGGCCCGCACGCCGTCGCCGTAGAAGATGCTCTGGCCGTTGTCGCTGATGATTTGCACCGTGCGGTCCGGCGTCCACGGGGCGGGCGGGAGTTCCACGATGCCCTCCGGGTTGAGGCCGCTCAGGTCGGCGGAAAGTTCCCGGGGCGGGTCGGCGGGATCGCCGCTCCACGTGTAGAGGCGGAAGTCCCGGGGATATTCCGTGGGCGCGGGGCCCGCCGGGCCGGCCACGATGAGGTAGCCGTCCGGGCCGCCTTTCAGGCTGCGGATGCCGCGTCCGTAGAGGTCCAGCTCGACGGGCGCGCCAAAGACCGCCGAGCCTTGCGGGCCGTTGCCGACCGCCAGCTCGGTGAAGTTCAGCACCGGCACGATCAGCGCAAACGCCCGGCGCGCGGCGGGGACGATCGGCGCCCGAAAGGCCACGTAGGCGCCGGTGTCGCTGTCCGGCATCATGGCCAGTCCTTCGATGGACCAGCCGGAGCCGTCGGGCGCCTTGGGCAGGACGTCCTCGGCGGCGCTGTCCGCCAGCCCCAGGTAATCCGCGCCCAAGCCGTGCCGGTTTTCGTGGTCCCACGCCACGAGGTCCTGCTTCAGGTAGTCGTAACGGCCCACATAGACGAGGGTGCTGTCGGGGCCGCGGCCCACGAGGTCGGTGGCAAACACGCGCGCCCGGTTGGTGCGGCTTTCGCCGATGTTCGCGTGCGAGTGGGAGCCGATCCAAAACAGCCGGTCGCCCACGCGGGTCGAGGCCTCGATGTCCACCTCCCGGGGCACGCCGTCCTCGATGTCGGTGAGGTCGAGAAACGGCGCGAAATCCAGTTCCTTGATCGGGAGCGAGGAGGTGTTCCGGGGATAGAGGCGGAGGACCTCGTTTTCGTCGTCCGCCACCCACATCCAGTTCGCGTCCAAGGCGATGGCGGTGGAGCCGTCGCTGGCGCCCAGATGCCATCGTCCGCCGGGCCGGCCCGGGGCGGAGGCGGCGTAGGGGACGCGCCGTTCGCCGGTCATCCAGCCGTCCGCCGCCGTGATGATCAAATCGGAATAACCCACCCCCACCGGCGCCATGCGCAGGGTGAAGCGGCCGCCGCCTTCGGCGATCAAGGTCAAGCCGGCGTCGGGCAGCACTTCGGGATTGCTGCTGTGCACGGTGACCGCGTCCGGCGGAACGGGCCGGCCGGTTTCGGCGACGCGGAAGGTGAAGGGCGGGTTGTCGTCCGCGCCGATGACGCCGGAGACCGGTTCGCCCTCGGTGATCCCCGGGGCGAGGTGATTGGGCGCGCCGGGGGTGAGCCGGGTGCCGGGCGACAACACCCCGCCGAGGTGGTCGGGATCGAAGTCGAGCGTTTCCGCCGCGTCGCCCGCCAGCTCGCCGAACCCCCACGCGGCGGCGGAATTGGGGGTGTCATCATCCGGCGCGCGCACGGCGGCGTCCGGGATACGGCCTTTCAGGGCCAGGACCGCGTCGCCGAACGGCACGTCGTCGTCGTCGTCGCCCGACCACGCCACGCCGTCCAGGATGGTGCTGCCTTTGGGCAATCCTTCGAGCACGCCGTTGTCGCCCGCGTCCAGGTCTTCTCCCTCCTCGATCGGTTGGGGCGCGCTGACCAGCAGAAACGACACGCTGCCGTTGTCGAGCGCGCCGCCCGGCGCGGCGAACCGCGCGTCCGGCCAGCGGGCGGTTTCCGGCGCGGGGGAACAGGGCGCGTCCGGGGCGGCCAGCAGCAGCAGGCCGTTCGCGCCGAGCGTCGCGCCGGTGAGGTCGAAGAGCGCGTTCACCACGCCGGGGTTTTTCGCCGCGTCACTCTCGATGACCAGCAACACCACGTTGGTGAGCCGCAATCCCGGCGCGCCGCGAAGTTCCACGTATTCCGCCGGGGCGTCCTCGGGCCCGGGCGGATTCACTTTCAGCTCGCTCAGCAGCACGCGGTCGTTTTCCCCGATGGCCACCGGCACGGGCGGGATGAGGGTGTCGGGCGGGTATTGCCCCGGATCGGCGGTGGCGACGACGGCGGGTTCAATCGTCCACTCGTGCGGCGAGGTGTCCACCACGTGGTCGTCCACCGCGCGCACCCGCACTTCGCGGGGCTGGGTGTCGCGAAGGACCACGGTGAGCGGGGAATGGAATGTCGCGCCGCCGTCATCGCTCAGGAGCAGTTGCGGGCCGCCGTCCAGGGCAATGGTGACCGCGCCGGCGGGGAGGGTGTTGAGCGCCAGCGTGAAGGTGTCCTCGTCGCCCGCCTCGCTTACTTCGGTGGCGCCGTCGGTCTCGCGCAAAATCACGCCGGGCAGCGGCGGCGCGCCAAAGTTCGGCGCGCCCAGGTGATCCAGTGGCAAGGGCGCGTAGGCCGGGGGGAAGGTGGTTCGCGGCTCGCCCACCGTCCAGTCGGGCGGCTCGCCCGCGGGATGATCGCTGGCCACCCAGTCGGCCAGCCCGCTGCCGATCGAGTTGCCCGCGCGCCCCAGGTAGCCCGCCGTGAAATCCACGGGAATGATCAGAGAGGGGGCGGACGCGCCGTTGCCGGGCGGGGTGGCCCGGCGGAAATTCACCGCGCCGTAGGCGAAATCGCCCGCGCCGTCGGCGTCGAGCACCCCCACCGAATCCAGCACCGTCCACGCCGCGAAAACTTCGCCGTCCAGCACGCCATCATCGTCCGCGTCGAGATCCTCGCCCACGTCCGGGCGCTTGGGCGCCTGGATGAGAAAGAACGTGACCGAGGGATTTTCCAAATCGGTCCGCCCGTTCTCCCCCCGGTGCCCGACGGAGCTGCTCGAGCCGCTGCCCCAGCCGGGGCCGTCGTCGGTGTTGATCAGGATCGTGGCCGCCGGATTGCCGGTGAAGGGGCTGTCCTTTTGCAGCAGCAGGAGAAAGCCGTTGCCGCCGATCCGTTCGCCGGACAGGTCGAACACGTTTTGCACCGTGCCGGGATTGCCGCCGGCGTCGCCCTCGACGCCCACCACGCAGGTGTGCTTGGGCAGGCGCAGGTTGGGCGTGCCGCGCAGCTCGACGTATTCGAGCGGGGTGTCGCCGCCCGCCGGATTGAACAGGATTTCGTTGAGCCACAGCGCCGCCCGGGCCGGCCCGGCCGCGAGCAATGCCGCGACGGCCGCCCCCCAGCCGATTCGCTTGATTTGAAGGCAGGCGCGCATCCTGAGTCGGAGCCGCTCCCCGGCGCTCCCGGAAGGGTCGCCGTCTCCGGTCTCCGGCCCCAGTGAAGCAGGAAAAGGGCCAGATGGCTTTCCCTTTTGCCGCCGCGAACGTCCGGAACGACTTGGTTTTTGCCGGGAGGAAGGGGGAGGGGAGGCGGCCGGGCGCGGCCTACTTGATGCCGGCGAGCCGTTCACGCCAGATGTGGTACAACTGCACCGTGGCGTCCACGTCGCGCAGGCAGTATTCCGCGATGTCCCGGTAGCGTCCCTGTTGAAACAGCTCGCCCACGTCGAGACCGCTGATCCCCCGGCTTTTCGGGGATTCGATGCCGAAGGCCTTGCAGTAGAAGTCGAGGTTGAATTTGCGGGCGGCGCCTTCCCGGCCGCTGACGCCGTAGAAGGAGAGCTGCTCGGCCAGGTCGCAATGCGGCTCCGTGGCAAAGCGGTACCCCAGCCAGTCCTTGCGGCTGATGGGGACGTTCAACAACGCCGAGCGCAGGTAGAGAAACGGCACGTCGAATCCGCGGCCGTTGAAGGTGATGACCTGTTCGTAGGCGCGGACCACCTCCCAGAAGGCGGTGAGCAGTTCCGCTTCGTCAACGCAGGTGACGTATTCCACCCGCTCGTCGGGGGTGGCGTCCTGCTCGAAATCGGCGGCGATGAAGAGCACCTGGCCGCGCCGGGAATCGGGATTGACCATGGCGATGCACACCACCCGCGAGGTCAGGGGCCAGAGATTCATCAGGCGCTTGATTTCCTCGCGGCGGCGCTCCTTTTCCCCGGGATCCGGCAAATTCTCCGCCCCGCGAAACAGATATTCCCGCTGCGCTTCGTCAAACTGCTCCACCGGCAGGGCGGCGGTCTCGATGTCAAAAACCAACGCGGCCATGTCCCGATAAAAATCCGAGGTCCAAAAACAAAAAATCCAGACGGAGGGCCCGAAATCCCTCCGGAAACTCCGTCTGGATGCAAATAACTACGGACGAGAAAAACGCCTACCGACGGGCTCTCTTCTTCGTCGTCTTCTTCACCGCTTTGCGGGCGGCTTTGCGGGCTGCCTTTTTCTTCGCGGTTTTCTTTTTCGCGGGGGCCTTTTTGGGGGCCACCCGTTTCACCGCCTTTTTCCCCGCGGCCTTCTTTGGGGCTGCCTTTTTCACCGCCTTTTTAGGGGCGGCTTTTTTCCGGGCGACCTTTTTTGCCACGGTTTTGCGGGCGGTTTTCCGCGCGGCCTTGGCGGCGGTTTTCGCGACGGCTTTTTTCTTCGCCGTCTTCTTCACCGCTTTCTTAGCCACTTTCCTGGCGGCCTTGCGGGCTGCCTTTTTCTTCGCGGTTTTCTTTTTCGCGACCACTCTTGCTCACCTCCGTTCGTTTGGTGTTTATGGGTTTGAGTACGGTGTTGGGTTCACCGAAATTCATCATTGCCCGCCGTGGTTTTGGCGCAGTGTGGAGAAACTCCCCGGAAATTTCAACCGTTTCCGCGAAAAAAGTTTCGGTGACGAAAACGGCCCCGGTTTTATCGGAAACGCTCCGAAAAACGGGCCGTGATGCGCCGGCGTTTTCCGCCCGGCTCTCAGATGTAGTACATGCTGGAGCGGCGCTCGGCGTCTTCGAGCAACTGCTGGAAATTGATCGCGTCCGCCGCCGCTTCGACGTCCGCTTTCAACCGCTGCCAGGCGTCGCGCAATTCCGGCGGGCAGTGCGGTTCGCGCAGGGCGGGAGGATCGAACACGTGGCCGTGAATCGCCCGCAGCACTTCGCCCAGGGTGATTTCCGCCGGCGGTTTGGCCAGCGAGTAACCGCCCTCCTTGCCCCGGTGGCTCCGCACCAGCCCGCGGGTTTTCAACTCGATGAGGATCTGCACCAGGTAATTGGCGGGGATGCCCTGTTCCGTGGCCAGCTCCTCCGCCTTGCGGGAGCGGCGTCGCCCGCGCGCCCGGGCCAGCGCCAACACCGCCCGCGCGGCATAATCGCTCTTGATGGAAAGTTTCACGCGCCCCGCCTCCGTGCCGCGTGTTCCCGCGCCCGCTGCCGGAAACCGCCCGGTCGGGAAGAGAACCCAAGCATCTTGCCTCGCATGCCCATATTGTGCCCCGGCCCGGCTTCTCCTGCCAACCGAATCATGCCCCCGCCGGGAACGACGCGACGCGGATCGCGTCCGCCGCCCGCCGGCTTTCAGGGGCGGGCAAGCCGGTATTCGCCGCCCGGCCGGGTGGGGAAGGTGAGGAGTTTTTTCGCGGCGTCGAAGGTGGCGGAGACGGGGCGGCCGTCGGCGGTGGTGACCCGGAAAGGCCGGTCGGGCACGTACAGCCGACAGGGCGTGCCTCGTTCCGAACGGATCGTGGCGCCGGTGAGCCGGCCGCCCCGCCATTCGAGATCCAGCACGAACGCGCCGCGCGCCTTGAGGCCCCGGACCGCGCCGTCGGGCCAGGCGTCCGGCAGGGCGGGCAGCAGGTGGAGGCAGCCGAGGTGGGATTGCGCGAGCATTTCGCACACGCCGGCGGCGTAGCCGAAATTGCCGTCAATCTGGAATGGCGGGTGATACCCGAAGAGGTTCGGATAGACGTTGTTTTTGATGAACTCGCTCAGCAGCTTGTGGGCGTGGTTGCCGTCGTGCAGCCGGGCCCAGATGCTGATTTTCCACGCCTTGCTCCAGCCGGTGCCGGCGTCACCGCGGGCGTTCATCGAGACCCGGGCCGCTTGGGCGAGTTTCGGCGTGGTGGTGGGCGCGATCTGGTGGCCGGGATGCACGGCGATGAGGTGGGAAAGGTGGCGGTGATGATCGTTCGGGTCGTCGCGGTCCACCATCCATTCCTGAAGCTGGCCCCAGCGTCCGATCTTCGGGCCGAGCAGGCGCTTCTGCATCGCGGCCACCCGGGCGGCGAA
>CAZRPT010000145.1:0-1561 GCA_964601985.1 uncultured Verrucomicrobiota bacterium
CCCGGGGACGTGTTCGAAGTGGTCGAGTCGGGCACAAGGATTGTTCTGACCAAACTCATCCGCCCCACCTCACACCGTCCGCCCGTTGCGCCCCGCCCGGCGGATTTCCGCCTCCTGGCCGATGTGGACCTTGACGAACCGGCCTTTCCGCCCTTGGACGATGAAAATCCTGCTTGATACCGGCGTCTGGTTTCGTCGCTATCACCGGCTTCCCCTGAAGCCATCGCTGGTGAAGTTTTTGGCAAGCGAAGCGCACGAATTCCACCTGAGCCCCTTGAGTGTCGCGGAAATCGTTTTCAAATGGCGCCGTGGTCGTTTGCCCGGAATCCCGCATCCCGCGGAGTGGGTGGATCATTCGCTGGAAAACTTCCTGCTGGTGCATCCTTCTCCCCAAGCCGCCCGGCGGGCCGGCTCGTGGGATTGGGATCACGGAGACCTCGTGGATCGATTGCTGGCGGCCATTGCCGCGGAATCGGATTTGCTGCTCATCCACACGGACCGGGTTCTCAAAAAACTGAGCGGCTTTCCCCAGCGTTATTTTCCGGCAGCACATCAATCCCGCTGATTTTGTTCACTCCAGCGCCCGTTTCGCGTTGTGTCCCAACCCCACTTCGTCCCGCGTCCAGTCCCGCGGCCACGCGGGCTTGGGCAAACGCTCGCGCAACGTGGCCTCCAGGCGTTCCCGGACTGATGCTTCATCCGCGCCCGGTTCAAGCGCGAACCGCAGCGCCACCACTTGGCCGGTCACCGGATTGGGGCGGGCCACCGCCATCGCCCGACGCACTCCCGACACGGCCTCGGCCTGGACCGCCACCTCGGCCAGACTGACCTTCGTCCCCGCCACGTTCGCCACCTGATCCGCCCGGCCGATGATCCGAATCAACCGCCCGAGCACCTCCACCTCATCCCCCGTGCTCCGCCACACCACCTGCTCCCCGGCCAGCCGTTCCCCCAACTCCAACACCCCCCTGCTCCTCCGCTCCTCTGCTCCTCCGATCTTCCGCTCCTCCGCTCCCCCGCTCTTCTGAATTCGCCAATGCGGCCAGCGTTGCTCCAACCCTTCCAACTCGTACCAGCCGTCCAGGCGTGAAGTCTTCAACAACACCCCAAACTCCGCGGCCGCGTAAATGGCCAAAAAGCGCGTTTCCGGCCAGCGCCGCCGCAACCGCGCGCCCGCCGCTTCCCGCAGAGGTTCTCCTCCCAAAGTAATTTGCCGGGGTGTCCATCCGCTTCCTGCTGGTTCATTTTGCAGGAGAAGATCGGCAAAAGTCGGCGTGCAGGAAAGGGCCTCGACCGACTGCTCCTCCAACGTCCGCAAAATCTCCGGCCAATCGCCACGCAACGTCACCACCGCGCCACCGCCGAACCAAGCCTGGACCGCCACCTGCGCCCCGGCAAAACTCCACGGATCATACGGCGACGCCCAGCGCCAGCCCCGCACCCGCTCGGCATGACTCGCCCCGGCCTTCAGTGTTTCCCAGTCCCGCCAGACCAGTTTGGGCCGTCCCGTCGAACCGGATGAAGTCACTCCCAGCCATGCCCGTCTCCCTTCCCCCGGCGG
>CAZRPT010000146.1:0-11070 GCA_964601985.1 uncultured Verrucomicrobiota bacterium
CAGGCGCCTGAACGATTCCGCTCAACAGCAACAACATCCTTCGCTCCACCACCGAGGCGCGGGCGCGCCGGTTTTAAAGATTACTAAAGTGTTAATCCCTTACTGTCGAGATTATTTGTTCGGAAATTTGCCAAACGGCTCACTCCCGCCCCGAGTCCAAATTCCCCAAAACCCCTCCCCCGCCGGACGGGGGCAGCCGCCTGCAGGAAGGAGGCCGCCCCCTGTAGGCCGGATTCCCCGACCCGGCGTTCTCCGACCGGCCCTGAAGGGGCGGAGGCGGGGAAAATCGGCAGATTGGAAATCTGCGATACAGCAGGCTGGAAGCCTGCGCTACGGGGGCGGGGAGCGCACGCGCCTCGCGTGCGCCGAGGGGCGCCCCCGCCCCTCGCTCCCCCCGCGACCGATTTCCGCGGCCGCGCCGATTTCTCCCTTCAGGGCCGGTCGGAGAACGCCGGGTCGGGGGACCCGGCCTACAGGGGGCGGCCCCCTTCCTGCCGGCCGGCTGCCCCCGGCCGGCGGGGGAGGGGTTTTGGGGAATTGGGACTCGGGGCGGGAGTAAGCCGTTTGGCAAATTTCCGAACAAATAATCTCGACAGTAAGGGATTAACACTTTAGTAATCTTTAAAACCGGCGCGCCCGCGCCTCGGTGGTGGAGCGAAGGATGTTGTTGCTGTTGAGCGGAATCGTTCAGGCGCCTGGCGGCGGTTCGACCCGGGTCGAATCCGGCGCGGGGGCGCGCTCCCGCCGTGGCCCGGCCCGGGACGCCGGCCGTGATTTGTTTCGGTCATGATTGATCTTTCCCGACGCCGTTTTTTGAAGATCTCCGCGGCCACTTTGGCCGCGAGCGGCTGGGGGCGCACCGCGGAGCGGGCGGCGGATGCCACCGCCTCCGGGACGCGGGAAGTCCCCACCTTTTGCAGCATTTGTTTCTGGAAGTGCGGCGCCATCGCCCATGTGCGCGAGGGCAAGTTGTGGAAGATCGTGGGCAATCCCGCCGACCCGTTGAGCCGGGGACGGCTGTGTCCGCGCGGCACCGGCGGCATCGGGGCGCATTATGATCCGGACCGGCTCCGCGCGCCGCTGATTCGCACGAAGGAACGCGGCCAGGAGGCGTGGAAATCGGTCACGTGGGAGGAGGCGCTGGATTACATCGCCCGGCGGCTGAAGAAGCTCAAGGCCGATCACGGTCCGGAATCGCTGGCCCTGTTCAGTCACGGCGCGGGGGGGAAGTTTTTCAAGACCCTGGTCAAGGCCTACGGCACGCCCAACATCAGCGCGCCCTCGTTCGCCCAATGTCGCGGTCCGCGCGAGGTGGGTTTCGAGCTGACCTTCGGCGAGGGGGTGGGTTCGCCGGAGCGGACGGACATCGCCCACGCGGATTGCCTCGTGCTGATCGGGTCGCATTTGGGCGAGAACATGCACAACACCCAGGTGCAGGAGTTCGCCCAGGCCGTGAAGCGGGGCGCGACCGTCATTGTGGTGGACCCGCGTTTTTCGGTGGCGGCCAGCAAGGCCAAATACTGGCTGCCCATCAAGCCCGGCACCGACCTCGCGCTGTTGCTGGCGTGGATGCACGTGCTGATCAACGAAAAACGCTACGACGAGGAATACGTGCGGAAGCACGGCTTCGGTTTCGAGCAATTGAAGGCCTGGGTGCAGCAGTACACCCCCGAGTGGGCCTATCCGGAGACGGGCATTGATCCGGAAACCATCCGGGCCACGGCGCGGGAAATGGGCCGTTACCGGCCGGCCACCCTTTTGCATCCGGGACGGCATGTCACGTGGTACGGGGACGACACCCAGCGCAGCCGGGCGATGGCCATTCTGTGCGCGTTGCTGGGCAGTTGGGGGCGCAAGGGCGGTTTTTACGTGCCCGCCGCCCCGGAGGTGCCCGCGTATCCGCTGCCGGATTTCCCCAAGCCGCAACGCCCGGCGCTGGACAATCCGGAGCAAAAACATCCCTTTGCCTCCGAATCCATCACCACCGGCATCCGGGAGGCCACGCTGAGCGGCAAGCCGTATCCCATCAAGGGCTGGATGGTCTATGGCACCAACCTGATTGACGCGCTGCCGAACATTGACGAGACGGTCAAGGCCATTCAGCAGCTCGATTTCCTGGTGGTGGTGGACGTCATTCCCAGCGAGATCACCGGCTGGGCGGACGTGGTGCTGCCGGAGGCCAATTACCTCGAACGCCACGACGATCTGCACGTGGGCTATTTCCGGGAGCCGTTCATCGGCATCCGCCAGCCGGTGGTGCCTCCGCCGCACGATCAGAAGCCCGGTTGGTGGATCGCGAAACAACTGGGACACCGGCTCGGGCTGGACGCCTATTTCCCGTGGAAAGACCTCGAGGAATACCTCGCCAAGCGCTGCGAACTGGCGGGCGTGGATTTCGCCGCGCTCAAGCGCCGGGGCATCCTGCCGGGCGCCCGGGAGCCGGTTTATTTTGCCGACGGCGCGCCGGAGGAATACCTCACCCCCTCCGGCAAGGTGGAGTTTTACTCCCCGCAACTGAAGGAGAAGGGCTTCGATCCGCTGCCGAAATACGTTCGTCCCCCGGCGGGGCCGCCGGGCTCCTTCCGGCTGCTTTTCGGCCGGGCGCCGGTGCACTCTTTCAGCCGGACGCAGACCAACCCGATTCTGGCGGACCTGATGGCGGAAAACTGCGTCTGGATCAACGCCACCGTGGCGCGGCGCTACGGCTTGAAGAGCGGCGACCGCGTCCGGTTGAAGAACCAGGACGGCGTGGTCAGCCTGCCGGTGCGGGTGAAGGCGACGGAGCGGATTCGGCCGGACTGCGTGTATCTGGTGCACGGGTTCGGGCACACCGCCAAGGGGTTGAAGCGGGCCTATCACAAGGGCGCCAGCGACGCCCGCCTGATCACCCGCTACCAGACCGACCCCCTCATGGGCGGCACCGGCATGAACGTCAACTTTGTCACCCTGGAACTGGAGGCTTGAGGATGTCGCGACTGGGCATGGTCATTGATACCCGGAAATGCGTCGGCTGCATGGACTGCGTGGCCGCCTGCAAAACGGAAAACCAGGTGCCGGAGGGCCACGACCGCGACTGGATCGCGGAGGAGACGCGCGGCGAATTTCCCCTCCTGCATCTGGAAATCCGCTCGGAACGGTGCAACCACTGCGCCAATCCGCCCTGTGTCCATTGCTGCCCCACCGGCGCCAGCCACGTGCACGCGCGCGGCGGCGTGGTGCTGGTCACCCACGCGTTGTGCATCGGCTGCAAGGCGTGCCTGGCGGCCTGCCCCTACGACGCCCGCTTCATTCACCCGGAGGGCTACGCCGACAAATGCACCTTCTGCATCCACCGGGTGGAAAAAGGGCTCCTGCCCGCCTGCGTGTCCGTCTGTCCGACCCATTGCATGCACTTCGGCGATCTGGATGACCCGCTCAGCGAGGTCAGCCGGTTGTTGAACTCCCGCGCCCATCACGCCCTGCTGCCCGAAGCGGGCACTCAACCCCGGATTTATTATCTCACGTGACGATGATTGAACTGACAACCACCCGGCACAATCCGATGATTGATCCGGCCCTCCACATCTGGGGCTGGGAAATCCCGGTGTATTTGTTTCTCGGCGGCTTGGTGGCGGGGCTGATGGTCCTGTCCGGACAACACATCATCCGGGCGCAGACCCGCAAGGACTTGCAGGACTGCCACTGTGTTCAGGCGCCGTTGCTGAGCATGGCGCTGCTCAGCCTCGGCATGCTGGCCCTGTTTCTGGATTTGGAACACCAGCTCCACGTCTGGCGGTTGTATCTCACCTTTGAAATCGAATCGCCCATGTCGTGGGGCTCGTGGATTTTGATCCTGGTGTATCCGGCCTTGATCGCCGCGGCCCTCATGGGCATGCCGGACGCCATGCCGTGGCTGGTGCGGCGGTTTCCCGCCTTCGAGCGCATCTCGCAGGCCATGCGCTCCCGGACCGTGTGGGTGCGCGGGGTGGGGTTCGCCAACATGGCCCTGGGCGTGCTGCTGGGCATTTACACCGGCATTCTCCTCAGCGCGCTGCCCGCCCGCCCGCTTTGGAATTCGGCCATTCTGGGGCCGCTGTTTCTCTTTTCCGGCCTGTCCACCGGCGCGGCCACCATTCACATGCTCTCCAGTCTGGTGCGCCGCGAGGAAAATCCGGTCGAATTCAGCGATGCCGTCCTGACCGCCTTGGTGCACTGGGTCACGCCGGAGCGCAACCCCCAAAAGAGCGCGCAGGCCCTGGCGCGGGTGGACAACAGCTTCCTCACCGTGGAGCTGTTTCTCATCGTCCTTTACTTCATCGGCATGCTCAGCGCCGGCGAGGCCTACCAACGCGCCGCGGCCCTGCTGCTGACCGGCCCGTACGCGGCCGCCTTCTGGGTGCTGGTGGTGGGGTGCGGCATTCTCGTGCCGCTGGTGTTGCAATTTCTCCAGGTGCAAAACCGCATCCGCCACACGCTGGCGCCGGCCTTGATGGTGCTGGCGGGCGGGTTCGCCCTGCGGGTCATCCTCGTGTACGCCGGTCAGGCCAGCCATTGGACCCTGCTGGCGACCCGTTGAGGCTTCCCGCGAATCTTTGTTGACCATGAAAAAAACTGAGTCTCCACCGGAAACCACTCCCCACGGGGCGCCTCCGCCCCAACCCTACTGGAATCCCTACTGGGCCGGCGTGGCCCTGGGCTTGGTGCTGCTGGCCGCCTTTTTCATCATGGGCCGCGGACTGGGCGCCTCGGGCGCGTTCAGCTCCGCCGTGGCCGCGGCCATGCACGCGATCGCTCCGGCGCATGCCGAGGGCAACGGGTTCTACGCCCACTACCTGGGCGACGGCAGCGTCAGTCCGCTGAAGGACTGGCTGGTGTTTGAAGTGTTGGGCGTCTTCGTCGGCGGCCTGCTTTCCGGCGGGCTGGCCAGCCGGGTGCGCCTGACCACGGAGAAGGGCCCGCGCATCTCGCGGGGGAAACGGTTCCTCTTCGCCTTTCTCGGCGGCATGTTGATGGCCATCGGCGCCAAGCTGGGACTGGGCTGCACCAGCGGCCAGGCCCTCACCGGCGGCGCGCTCCTGAACGTCGGGAGCTGGGCCTTCATGTTCTCCATTTTCGGCGGCGGCTACGCCCTGGCTTACTTCCTGCGGAGGCAATGGACATGAGCGCACCCTTCTACAAATTCGGATTGTTCGGCGACGAGTTCAGTTTGATCGTCGCGTTTGTCATCGGCATCGCCTTCGGCTTCGTGCTCGAACGCGCCGGCTTCGGCAGCGCCCGCAAACTGGCGGCCCAGTTCTACCTCACCGACATGAGCGTGCTGAAGGTGATGTTCACCGCCATCGTCACCGCCATGATCGGCGTGTACGTCCTCGCCCGGCTGGGGTGGATGGATTTGTCCCTCGTCTATCTGACCCCCACCTTTCTGGCGCCGCAGATCCTGGGCGGCCTCCTGCTGGGAGCGGGATTCGTCATTGGCGGCTACTGTCCCGGCACCTCGGTGGTCTCCTCCGCCACCGGGCGTTTGGACGGCATGGTGTACGTGGCCGGTTTGGTGGCGGGCATCGTGTTCTACGGGGAAATCTACCCGGCCATCAGCGACTTCACCCGGACCACCGCCATGGGCCAGGTCACCCTGCCGCAATTGTTCCACATCCCCTACGGAGTGCTGGTGCTGGCGGTGGTGATCATGGCGCTGGGCATGTTCGCCGGCGCCGAATGGGTGGAGGCGAAGCTCTCCGGCAACCGCCCGCCCGTGCCGCCCGCCTTGTTGGGCCCGCCCGCCCGCTTTACGCCCGTGCGCAAGCTGATGGTGGTCCTCGTGGCGCTGGGCGCGCTCGCCGCCGTGGGCGGCAATCCCTACCGCGGCGCCCGCGTCACCGTGGACGCCAAGGCCCTCGCCCTGTCCGCCGCCAGCGACGCCCAACAGGTGCGGGTGCGCGACCTGGCCGACTGGCTGGTCAAGGGCGAGATGGACTGCCTGCTCGTGGACGTGCGCGCCCCGGAGGCGTTTGCCAAGTATCACATCCCCGGCGCGCAAAACGTCCCCTTGGCGGCCCTCGATTCCGACCTGGCGGCGCACAACGAAAAGATCCTCGTCTATTCCGACCGCGACCTGCTTTCCGCCCAGGCGTGGTTCCTGCTCAAGGCGATGGGGTTCCCGTCGGTGCACGTGTTGAAAGGCGGCCTCCAAGCTTGGCGCGAAGAAGTCCTCTTCCCCGCCAAACCGGAACCGGCCACGCCGGAGCAACTGGCCGAATTCAACAAACGGGCCGAGGTGGCCAAATTCTTCGGCGGCAAGCCGCGGGGCGCCACCAGCGGCGGCGGCCCGGCGGCCCTGCCCGAAATCAAGGCCCCCGGCAGCCCCGCGGGCGCGGCCGTGCCCCGACGCTCCCGCAAGAAACACCGCGAAGGCTGCTGACGCGCCACCCGCGCGAAACCGCGTTCCGTTCGCGAACGCAAAACTCCTCATCGCCGGAGTTCACGCCCCGGCGATGAGTTTTCTTGGGGGGGGGAGAAAAGAATCCGCCACCCGCGCCGCCACCCGGCTTCGGGGCGGATCAAGCCTTCCGCTTGCGCCACGCCACCCCCTTCGCGTCCCCGGACGCGTCCCCGGACGGAGCTTTTACTGAAAGTCAGCCCAACTGGCTAACAACCGCGCGGGCCTCACGTGAAGGGACGGCTGAACCCGCCGCCGCTTCCGCCGAAATCAGACGAGCCCGAGGAGAACGCGGACATCTCCTTGCGCATCTTGCGGGAACCGCAATGCTCGCACACGTGCTCCCGCTCGCCCGCGTTCACCGGCTCCAGAAACTCCATCACCCGGCCACAACGCTCACAACGATATTCGTACAAAGGCATACCTGTTCCGTTTTCAATTGCCAAAACCCCGCGCGGCGATCCGGGAGACCGCCCTCCGCCGCGCCGCGCGGACACACATCCAACTCAGCGCCTACTGTAGATTTTTTCCCCCGTCTGTCCAGCGACTTTTGCGGGGCATTCTCGTAAGCCACCTCATGAAAAAAGACGCCGGGGCGGCATGAGGAGAAGGGAACGTTGCCGCGAACCCCGGCGGCTGTGGGAGCGTGATTTTCCGGGTTTCGGGATTTACGCCGGGTTTCCCAGTTCCCGTCGGCGCCGCCACAATTCGCGGGGCTTGAAGATGCCGGCGGGGGTGATGAGGCCGGTGATGAGGCGGGCGGGGGTGACGTCGAAACCGGGGTTGCGGGCGGTGCTGGTGGGGTTCGCGATGCGGACGTACTGGCGGACCGCCGCGCCGCGCGCCCGTCCCCACGCGCCCAGGACCTCCGCGCCGTCGCGTTCCTCGATGGGGATCTCCGCGCCGCGCCGCAGGGTCCAGTCAATCGTCGAGAGCGGGATGGCCACGTAGAACGGAATCCGGTGATGGGCCGCCAGCACCGCCTTGGTGTAGGTGCCGATCTTGTTGGCCACCTCGCCGGTCCGGCCCAGCACCCGGTCGGCGCCCACGATGACCAGATCAATCTCGCCCCGCTGCATCAGGTGTCCCGCCGCGTTGTCGGCGATGACGTCGTGGGCAATGCCCTGCTGCGCCAGCTCCCATGCGGTGAGCCCGGCCCCCTGGCAACGCGGGCGGGTTTCGTCGCAAAAGACGTGAAACCGCCGCCCCGCCGCCTGCGCGGCGTACAACGGCGCGGTGGCGGAACCGACGTCCACAAACGCCAGCCAGCCGGCGTTGCAGTGGGTCAGCACCCGCATGCCTTCCCGGATCAACGGCGCGCCGTGGCGCCCGATGGCTTCGCAGTGGGCCACGTCCTCGTCGGCGAACGCGGCGGCGGCCTCCAGCGCGAGGGTTTGCTGCTCGGCCACGGTGGCGCCGGCGGCCATCCGGGCGCGGACCTGATTCATCGCGTTGACCGGGTCCACCGCCGTGGGGCGGGCGTCGCGAAGGACGCGACAGACCCGCTCGACGTGCCGGGTGAAGGCGGCCATGCCCCGGCCCCGAAAGGCCCGCGCGCCCTGGGCCAGCCCGTAGGCCGCCGTGGCCCCGATGGCGCCCGCGCCCCGCACCACCATGTCGCGAATGGCCGCCGCCGTGGCCCGGTAATCCGGCGTGGCGACCACCTTGAACGCGTGCGGCAGGAGGCGTTGTTCGATCAGGCGAACTTCGTTGCGGCGGGCGTCGAAGGCGACCGTCCGGTAATGACGCGAACGGCCTCGATGGTGGACGCGCATGAGAGGGGCGGGGCGAAACGGGGAGGCTCAGCAGACCGGTTCTTGCAGCGAGCGGAGCCGCTTTTGCAATTTGCGGTACAGCGGGTGCCGGCGGAAGTCCGCCAGATCCGGATCGCGGGCCAGGTATTGAAAATCCCGGTAGCCGAGGTCCACCGCCCGGTTCAGGGCTTCGTAGGCCGCCTCGGGCTGGTCCGTCAGCGAGTAGCTGCACGCCAGGTTGTAATGAACGAGCGCGCTGTCCGGCTTCAGGGCCGCCAGCCGCAGGTCCACGGCGAGGCCTTCCGGGTAGCGCCCGCGCCGGGTGTAGGCCTCGCCCAGCAGCTCCAGCGCCTCGACGTACTCCGGATCCCGGCGCGTGAGGCCGGCCAGGAACTTGATTTCGATGTCCAGGTTCCGCGCCTCGCTGGGGGTGAGTTTTTTGCGTCTGTCCTCTGCCATAGCCACCAACCCCATCATTGCGCCCCGGTCTCCGATGTCAAGCATCGCCCGGCGCGCGGAAACGGCGGCGAGGCCGGGAAAAACGAAACGGGGCGGCGCGCCGGATTGCAAAACGGCACGACAATTTGGCAGGGTGGGGCGGCATGCGTGACGAGTCAGAAAACTTCCGCGTTTTTGCTGTTTTGTCCGGGGCGAGGGGCAGGCGCCGGAGAAGAGGGGGCGCCCGGAGGCAGGCCGTGTCCGGTTTTTCGCTTCGCGTCCGCCGGCGTTCCGAGGCCGGGGCGCAAGGCGGGGAGGGCGCGTCCCGCTTCGGCGGCGGAAGCGCGCGATGGCGGGGACGCCTTTTCCGCCTCGCGCGGGGAGGGCTCCTCCTTCTGGGCGCGGTGGGCGCGCTGGCGCGGGAATCCGCTCCGGCGGACGACCCGCTCGCGGGTTTGCGGGACTGGCTGGCCCGCCCCCGCGCGGAGCGTCCGGCGCTGGACGGGCAGCCCTTCGCCGCTCTTCCGCTTACGCGCGAGCAGGCGAAAAACGCCCGGTCGCTGCTGTGGGCCGATCACGCGAAGTTCATCCGCGAAACGCGCGCGGCGGAGATGCGGGCCCGGGTGATCGAGTTGGACGGGCGGCGGATGAAGTTCGAGACGCTGAGCTTTCCGCCGGGCAAACCGCCGGGACCCAAGCCCCGCAGCCTGTTTCTTTCCCTGCATGGCGGGGGCGGCGCGCCCCACGCGGTCAATGAATCCCAATGGCGCAACCAGGTCCGGCTGGGGCTGGCCTACCGCCCCCGGGAAGGGCTGTACGTGGCGCCCCGCGCGCCCACCGACGCGTGGAACCTGTGGCATCAGGCGCACATTGACGCGTTCTTCGACCGGCTGATTGAAAATCTGATCGTGCTTTCAAACGTCAATCCCAACCGCGTCTATCTGCTCGGCTACTCGGCGGGCGGCGACGGGGTGTATCAACTGGCGCCCCGCATGGCGGACCGCTGGGCGGCGGCCGCCATGATGGCCGGCCACCCCAACGACGCCTCGCCCCTCGGATTGCGCAACGTGCCCTTCGCCATTCAGGTCGGCGCGCTCGATCGCGCTTTTCATCGCAACGAAGTCGCCGCCGGGTGGGGCCGCAAACTCGATGCCCTCCACCGGGCGGATCCCGGCGGATACCGCCATTTTCTCAAGATTTATCCCGGAAAAGGGCATTGGATGGACCTCCAGGACCGGCGGGCCATTCCGTGGATGGAGCAATTCACGCGCCACCCGCTGCCCGACCGGGTGGTGTGGCATCAGGACGACGTGGTGCACACCCGCCTTTACTGGCTGGCCGTGCCGCGCGAAGAAGCCCGCGCCGGTCAGGATCTCGTGGCTGAACGCCACGGCCAGGAGATCACGTTGCGCGGGAAAAAGGTCCGCCGGGTGATGGTGCTGCTGAACGACGCCCTGCTGGATCTGGATCAGCCGGTCACCCTCCGGGCGGGCGGGAAAACCCTCTTCCACGGACGCGTTCCCCGCACCGTGACCACGTTGGAACGCACCCTGCGCGAACGCGGCGATCCCGATCTCGTCTTCAGCGCCGAAGTCTCCGTCACCCTGCCCGCCGCTTCGGCGTCGGATGAATGACACCCGTTGCGGCCACTTTCCAGGAACTCCGAATCCCAAATCTCGAAATCCGAAAAGGAGGGCCGTTTTCCCCGTAGCGCTGACTTCCAGTCGGCCAAGCTTTCCCCGTTACACGGCGGCCGCTCTTTTTCGCCCGCATGGCCGGCTGGAAGCCGGCGCAACAGCAGACTGGAAGTCTGCGCTACCGACACGCGAGCGCTTCTCTTTCGGATTTCGGATTTCGGGATTCGGATTTCCTTCGGGCCCCGGCCCCTCGGGTTTGTCTCCTCTCCATCATTTTCAAACAGGCTCTTGTTTCCGCGGGTAAACTTCCGCCCCTTTTTCCACGAACTCGCGGGCCTTTTCCTCCAAGCCCTTTTGGAGCGCGGTTTGCTCGTCCAGGCCGTGGGCGCGGGCGTATTGGCGGACGTCTTCGGTGATTTTCATGGAGCAGAAGTGGGGGCCGCACATGGAGCAGAAGTGGGCCACCTTGGCGCCGTCTTGGGGGAGGGTTTCGTCGTGGTAGGCGCGGGCGGTTTCGGGATCGAGGCTCAGGTTGAAGTGGTCCTCCCAGCGGAATTCGAACCGGGCCTTGCTGAGGGCATTGTCGCGGTATTGCGCGCCGGGATGGCCCTTGGCCAGGTCGGCGGCGTGGGCGGCGATCTTGTAGGCGATGACGCCGTCCTTCACGTCCTTCCGGTCCGGCAGACCGAGGTGTTCCTTGGGGGTGACGTAGCAGAGCATGGCGCAGCCGTACCAGCCGATGAGGGCCGCGCCGATGCCGCTGGTGAAGTGGTCGTAGCCGGGGGCGATGTCGGTGACCAGCGGGCCGAGGGTGTAAAACGGCGCT
>CAZRPT010000147.1:0-15154 GCA_964601985.1 uncultured Verrucomicrobiota bacterium
TCCCCGGCCCGCCCAATGCGCCGCGAACACCAGCGGCAGGAACAGGAAAAAGGTCAGCGAGGCGAACGACATGGCCCGCACCCTATCAAAAACCGCCCCCCGAAGGGTCAAGCCCGGATTTACGCCTCACCCCGCTCCACCACCACCGAAGCCCCCCGACGCCTGCCGGGACGGCCGGCCTACAGGAGGAAATCCACCGGCGTTGGAGGGCGCGGACCGGTTTCGGATCCGTGTTTTTTGGGGCGGTTTTCAGGGAAGGCTCTTCCTCCAACGGGAAAGGGGCAAAATCAAACTTGAAATGGCGTCAGTTCCCCATCACGCGCGGCGGGCGTGGAGGTGGCGGGCGGCGGCTTCCAGCCAGGCGGGGGTGGGCAGGGCGTAGGGACGGAAGGTTTCGAGGATGCCCTGCTGGCCGTCGTGGAAGAGGGCGCGGTGCAGGCCCAGTTGATTCGCCCGGGGGGAGTCAATCAGCATGGCCGAGTCGTTGGCGCTCATCTGGAACACCACCCGCAGATCGAACTCGCCCAGCGCCTTGCGATTGAGGTGGCGGGCGAGGCTGTTGCCGGAGTCGCAGGTGCAAATCAGGTGCACCCCCAGCGCCGCGCCTTCCTGGATCAGGCGTTGAAACTGGCCCGCCGGACTGGGGCTCGATCCGGCGTCGTCGAGCGAGAAGCTGAATTCGTCCTCCGGGCGCAGCTCCTTGAATTTGGGCAGCTCGTGCAGGAAGACGTACACGGCGGGCGCGGTCTCCGCCGCTTCGGCGTCGCCGCTCCGGCGGTCCAGCTCGGCGGCCAGCTCGGTCAGCGCGGCGTTCACCTCCGGGCCGCGCGCCAATCGCGTTTCCTGCGGGACGGCGGCGGTCACTTGTTCGAGGAAACGCCACTCCGGCGAATCGCCCGGCATCCGGCTGAAGATCACGAAGCGGGCATCGTCCACGGGATGCTGGGCGGCGAGGGAAATGAGGGAGACACCCAGCAGGGCCAGGATGGATTCGTCCCGCTGGCCGACCAGCAGCAGGTGACGTCCGCTCTGCCGGGCGAAGACGGCGGCGGTGGGCCCCTTGATGGCGTTGGGCGCGCCCAGCCACGCCCGGGGCGCGACGGGCCGTTGCGCGGGCGGTTGGGCCAGGGCGGCCCGGAGGGGGGCGTTTTCCGCCACGTCGGCGGGGGCGTTCCCCTCGAACACCACCGGCCCGGCGGGCCGGGGGCGGTCCTTCGGGGCGGCTTGTTCCGCCCGGCGGCGTATTTGTTCGAGGCAGCGGTCGCGGGTTTGCTCGTCCAGCCAGACGACTTGAAACGGGCTGTTGCCCTCGATCATGCCCGCCGCGTCGTTGTAAATCGCCTCGCCGGGGCGCGAGAGCAGCCGGGGCGCGGGATTGTCCTCGTCCATGATGAGGTAGGCGTCCGCCTCGTTGCACTGGAGGGCCACCCGCACCACCATCTGGCCCAGCGTGCTCCGGGCGAGGGTGTAGGCGCCGCCCAGGGTCTGCGACCCGAGCACCACGTGGATGCCGAAGGCGCGGCCCTGCCGGACGATGCGATCCAGCAGGAGCGCGGCGTTCTGCGCGATGCGGTCGTCTTCGGTGAAGAATTCCTGAAACTCGTCAATCAGCAGCAGCGTGCGGGGCAGCGGTTCGCGTGGGACGGCCCGCTTCGTTGCCCCGGCGGCCGCGGGAGTGTCGGTGGCCGCGAGGGCGCGGTGGTAGCCGGCCAGGTCCTGCACTTGCAGGGTCCGGAACAATTCGCCGCGCCGGCGCAGTTCCTCGTCCACCCGGCGCAGCACGCTCAGGCCGAATTCGCGGTCGCTCTCGATGGCCACCACCCGGGCGTGCGGCAGCCGGTGGGTGGCGTAGCATTTGAACTCGACCCCCTTCTTGAAGTCCACGAGGTAAAACTCGACCTGATCCGGCCCGTGCCAGAGGGCCAGGTTGGTGATCATGACGTGGAAGAGGTTGGACTTGCCCGAGCCGGTCTTGCCCGCCACCAGCACGTGCTGCCGGGTGCCGCGTCCGAGGGCCAGCTCCTGCCGTTTGGTGGCGCCGGTCACGCCGATCGGCACCCGCAGTTCCTCGACCGCCGTGGCGCTCCACAGGGCGTCCTCCGCCGGCGCGACCTCCGCAAACGGCACTTCCACCCGCCCGGCGTCCACGCTGGCGCGTCCGATGCGGTGGAGCAAATCGGTCGCGAAATCCCGCGCCGGCGGCGCGTCGAGCGTCACCGTCGTGCCCTCCTCCGGCGCGCCCCCCAGCCGGAAACCGTCCGGCCCGGCGCGCAATTCCACGCCGCCCTGGCGCAGGTCGGCCTCGTTCATCTCGACCGGCAACGGCTGCCGCCGGTCCCGGTGCAGGAGCACGTACACCCCGCACCGCGGTCCGCTGGCCAGGATGCTCAACAGCCGCCGCGCCGCCAGCTCGCTGAAGCCGTGCGGAAAATCCGCCACCACGAGGAAGCGGTATTTCTCCGCCATCCGCCCGGCCCGGCGGTTGTAATCCACGATGCTCGCGTAATCGTTGCGCAGGTACATCTGGGTGACCTTTTCGACGTGGCCGTTCAGGTCCGCCAGCCGGTCCTCGATCTGGCCGGTCTGGGTCCAGATGCGTCCGTTGATGAGCTGTTCCTCGTAATCCGTCAGGTGCATGAAGCCGGCGAAGCTCTGCCCCAGCTCGACCGGATCCACGAGGGTGAAATCCAGTTTGCCCGGCGGAATCAACGCCAGCAGTCGCAGGATCAAATTGTTCAGGGCCGCCACCGCCGCTTCCCGGCCGGTGGGGCCGGTCTCGAACAGCACCGAGCCGCATTGGGGGAAGCCCAGCAACAACGGCACGTCGAACCGTTCCGGCGCGGCCAGCGCTTCCCGTCGTTCTTCCGGCAGACCGCCCGTCAGGCGCGGCAAATCCACCGTCACCGTCCCCCACGGCACCCGGCCGGCGAACTCGGTCGCGGGCGACCAGTCGCGCCAGAACGGCGCGTCCCACGGCGGACAAATCCGGGCGGCCGCCGGCCGGGCGGCGGTCAGGGCGGCCAGCAGCGGGCGCACCTGCTCGCGCCATTCCCGTTCCACCGCCTGGAGGCCCTCGTCGTGGGCCGTTTGCAGCTCCTTCCGGCGGGCGGCGAACTCCGCCTCGCTCGCTTGCCGGGCGGCGGCGGTTTCGGTTTCCAGCGCGGCCAGCCGGCGTTGGGCGGCGGCTTCCCGGGCTTCGCGCCAGCGGGCGGCCAGGCGGGCGTGACGCTGGCGCGCCCGGGCGAGCTGGGCGTCCAGTTTTTGCCGCCAGCGGGCGCGCTGCTCCTCCGCCCGTTCCCGGGCGGCGGCCCACCGGGCCTCCAGCGCGGCGGCGGTGGTGGCGTACTGCTCCTCGATGCGCGCCAAGGCCGCCGCATGGCGTTCCTGCGTCGCTTCGGCGATGGCGGCGTATTGCCGGCGGGCCCGGTTCAACGCCGCCGCCAGCGCCCGCGCGGGCGGGCCGGCCAGCACGCGCCCGAGCAGCCAGATCAGCAACAGCACGCCCAGCGAGGCGGCCAGCGAGACCGCCGCCCGCTCCAGCGACATGCCGGGCCGGCCCATTTGCGGCAGGACGTACACCGCCACCGCGTGACCGGCCACCAGCAGGAGCGTCGGCAGCCAGAGCGGAAAATAGCGAAACACTTGGGGCAGGACGCAGCGGCGCACCCGGGTCAAATGCCGGTCCGCCTGCGCCAGTTCGGCCCGCAGCTCGTCCAGTTGCTGGAGGGGATCCTCCGCCAGCCGGGGCGGATCGCTCTCCACCGGTTTCCGCAAGCGACGCGCCAGCCCGCCGTAACCGGCCAGCGCGTCCGCCGCGCGGGCTTCCAGGGTGGCCAGCACGTGCTCCTCCGCGCCCAGCTCGCTCAGGAACGCCTCGTGCCGTTCCTCGGCCTCCTTGAGCGCCCGCTCGTGATCGCGGCTGTTGCGCAACTGGTCGCGTTGCACCTGGTAGCGCACCCGGCCCGCTTCGTCCTCGACCTGCTGCTCGCGAAACTGGCGCGCCCGCTCCGCCGCCTGTTCGAGGCGTTCCGCGCGCCGGGCAATGCGGGTTTCGAGCGCCGACCGCGCTTCCGCCTCCTCCGCTTCCGCCGCGCGCCGGGCCTCCGCGGCCTCCTGCTCGCGCCGTTGGCGGGCGCTTTGTTCGCGCCGCTCCAGACGCCGCGTTTCCTCCGCGAAGGTCTCGCGCAACCGCCGCTCCCGCGCCGTGAGATCGCGCACGCGCTCCCGCAGCTCGGTCAGCAAGGCCGCCACGCGGGCGGCATCCGGCAGTTCATTCACAGTCGGCATGAATTTGGCTCAACAAACGATCCAGGTTCTCGATGTCCACCACCACCCGGTTGACCTCGTTCACCAGCTCGTTCAAGTAAGTTTCCTCGAATTCGCGCGCCTTGTCATCGTCCCAGGCGACGCGGGTGCTTTCCCAGCGCCGGGCCAGTTCCCGGGTCAACGCCATCAGGCGGGCGCGACTGCCGCTCAATCGCATGCGCCCTCCCCGTTCGCGGCGGAACCGCCTTCCGCCGAGGTTGCTTCCCCGGACGGGTTCGCGGCCGGCGGGCGGCTCTCTCCGGAAGGCGCCGCCGGACGGCCCACCTCCGCGTAGGTTTCGAGCGTGCGGATGGCGTGGCTCAACTGCTGCACCGCCCGGGCCATGTCCCGCGCCAGCAGATGGCGCAGTTGATCCACCCGCCGCGCCAGCGGCTCGACCCGGCTTTCGTAGCGCCGGCTCCACCCGCGCGCGCAGCGGAGCTTCGCCTCCGCCTCCTCCAACGCCCGGCGCGCCCTGGCCACGGCCATCTGCTGCGCGGCGGTGTCGTCCTGCAAATCGGACAACCGGGCGCTGAACAGCTCCTGCTCCCGCTGTTGCAACACCCGTTCGCGCCGGGCCGCCTCGCGCCGCCAGTGCGCCGGGCAGTCGTGCTGCAACCATTGCTTGGTGCGGACCACCTCCTCGTTGACCTCGTCGAGCGCGGCGGACGCCTTTTCCAAGTAGCGGATCAGGCTGTTGCGAAACGCCTCCAGCGCCTCGATGGAGCGGACCTTTGCGCGCGCGGCCATGCGGATTCAGCGCTGTTCGAGATACTCCTCGATGCGGCGGGCCTTGCGCAGGAGGAACGGCGCGTGCTGGTTCGCCACGTCCACGAACCGCTTCAACGCCTTCATCGTCTGTTTGAACTCCTCGGCGAACTTGAGATGCTCCTGATCCTGCCACGTCTCGCCCAAGGCGGTGAAGCGGGCGTGGAGCAGGGTCATGCGGTTTTGGAGGTCCACGTTGAAACGCTTCAGCTCCTCGGCGAAGCGCCGGACCTCCTCGGGATCCATGATGGCCTGTGGCATGTCGGTTTCGTGGTCAGGACTGGTTGCCGGCCGCCGGCCAGGTCGTCCGCACCAGCACTCGAAACCGAGGCCGCGGCCGCTCCCGGAACTCCGACGGCGTCGGGTTCAAGGTTAGCAGCACCGGGCCGCTCTCGCCAAAATGAAACCGCACGGGCAGGCTCACGCGCGGAGCCGGGCCGTTTTCCGGCTGCTTCCGTCGCTTTGCCGCTGGTTGTCTCATGGCCCCCTTGAGCAGCACGCCCCGTGCCATGCCGGCGGACAATCTGAAATTATGCCGTTTCGAGTTTGATTTTGCCCTTTTCCGTTGGAGTGCAAATTTTCCCCTGTTGAATGATGCCCGCCGGAAAGCGGGCCGGGGGAATTCCGAAGAACCGAAGGCCGGAGGGCGAAGGAAATCCGAAATCCGAATCCCGGAATTCGAAACTTCTCCGTGGCGAAGGCGCAACACCCGTCAGCCCCGGCAACGCCCGGGGGAACGAGTGGCGCCCCTGCAGGCCGGGTTCCCCACCCCGGCGTTTCCCGACAGATCATGAGGGGGCGGGATCGGAACGGCCGCGGAAATCGCTCGCGGGGAAACAAGGGGCGCGTGCGCCACCCGTAGCGCCGGCTTCCAGCCTGCGGACTTGAGCCGCGGGGCCGAGCGCATGGGCACGCGCGAACCGATGCAAGGCTCATGACTTCAACGAGATGACGTGGCGGCATCTCAACTGCCTCCCGCATCACCGCTCCCGTTCCCCGAGTCCGGCGTTCGCGGCGATCAAGGATGCTTCCGCGCCGGGTCCGTAGAGCCGCGACCTTGCGGGCCGCCCAATGGCGTCGCTCCCGGTTTCTCCGGTATGCCCGGCAACTTGCCGCCGAATTCGAGTTGCCGCCAGAAAAACAAAACCGGCGGTGGACGTGCGCGGGATTGTCCCTTATGCTGAAGTTCAGGCAACCAAAGCACGCAGCGACCATGAGCAGTCATTCGCGAAGAAAGGAAGCGGGACGAAGCACCGGCGCAAAGGCGTACCGCAGAGGGCGGAGGGGCGTTTTGCGCGCGTTGGGGATGGCCGCCTTTCTGCTGGGGAGCGGGGAGTTTTCCGCCCGGGCGGTGCTGTTCTATTCCACGGGAGACACGGCTTACAACACCTCCGCCTCGGGGACGATCGCGGAGACGGCCTGGGATTACGAGGGCCGGTGGGGCGGCTATCTGGGCACGGCGATCGCGCCGCATTTTTTCATCACCGCCAAACACGTAAAGGGGACGACCGCCTACCGGTTCTATTACCGCGGCGGCACTTATACGCCTCTCGTCGCCTACGACGCGCCCGGAGGGGTGGACCTGACGATCTGGCAGGTAGCGGAACCCCTGCCGGCCTGGGCGCCGCTCTACCTCAAGACGGATGAAGTCGGGAAATCCCTGGTGGTGATCGGCCGGGGCACCCAGCGGGGCGCCGAAGTGAAGGTGGGCACGGATCTCAAAGGATGGCAGCAGGGCAGCGCGGATCACGTTCAGCGCTGGGGGGAAAACGTGGTCAGCGGCATCAACACGGTCAACAGCAGCGAATGCCTGGCGGCGGAGTTCAATGCCGGGGCCGGGGCCAATGAAGCCCATTTGACGGTGGGGGATTCGGGCGGCGCGGTGTTTCTCCAGGACAGTGACCTGACGTGGAAACTGGCCGGGATCAATTACGCGGTGGATGGCAAATGGAGCTACAGTGGTGGCAGCGACACCGGCTTCAACGCCGCGATCTTCGACGAAGGCGGCTTGTACCTCGGCAACCAAAACAAGTGGACGTACATCACTGACCAATCCACGGACATCCCCAGCCATTTCTACTCCACCCGGATTTCCTCCTATCAGGACTGGATTCTCAGCGTGATTCCCGAGCCCCGGGATTACGCGCTGGCAACGGCCGGACTTCTGGGACTGATGGCGCTGTGGCGACGACGCGGGCGGTCCTGAAACCGCTGCCCCTCCCCGGCCCGCCCGGGGACGCCCGGCCCGCAAACCGGAGGCGGGCGCGGGCGCGCACGTCAAAAAATGCTCGAATTTGAGCAATTCCCGAACAGCCGCCTCCGCGAAGCCGTCCTAGAATAACGCGGTTGGCGGACCTCGCCTGCGGGCCAGGCGCGGACGCTTCCCTTACTGACCCGCTCGGGAGGCCCGGCTTTGACTGGTTTTCGGTGTCCCTTTCCGGCACCCTGAGCGGAACTTTGCGAGAGACAGACCATGCTTGAGTCCCTGCTTTATCCCAAAACGGTGGCGGTGGTGGGCGCCTCCACGAATCCCGAAAAGGTCGGTTACGCCTTCATGGACAACCTGACCAAGGGCGGATTCAAGGGCACCATCGTGCCCATCAACCTGACCGCCGACGAAATCCTCGGCGTCAAATGCTACAAGAGCCTCGACGATTACGACGGCAAGATTGACCTGAGCATCATCGTCGTGGGGGGCAAGTACGTGAAGAGCGCGATCGAAAGCTCCATCCAGGCCGGGGCGAAAACGATCGTGGTCATCACGGCGGGCTTCAAGGAAGTGGGCGAGAAGGGCGCGGAAGCCGAGGCCGAGCTGGTGAAGCTCTGTCGCGAGAACGGCGTGCGCATGATGGGGCCCAACTGCCTGGGGGTGCTCAACACCCACCACCACATGAACGCCACCTTCGCGCCGACCGTTCCGCCGCCGGGACACATCTCGGTGATTTCCCAGTCGGGCGCGCTCTGCGTGGCCATTCTGGACTGGGCCGCCAGCCAGAAGCTCGGCCTGGGCAAGGTGATTTCGTTCGGCAACAAGGCCGACCTGAACGAGGTGGATTTCCTCCAGGCGCTGGCGGAGGACAAAGAGACCCGCGTCATCGCCGGCTACCTGGAGAGCATCAAGGAGGGCAACAAGTTCCTGCGCGTGGCCGAGGAGGCCGCCTCCGTCAAGCCGGTGGTCATCCTCAAGGTGGGCGTCACCCAGGCCGGCGCCAAGGCCGCTTCGTCGCACACCGGCAGTCTGGCCGGACAGGACATGGCCTACGGCGCGGCGTTCCGGCGTTCGGGCGTGGTGCGGGCGGAGAATTTCGAGGCGTTGTTCGATTACGCCCTGGCGTTCGCCACCCAGCCGCTGCCCAAGGGCAAGCGGGTGGCGGTCATCACCAACGCCGGCGGGCCCGGCATCATGGCGGCGGATGCCGCCGAATCGGAAGGGCTCGACATGGTGCCCATCTCGGAGGCCACCCGGGAAAAGATCAAGCCCCACCTGCCGCCCACCGCCGCGTTGGGCAATCCGGTGGATGTGATCGGTGACGCCGAGCCCGAGCGTTACCTCCGGGCGTTCGAGGTGCTGCAGGAAGACGAGAACGTGGACGCCATCATCGTGGTGGCCACGCCGCAAAACATGACCCGGCCGCTCGAACTGGCCGAAAAACTGGCCGCCGTCCACCAGGGACAGAAGCCGCTGCTCACCGCCTTCATGGGCGGCGAGGAGGTGGCCGCCGCCAAGGAGAAGCTCATGGAGCTGGGCATCCCGAATTATCCCGCGCCGGACCGGGCGGTGGCCGCCCTCAAGGCGATGTGGGATTATGCCGCCTGGCGGCAGCGCCCCACGCGCATCGTCACCCGCTTCCCGGTGAACCGCCGCCGGGTGGACCGGGTGTTGCACTGGCACATCCGAAGCGAGATTTCCCAGGTGGGCGAGGTCGAGGGCAAGGAAATCCTCAAGGCCTACGATTTCAAGGTCCTCAACGGCAAACTGGCCGCCAGCGCCAACGAGGCGGTCGAGATCGCCAACCGCATCGGCTATCCGGTGGTGCTGAAGATTTCCTCGCCGGACATCATCCACAAATCCGACTTCGGCGGCGTGCGGGTCAACCTGGCCAACGCCGAGCAGGTGCGGGACGCCTACGACCTGATGATGCTGCGGGTGCAGCGCAAGGCCCCCAACGCCTACATCCGGGGGGCGTACGTCGAGCAGATGGGCCACCGCGGGCGGGAGGTCATTCTGGGCATGACCCGCGATCCGCAGTTCGGGCCGATGCTGATGTTCGGTCTGGGCGGCATCTTCGTCGAGGTCATGAAAGACGTGACCTTCCACCTCGCGCCCATCACCCGGGACGAGGCGATGCAGATGCTCATGGGCACCCGCTCCTACGCCCTCCTGAAGGGCGCCCGCGGCCAGGCGCCGGTGGACCTGATGGAAATCGCCACCGCCCTGCAACGCATTTCCCAGCTCGCCACCGATTACAAGGAAATCAAGGAGCTGGACATCAACCCCTTCATCGTCGGACCCGTCGGCACCGAAGCCTACGTGGCCGACGCCCGCATGACCCTTTCACTCCCCACGAAGTAACGCCCCATGAAATCCAGCTACGACGCGAACTGGCAGGAAAAATACAAGTCCTCCATCGTCACCGCCGAGGAGGCCGCCCGGAAAATCCGGCCCGGCCAACGCATCTTCATCGGCACCGGTTGCGCCGAGCCGTTGCAGCTCGTCAAGGCCCTGACCCAGCGGGCCACCGAATTGCCGGACACCGAGATCATCCACCTGCTGACCTTCGGCGACGCCCCCTACGCCCACGAGGAAATGGCGCGCTATTTCCGCATCAACAGCTTCTTCATCGCGGAGAACGTGCGGGACATCATCCAGGAAGGTCTGGGCGATTACACCCCCATCCATTTGTCCGATCTGCCGCGGCTGTTTGATTCCGGCGAGCTGCCGCTGGACGTGGCCCTCATCCACGTCTCGCCGCCGGATGAGCGCGGCATGTGCAGCCTGGGGGTTTCCGTGGACGTGGTGCGCAGCGCCGCGGAAAACGCCTCGCTGGTGATCGCCCAGGTGAACCCGAACATGCCCCGCACCCACGGCGATTCGCTCCTGCACGTGTACGACATGGACCTGCTGGTGCCGGTGGACGAACCGCTGATCGAGGTGCCGCCGATGGAGCTTTCAGAGGAGACCGCCCAGATCGCCGAAAACATCGCCTCGCTGGTCGAGGACGGCAGCACCGTCGAGGTGGGCATCGGGCGCATCCCGCAGGCCCTGCTGGGATATCTCAAGGACAAGAAGGACATCGGCATTCACACCGAGATGATTTCCGACCGCATCGTGGACCTCATTGAATGCGGCGCGGTCAACGGCGCCCGCAAGACCATGGACCGGGGCAAGGTGGTCACCAGCTTCTGCCTCGGCACCAAGCGCCTGTACGAATACATCCACGACAATCCGCTGTTCGCCTTCCGGCCCACGGAGTACGTGAACGATCCCTACATCATCCGCCAGCAGCACAAGATGGTGGCGGTGAACGTGGCGCTGGAAATTGACCTGACCGGCCAGGTGTGCGCCGACTCGCTCGGCTCGAAGTTCTTCTCGGGCGTGGGCGGCCAGGTGGACTTCAACCGGGGCGCCGCCAAGGCGCACCGCGGCAAGGCCGTCATCGCCATGCCCTCCACCGCGAAAGGCGGCGAGGTTTCGCGCATCGTCACCCGCCTCAGCCCGGGCGCCGGCGTGGTGACCACCCGGGCCGGCGTGCATTACGTGGTGACCGAATACGGCGTGGCCTATCTGCACGGCAAGAGCGTCCAGGAACGCGCGCTGGCGCTGATCTCCGTGGCGCATCCCAAGTTCCGCGCCCAGCTCCTGCGCGAGGCCATCGAGGCCAAATACCTCTCCGCCTCGATGGCGGACATGGAGGGCAAGATCCAGGTCGGCCCGAAGGAGCTGCGCACGACGTTCGTCACCAGCGACGGCACCCAGATCAACTTCCGCCCCATCCATCCCACCGACGAGCCGCGCATGCGCGACCTCTTCTACAAGCTCAGCCAGCAGACCATCTACTACCGGTTCATGAGCTTCACGAAGATCATCCCGCGCAAGCAGATTCAGGACTTCGTGTACATTGACCACCGCAACGACGTGACCATCGTGGGCACCCTGCCGGAGGCCTACGGGGAGGAAGTGATCGCGGTGGGCAGCTACTACCTCGACCCCAAGACCAACCTGGCGGAAGTGGCGTTCGTGGTGGCGGACGAATGGCAAAACCGCGGCGTGGGCACGTTCCTGCTGCAGTACCTCATCCGCATCGCGCGCCGGCACGGCATCCGCGGCTTCACCGCCGAGGTGCTCACGGAAAACAAGCCCATGCAGGCGGTCTTCAACAAGAGCAACTGCCGCATCGAAACCAAGTTCACCGGCAACGTCATCAGCTACCGGATGGAGTTCGAATAAAGCGGGGAGCAGCGGCGGTTTATTTCCGCTCCCGGGCACGCCACGCGCCCGAGAGCACTTTTTGCACCCATGCGCCAACGAGGGGTTCGTTGCTGGCGCGGGGCCCGGCCACGTTGAGCCGCTGAAGGCGGTGGGTTTCCAGAAAGCGGCGCAGCCGCCGGACGGCTTCCTCCTCCCCCAGCCGGGCCGGCAGATGCAGGCAGGGCCGGCCCCATTCCCGGGCCGCTTCCGCCGTGAATTGCGAGCCGCCGGTCAGTTCGGCGGCCAGGGAAAAAATCACCGTGCCATCGGAGTCGCGCACGTTCCAGATGGTGCGTTGCGCGTATTCGAAGCCGGGCGTTTCCCGCAAGCGGTAACGCGCCGGCAACCGCCCGTCCTCCGCCCGGCGTCCCCGCGGACACCAGCCGCCATGCGGAATGCCGCGAGCGATGGCCCAATCCAGCGCCGCCCGGTCGGCGCCCGTCTGACCGCCGGACCAAATCTCCCGGGGAAAAGCCCGCGCGGCGCTTTCAGGCAGGTCGGAGGACACGAGCAAAAATCGCGCGTCCCACCAGAGGCGGCGACTTCACCGGCAGCGGGTCAGGGCTTCAGCGCGAAATCGGCGGGTTTCATGCCGTGCCGGTACTTGTTGAAACCGAACATGGAGGGGTGGTACGGCGTGACGTAGTCCACGTTGGAACGGGGCGGGATTTGTTGCTCCAACCCCACCGCCCAGTAACAGGCGTTGACGACCAGCCGCCGCAGACCCTCGTTTTGCAAATCCACCGCCGCCCCCATGGTGGTGGTGAAGATGCGATTGGTCCGGCCCGCTTCGTTGGCCCGCTCGCGAATCCACGCCACCGGCGTCAGCGGATCATTCTTGGGGCCGGCCACCGGCGGATCGGTGGGCTTCATGCCCGCCAGCACCTGCCCATACACCAGGGTCAGCGCGTCCTTCGGATAATGCGCCAGCCCATAGACGTCGCTCGGGCACCAGATGTCCTTCACGCCACGCAAAATGGGATGATCCTTCAACGCGGGGTTGATGATGCCCCGGGTGCTCTCGAACCCGTGATGGCCGTGATGGTTGACCCAGGTGTCTCCCAGCACCTGCTGGCCGAAGCCGCCCGGCCATTCCTTGCTGCGAAAGCTGAATTTGGCATAAGGGCTCTTGGGATTGCGGCTGTAGGAAAAGGCGTGGGTGGAAGTCCGCAGCGCCACGAAGGGTTTGCCGCTGAGGTAGTAGTCCACGAATTTCTTCATTTCGGGATCGGGCCATTCCCGGAACCGCAGCAGCATCACCACCAAATCCGCGTCGGCCAGCAAATCAAGGCCCGGCATATACGTTTGATTGTTCGGATCAATCTCGCCGGTGTCGGGATTCAGCGAGAACAGCACCGTGCAATCAAAGCCGTGCCGGACGGCCAGGATTTGCGCCAGCATGGGCAGCCCCTCCTCGGAACGATATTCCTCGTCGCCCGCCAGAAAAA
This sequence comes from uncultured Verrucomicrobiota bacterium, assembly GCA_964601985.1. Classification (GTDB taxonomy): domain Bacteria; phylum Verrucomicrobiota; class Verrucomicrobiia; order Limisphaerales; family J093; genus J093. Next base: position 12,991 of record CAZRPT010000147.1, read on the forward strand.
CGATGCGCTTCCCCTGTCCGGGGCCGGAAGCGCCATGATAAGTCACGCCGGGTTCCGCCCCCAACGACGCGCTCCCCAGCATGAGGCTCAGAACCAGTATTTGCGTGGATTTCATGGAGATTTCAAAACGCCCGCCCATCGAAAAAAGCGGATGAGCTTATTGTTGTTTGGCGGCGTCCATGTCGGCTTGGAACTGCGGCAGAACATCGTCCAACCACGCCACCTGCGCCGGGTAGAGCAAATCCCGCTCCACCTTCTTCAACGCGGCCTCGGCCCGCTTGAACCGCCCCAGTTTCCAATACGCTTCAAACGCCGTGATGTAATACTGCGTGGCTTCCGGAGGTTCCAGGTTTTCCGGAATGACCCCGGACAACACTTCGAGCGCGTCCGCGAAACGACCATTCAACACCAACGCCACGGCGTGGTTGATTTTCAGATCGGCGTGGTTGGGAAAATGCTCCAGCAACTGAAGGGTAAGCGTCAGCGCCTTGGCTGGATCCTCGCGGACAATCAGGAGCGCGGCGGCATAGTTGTTGATTCGCCCGGGATCGGTCGGATCGAGTTCGTAAAGTTTCTTGGTGGCCGCCAGGAGGTAGCGGTCATCCTTGAGCTGGGCCTCGCATTTGACGAGCTGCGTCAAATAATCCTCATTCTCCCCCAGCACCTTTTGATATTTGAGCAAAATGGGCTCCACCCAACGGGCGGCTCCGCCAATGGCAAGCAGGGATTTGGAAACCTTGACCGCCAGCATGGGATCGCGAAAACCAATCTCCGCGGCTTTTTCAAAAGCGCGGGCGGCCGCCTCCCGGTCTCCCTGATACCATTCCGCCATTCCCTCCAAGTAATAACTGTAACCTCCCAGGATATCCATGGCATCCGGTTGCATCCGGATGGTCAGAGCCAGAGTGGAAAGTTCACTCAAGGGATCTTCATTGATGCCGGTGCCCGTCCGATCCATCACCTTGACATTGGGATCAGGAATGATGCCGGCCTGCCGCATCAAAATATCCGCCCGCAGCAACAGGCTTTCCACCATCCAACCGATATTTCGCGAATAGCCGCGCAACAGCTTGTTGGCCGCGTCCAACCGGCCCAACAGGGTGAACGCCCGCGCGAGCTGATAAGCATCCCACGCGCTGGTGGGCACCAGGTTGGCCGAGGTCGCCAACTCAAGCGCCTCCGCCCGACGCCCCTCACTGATCAACAGCCGCCAAAACGCCGTGTGATGCCGGATGGTGTCCTTTCCGATTTCCGTCAACTGGGCCAGCAATCTGCGGCAGCCCTCGACATCGTGGTGGGCCAGCCGAATCAAGTAATCCAAATCATACGCCACCGTTTCCGTGGCCGGATCTTTCTGGGCCGCCTGAAGCTCCTTCAGGGCCGTCTTGCGGGCGGCGGCGTCCGTGCCCCAGCCAGCGATGAAGGCCAGACTGACCACCCGAAACTCGCGTTCAACGGGGTCGGAAACATTGTCGGGCTTGCCGGCCGCCGCAATCACCCGTTTCCGGAAGGTTTCATCTTTGAAGAATTTCTCCGCGAAGGTGCGAATCTGGCCGGATTCGAGCGCCGCGATCATTCTCAAGGTTTCCACCCGGGGCGGCGGGTTGTCCTTGGCCAGGTTCAGCGCCACCAGGGCGCGCTCCGACAACCCGCAGCGAATCCACGTCCATCCAATGAGAGGAATATCGTTTTGATTGGTGTGCCCCAGGCGAAGCAGCCAGCTCGCCCCTCTCAAGGACAAATTCACCTCCGTTTTAGGATGGGTCAGTTGGGAAATGGACTCCAGCAGGCCCCGCACCGTACTCAGGTCACCCGGATCATTCCCCCATGCCGCCCGCCAAGCCGTGACCGCCTCGCTCATGCGCTCTTGCTTCATGGCCTCGGTAGCTTTGCGTTTAAGGGACCAGGCTTGAAGTTTGTCCAGCAAGCTGATTTTGATCCGGGGGCGGAAGCCTTCCGGCGTAACCAGCCAGATTTTGGGCAACAGCAGGGCCAGGGCGATCACCGCAATGACGAACGCCAACACCACCCAGCGAAATCCGCGATGCAGCACCAACAGCCGCAGCAAGGGCCAATCCGCCAAACGATCCGCCAAATCCAAGCGTTCCGGTGGCTTGGCGAGGCTGTCCTTCTCTTTGTTCTTTTTTCCCATGAGTCGTGTTGA
>CAZRPT010000148.1:0-3934 GCA_964601985.1 uncultured Verrucomicrobiota bacterium
CCCGGGAGACGAGCCCGGCCAGCGCCTCAAGCTGCTTCTCCGTGAACGCTTGCTCCGCGCCCTTGAGCGTGGTCCAGCGGGTCGCCTGGGGCGGGAACAGGGCGGCTTGCTCCCCTGGCGCGCCCAAGGCACCTGGATCCCCAATTCCAGGGCGATGATATCGTTTCCGTTCACACTGATCCTCCTGTGTCGTGCGGATTTGATGCCTTTTTCACTCAAATTCACACGAAACCTCGATGAACCTGTTTTTTTGCAGGTGGCGGAGAGGGGGCGGCTGGCTGGTTGTGACATCAAGGAGGATAAAATTGTGCTTATCTTCAAATCAACCGACGCTCGAAAGTGGAAATGTTTAATGTATCACCAGTGGTTTGACTGCTGTTCAGTAATTGATGCTTGTGGGGCGAGTGGATATTTCCAGGCTGTTTTAGAGCCCGGTGAGAAACGCCGAGGTGGGATGTCCCGTCTTCACGCCATTTTGAGTTTGATTTCGCCCCTTTCTTCTTACGTTTTTCCAACCGGGGGGGCACGTCTTGCGGGGCGAGCCGGCGTTCCGCCCGGCTTGCGGCGCGCGGGGAACCGGTGAAACGGCCGCGGTCCGGGAAGGGGGGGGAGCTTCGGCGGGACGCCGAAGCCAACCCGCGGGCCGCGGGCGCTATCCGGGCAGGCAAATCCTTCCCTTCAAGCAGGAAGGGCAAAATCAATCACGGCGGGCATCAGGCAGGATCCTTGCAGCGCGCCGGACAGCCTCCCCCCCCGTTCGGGCGCTCAGCGGCCGGGCTCGTCTTTCAGGAAGACGCCGGCGCCGGCGATGGGGCGGCAGATCAGGATGCGCGCGGGGCGGTGCTCCTCCTGCCGGTTCAGGTGGGCGACCAGTTGGTCCACGGCGTCGCGGTGCGCCAGCACCATCAGGCAACCGCCCAGGCCGGCGCCCGCCAGTTGCGCGCCGCTCACGCCCTCGGTGGCCAGGGCGAGGTCCACCATGCGGTCAATGGCCGGCAGGCTGCACGCGTAGCGGCCCGGCTGCCATTGAAGCTGCGCCCGGGCCACCCGTTCCGGATCTTCGCTCGTCAGGTCCTCGATCAGGCCCAGCAGGTAGCCGTTCGAGGTGGGCGCCGCGTAGGGGGTTTCCCTGCCGTCGGGGTCGAAGGTGGCGACGCGGTCGCCGTTGTGCGACACGTTCATCAGCGCGCCGATTTCGGCGACGCGCCCGGCTTTCAGCAGCTCGGTGTACACCCGGGCGCGCTCGCATTCGGCCAGGCCGAAGAGCACCACGCCGCGAATCGGGTATCCGCCGTCCGCGGGCGGCGCGTGCGAGGCGAAGAACGGTTCCAAATCCTCGCCCGCGAGCAGCTCCCGCAATTCCTCGCGCGTGCTTCGTTCCGGCAGGTGGAGGAGGATTTTGTAGATCCAGCTCAGGGGCACGCCCAGCTTCCGGGGGTTCACGTCGCGCAGGTGCTGGAGGAGCGGCCGGTACTGCGGGAAGAGCCGCCGGATCAGCCGGAATCCCAGCCGGTAACAGGCCACCCGGTGATTGAACTGGTCCTTGGCGTTGGCGGTTTTCCGGGCCGTGATGCCCGAATCGCACAGCACCATGACGTGCTCCTCGGGAAAGGGAACGCTCTCCTCGACGGCAAAGTCGAAGAAGCCCACCTTGATGACCCGGCCGCGCTGGCCCAGCTTGACGGCCGCGTGGTCGGCGCTCCCGCCGCGCGTGCCCACGAACCATTCCCCCTCGCCGCAAAGGTCCACGAGCTGGGCCGGGTAGGTGTTGAGCCGGTTGGCGGTGATGGTGGCCTCGGCGGTGGCCACCACGAGGCTGGAGGAGGAGCTCAGGCCCGCGCCCATGGGCACGTTGCCGCTTACGAAGAGGTCCATGCCCCGCAGCTTGAGGTCCTTGAACTTTTTCTGCAGCCGCAGCACGGCCGCCTTCACGTACTGGGACCAGTCGCCGCCGTGGGCCCGCACCATGTCGCCGACCTTCTCGCTGTTGACCAGTGACAACCAGTCGTCCCACGGCAGGTCGGCGATCAGCTCGCCCACCGAAAATTCCCGGGCCGGAAAGCGTTCCGCGTCGAGGTTGTGGAGCCGGACCGTGTCGTCGTCGCGCGGGTGCACGATCATGAGGGTCTCGTAGCCGATGGTCATCAGGTTGCAGTTGCCGCCCTGATGATCCACGTGGCGGCCCATGACGTTGACGCGCCCGGGCGAACGCACGATGAACACGCCCGCGTCGGGGCCGAGCTCCGCGGCGGCGTGGTCGAGGCCGGCTTGCAGGGCCTGCAGGCGGTCGCGGATGACGGCCTCGTCGTCGCTGTACAGGGCGGCCATTTTCCGCCAAAGCCCGGGCGCGCCGGCCCGGCCGTTTTGGCGCGCCGCCGCCAGCTCGGCCCGCCACTCCTTGACGGGACGGAACCACTCCGAGGGTTCAAGTTCGGGCGCCGTCTGTTGGCGACGGGCTTTCAGGTTGGCTTCCACCTCGAGCAATTCGGCGGGGTCGTTGAACCCCATCACCTGGGTGGGATCGTCCACCCGGAGGAGGCGCACGCGAAAACGGCGGTCCGCCCGCGCCGCGCCGGTCAGGAGGGCCACGATCTCGGAGAGGTATTCCTCCCGCTGGGCGTTGTCGCGGGCCAGGCGGCTCAACGCGTAGCGGAGGGCCGACGCCTTGGCCAGATAGACCGAATTGTTCGCCAGGGGCATGGCGTCCACCTCCTCGGGCGTCAGCGTCAGCGGCGAACCGTCGGGGCGGAGGAAGCGGAAACAGGTCTTCTCCTCGGGGACGCAGGCGGCCAGTTCCGCGGACGTGGGCGGACGGGCCGGGTCCGTCAGGCGGGTCCAGAGGTCGCCGAACGCGGTGGCGCATTTTTCGTCGGACGGCGCCGGCCCACCGCCGGCGAACCCGTCCCGCAAAAGATCGAGCAACCGGGCGGGCTCGGGCGTGGTTTCGGAGCGCAGGAGATCGCGAATCCGGCGATAAACGGCCCGCTGGCGGATGTCGGCGGCCTCGACGATCGCCAGCGGCTCGCCTTCGGGCGTTTGCACGATGCGGCCCTGGCTCGACCGCTCGCGCCGGGGGCAGGCAAGCACGGCGAGGTCGCACTTGCGGGAGTAGAACAGGTCAAAGAACCGTTCCAGCACGACCGGCTCGATGATGCGGTCGCCGGCCACGAGCAGGATGTCCGCGTCGTCCGGCGCCGCTTCCAGCGCTTCGAGCCCCACGCGCGTCGCGTGGGCGGTGCCGTGCTGTTCCGCCTGATACACGAACACGCAGTGCGCGAACCGGCTCCCCACCGTCTCCACCACCTGCCCGGCCAGGGCCCCCACCACGAGCACGTGCTGCCGGATGCCGCAGGCGTGGTAGGCTTCGAGCGCCCAATGGATGGCCGGCTTGCCTTCGATGGGAAAACAGACCTTGTGCAGGTTCGCCGAACGCATGCGCGTCCCTTTGCCGGCGGCGAGGATGATGCTGAAGCGGGGGGCGCGGACGGGCATGACGGGGAAGGTTGCGGTGCTCGATTGCCAGTTGTTGTTTGCGATCCCGGCCGGCCCCGGAGGCCGGCCCCTCGGCGCGCCATCCTCCCGAAATCAGCCGGGGACGCAAAGGCAAAAAGACGGAGGCGGCACCCGAATTGCCCGGGGCAAACGGCGGGAGGGGCGGCTTAATTCAGGCGGATTCCCCGGCGGATGTAGGTGGGGGTGTCGAGGTCTTCGCCCCGGTGGCGGGTGGGCTCGCTGCGCTCGAAACGGCCTTTGGCGACCACTTCGAGAGGAAGCAGGCCCTGCCCCTGATCCGCGCCCTTGCGGCGGCGTTTCCGCTTTTTCCCGCCCCGTTGTTCGAGCAGGGCCGCGGCCTGGTCGGGACTGAGGCGGGGCGGCGGGGCGGTGAATTCACGCGCCCGACGGGAGGCGCCGGGGGCGGACGTCTCGGGGGAGT
>CAZRPT010000149.1:0-3345 GCA_964601985.1 uncultured Verrucomicrobiota bacterium
CAGCTCGCGCGGTTTCCAATCGCCCGCGCGAATGCGGTCCACGACGCGGAACGTGGTGGCGTCGTCGTCCAAGCGTACGGCGTAGCCGTCCATGGCCGAGCGATCGAACGGCGGCTGATCCTCCGGCGCGCGCACCGGCTCGCGCAACACCCGGCCCGCCGCCGTCTCCAGCGCGACACTTTCGGGCTCCAGCGGGCGGGCGCGCTTCCGAACGCAGGCGATGACGTCGTCCACGAAAGTCGGCGGCAAATCGGGCGCGGCGGAGGTCATGAGGCGGAAGGGGTGGCGGGAAAAACCGGGCGGCGTTTCCAGATGGGCACGTCCTGCTTGAGGGCATCCATGAACTCCGCGAGCAGGGCGAACGCCTCCCCGCGATGCGCCGTCGCCACGCCGACCCAGATGGCGGCTTCGCCCACCGGAATGACGCCCAAGCGGTGAATCACCCACGCGCCGAGGGCGGCGTGGCGGCGGCCCAGCGATTCCAGCAGCTCGCGCAGGACCTTGACGGCCATGGATTCGTAGGCCTCGTATTCGAGCGCGATGATCGGGCGGCCGTCCTCCTCCGCGCGCACCCGGCCGGTAAATTCGGCCCACGCGCCGACGGCCCCTTCACGCAACAGCGGAGGCGCGATCGGCACGATGGCGGCGCGGGTCAGTTGGGCATCAAGAAGCATGGGGGAAATTCCGAAATCCGAAAGGGAGTTACGGCGGCGCGGAGCGCCGCCCGTAGCGCAGACTGGCAGTCTGCTGTTTCGCCGGCTGGCAGCCGGCGTCGGCCGCGCCCGCGGACGCAGCTTGCCAAGCTGCGATACGGCAGACTGCCAGTCCGCGCTACGGGGTTGGGGCGGTTGCGCTTCATCGGTTCATCCGCCGGATACCGGCGGGATGAGGGCCACTTCGTCGCCGGGGTGGAAGACGGCGGCGGCGTTCACGTATTCGCCGTTGCGAGCGAGGCGGGTGGCGGGGCGATGCGCGGCCACGGCGGGCCATTCCCGTTCGAGCCGCTCCCACAATTCGGCGGCGGTCAGCGGGCCGGTGTCCGGCCATTCCAGCTCGGAGCGCCCGATGACGTCCTTGAGTTGGGCAAACAACAAAATGCGCATGACGTGTGTCCTCGCGTTTCCCGGCGCCTCACGCGACCGGCGCCCGGGCCGCGTCCCCGGGGGTGTTCCAGTTCGCGAACTCGTTCGCCGCCTCGGGCGGCAGGTCCAGCGGACGCGCCCAGCCACGCTCCACGCAGGCTACGGCAAATGCCCGCGCGCGGTTTTGACCGGCGTCAAGCCGGGCGGCGGCCAGCGCGTGGGCGGATTTCGGATAAACGGCGGCCAGCGGCTCGAAGCGTCCAGCCACGCGGGGCACGACGCCGGTCGTTTCTCCGCCGGCGGCCAGAAGCTGGCGCAGCCGGGAGGCGGTGAGCCGGGGCAAATCCACCGCCAGCACCAGCACGAGCGGCTGCCGGGCGACCGCGAGGGCGCGTTCGATGCCCGCCAATGGTCCCTGCCCGGGAAAGGCGTCCGCCAGCACCGGCAGGCCCACATCGGGATAGGCGTCCGGCGCGCGGGCGGCGAGGAAGCATTCCGCCGGCGCCAGCGCCCGGAGGAGCGCCGCCTGCCGCTCGATGAGCGTCCGGCCGCCGCACTCCAGCCGGGCCTTGTCCCGGCCCATCCGCCGGGAACGCCCCCCGGCCAGCAGCACGGCGCTGAACGAACGCGCCGTCGCCTCCCGCGTTTCCTCCGGGCCGGACCGGGCCGTCATTGCGCGTCCTTCGCGGCGCGGCGCAACACGCCGCTGGTCAGGATTTTGGCCCGCAAACCGCCGTTGCCCTTGAGCCATTCCTCGGCGCGGGGATCGCGGAACGCCTCGTTCATCCAGTAGCAGGGCCGGCACTCCTCCGTGCCCAGAAAGCGGATGCCCTGAATCTCGAACTCCCGTCCGATGAGGGTGTTGAGATCCACGCCGGCGGTGATGACGTTGCGGCGGAAATTGGATGGCGCGGCCTCGGGCAGATCGAGTTCCCGCCGCAGACGCTCGAAGACCTCCCCGGCGAAGAAGGTGATCTGCCCCTTGAAATCCGGCTTGTGATCGAAGTAACGATCCCCGCGCAGCCCCCGGCCCGCCACGCATTCGACCTCCTCCACCTCGATGATGGGATGCGTGCCGGCCGGGCGGCCGTGATGCCCCCGGTAATTGTGACCGGGCGAGATGAACAGATGACGCACGCGAATCATGGGCGGGAAGGTAGCGCGCCGGCCCGCGCCGCGCCAGCCGGAGAAAACGGCGCTATTTCCCGGCGTCGTCCGGTCCGCGATTCCCCCCCATGTAGCTGCCCACCAAGCGGGCTATCAACACCGCCAGATACAACTGCCCGAGCAACGCCTCGAAATTGCACAACGCCCGGGCGCCCGGCGTGGCGGGGGTGATGTCGCCATAACCCACCGTGGTGAGGGTGACAAAGCTGAACGAAATCAATTGCGCGTCCCGATCCGGGGCGGCCGTGTCCTGGACCAGATTGAAGGAGCCGGGATGCACGTGCTCCAGCAGCGCGTAACCCAGCGCAAAGGCCATCCCGATCAGGACGTACACACAAATCGCCCCGTAGATCGTGTGCTGGGTCACCACGCGGTGCCGCAACACTTCCCGCAAAATCACAATGGCGTTGAACGCCATGAACCCGGTGGCGGTGACCAGCGTCATCTGCAACGCCCACTCCCAATGCTGGAAATTGTAAAACTCCCGCGAGGCAATCGCCGGCAGCGCCAGCACCAACGAGGTGATGAGCGCAAACCGTCGCCGCGACACCGCCAACGTGCCGGCAATCATGATGATCGCCAGCGAGAAGGTCAGCGTCATCCGCCCCAACTCGCTTCCCGCGATGAAGGGGTACACCACCACCAGCAGAAACAGCGCCACCAGCAGATACTCGTACCGGCCCCGCACCTTTCCGCGCGGTTGCAGGGAAACTGCGTCTTCCGGATTGGACTTTGCGTCCGCCATGATCGTCATCGCCGGCCGACGCCGCGCCGACCATCCGCAGGCTACCGTCTCGCGCCCCGCCCCTCCACCGAAAAAAAGCCCCGCGCCGGCGCGCTTTTGGGGGAACGCCCACGTCCGCGTCCGCGCTTCCGCGATCCGGAAAAAGGGGGGGAAAGAAAAAAGATGGTACCCCGGCCAGGACTCGAACCTGGAACCAATTGATTAAGAGTCAACTGCTCTACCAATTGAGCTACCGAGGCACCCAAGGGCGAGGTATTTTGCGTTTTTCCCGCCGGCGCGCAAGTGGTTTTTCGGAAAAATTTTCCCGCCGCATGGCGCCCGCCGTCTCGCCCTCCCCGCGGGCCCGGCCGA
>CAZRPT010000150.1:0-6873 GCA_964601985.1 uncultured Verrucomicrobiota bacterium
TCCGGCAGGCCGCGTGCCCTCACGCGGCGGAACAGCCCGCTTTTCACGACGGGCTCTCAATGTCTTCCGCCGCCAGCGGGCGGTCCCTCCGGAATAACGAGGGAACCCCTCCCGCCAGCGGACCTCTCTCCGGCTCCGTCGCAATGACGCGGCCCTCCCCGGAAAGTCCGAGATCCGGAGGAGCGGGGATCTGCCGGACAGGTGGATTCCGCTCCCGGAATCCGAAGATGGGGGCTTTTCCGGAGCGGGGAGGGGTCACATCCCCATGATCTGGTAGCCGCCGTCCACGTAGAGGACTTGGCCGGTGATGGCGGCCGCGCCGTCGCCGGCCAGAAAGGTGCCCGTGGCGCCGAGTTCTTCGAGCGTGACGTTGCGGCGCAGGGGGGCGCGGTTTTCGTAGTGCTTGAGCATGTCCGTGAACCCGGCGATGCCCCGGGCGGCCAGGGTGTTGACGGGGCCGGCGCTGATGCAGTTGACCCGGATTCCGCGCGGGCCGAGGTCGTGGGCTAGGTAGCGGGTGCAGGCTTCGAGCGCGGCCTTGGCCACGCCCATGACGTTGTAGTGGGGGATGACCTTCTCCGCGCCGTAATAGCTCAATCCGATGATGCTGCCCCCCTCGGTCATCAGGGGCGCGGCCGCCCGGGCCAGGGCCACCAGCGAGTAGGCGCTCACGTCGTGCGCAATACGGAAGGCCTCGCGGGAGGTGTCCAGAAAACGCCCCTCCAGGGCTTCGCGCGGGGCGAAGGCCACCGAGTGCAGCAGCAGGTGCAGCGTGCCGAATTCGTTTCGGACCGCCTCGAAGGCCGCCACGATTTCTTCGTCGCGGGTGACGTCGCAGGGAATGAGCAACGGCCGGGCGTCGAGGGTGTCGGTGAGGGCCCGCACTTTGTCGCGCACCCGTTCGCCCTGGTAGGTGAAGGCCAGCCGCGCGCCGGCTTCCGCCCACGCCCGGGCAATGGCCCACGCGATGGAGCGCTGGTTGGCGACGCCGAAAACGATCCCGTTTTTTCCGTTGAGCACTGACATGGCGGTGTGGCGCGACGACGGCCCGGCCGGGTGGATGAGCCCGCTCCCTCCCGTCCCGCGGCGCGGGTTCATTAAGGCGCAATCCGCCCGGGAAGCAAGCCCAAGGGGGGCGAAAACGCGGGCCGGCGGACGCGGGGAACGGGCGGACGCGGGGCCGGACGGGAAGTTCGCCGACAAAATGCGGGCGAGCGGCAATTTGGGGCTGGGCGGCCCGCGGGCAAAAGGCTAATACTTCCGGCGTGCGCGACGGCATGGCGGCCCCCCGGAGGGACGGGCGGTTTCCCCTCCGCCCCGCCGCGGACGGACAAACAAGCAAACAGATCATGGACGCGATCAGCCGGTTGTTGGGAGAGTCGCCCTTTCGGGTGTTGAAGGAACATGCGGCGGAGGTGGAGGAATGCGTGAAGCGGGTGCGCCCCTTGTTCGTCGCGATGGAGGCGGGCGACAGCGCGCGGTTGCAAACCCTCGCGCGGGAGATTTTCGCCCATGAAACGGCGGCGGACGATTTGCGCAACCAGCTTCATGAACGCCTGGCCAGCAAGGTGCTCATGCCGATGCGCAAGGAGGACCTGTTCAACATCCTCGAACAACAGGATTCGCTGGCCGACCGGGCGGAGGACATCGCCGCCGTGCTGACCTACCGGGACATGCGCCTGCCGGAGGATTTGATGCGCCGGGTGAAGGATTATCTCGACCGCATTCTGCAAAATTGCGCGCTGGCCGCCGGCATCATGTCCAAGCTCGACCTGCTGGCGGAATCCTCCTTTGGCGGGCGCGACGCGCTGACGGTGTCCAAGCTGATCACCGAGCTGGCCGAGCGGGAGGACGCCACCAAGGCGGCGCAGATCGAGCTGACCCGCGCGTTGCTGGCCCGGGAGGACTGCCTGCCGCCGGTCGAGACGATGCTCTGGGTGCAGGTGATTGATTACATCGCGCAGCTTTCGGCCTATGCCGACCGGGTGGGCAACGGCATCCGCATGACGTTGCGCATGAAGTAGGCGGGCGGTTCGGCGGCAATCAGGAGGAATTCTGGCTTTATGGAAACGGCACTTCCTTATGGATGGGTCCTGTTGAGCCTGGCGCTGGTGTTCGGGTTCTACATGGCGTGGAACATCGGAGCCAACGACGTGGCCAACGCGATGGGCACCTCGGTGGGCTCGGGCGGCCTCACACTGCGCCGGGCGGTGATCGTGGCGGCGGTGATGGAGTTCGCCGGGGCGGTGTTCGTGGGCAGCCACGTCACCGACACCGTGCGGCGGGGCATGTTCGACGCCACCCGGTTCGAAGCCATGCCGCTGGTGCTGGGCTTTCTGGCGGCGCTGCTGGCGGCGGCGGTCTGGCTGCAACTGGCCACCTGGCGGGGATGGCCGGTCTCCACCACCCACTCGATCGTCGGCGCCGTGGTGGGCGTGGGCGTTCTTATCGGCGGCCTGAAAAGCGTCAACTGGGGCAACGTGCTGAGCATCGTTTTTTCCTGGGTGACCTCGCCCCTGCTGGGCGGCGTGCTGGCGTTCGCCTTCTTCCGGATGATTCAGACCCGGATCATCAACAGCAAGCACCCCCTCCAATCCACCTACCGCATGCTGCCGTTCATCGGCTTTTACGTGGCCTTCATTCTGGCGCTGGTGATGGTGTACAAGGGCCTCAAAAACCTGCATCTCAATTTGAACCTCGGGCAGGCGGTGCTGGTGTCCGCCGCCGTCGGCGTGGTCGCGGCGTTGGGCGCGCGGGCCTGGGGAAAGCAGCAGGCCCGCCGGCACGAGGCGGAACGGCAGGAACGGGGGGTCGAGCTGACCGACGACGTCCCGGAGGGCATCCCCTTCGTTCCGAAAGAGCGGCGCAACCAGCCCGAGCCCACGCCCGTGTTGCGGCCCGCCCTGGCGCCCGGCTCGAACCTGCCCACCAAGCGTTGGGAGCACCGCCGCCAGTTCGAGTTCGAGAAGGTCGAGTCGGTGTTTTCGGCGCTGATGATCGTGAGCGCCTGCTTCCTGGCCTTTTCGCACGGGGCCAACGACGTGGCCAACGCCATCGGCCCGCTGGCGGCGGCGGTGGACTTGGTCCGCACCGGCGAGGTGGCCGCCAAGGCGCCGGTGCCGCTCTGGGTGTTGTGCCTGGGCGCGGTCGGCATCGTGGTGGGGCTGGCCACCTGGGGCTACCGCGTCATCGAGACCATCGGGCGCAAGATCACCAGCCTGACCCCCAGTCGCGGCTTCGCGGCCAACCTGGCGGCGGCCACCACCGTCGTGCTGGCCAGCCGGATGGGGTTGCCGGTTTCCACCACCCACATCCTCGTGGGCGCGGTGCTGGGCATCGGCCTGGCCCGGGGCATCGAATATCTCAACCTCCGGATCGTGCGGGACATCGTCATCTCCTGGGTGGTCACCATCCCCGCCGGGGCGGTGCTGGCGATGATCTTCTACTGGTTCCTGAAACTGATCTTCCTGCCCGCCGCCGGTTGAAGATCCGCCGGAAAAGGCGGAACGCCGGTTGGGGAACGGGGCGGAGACGCCGGGCCGGAGGCGCCTTTTTTGCAGCCCGCGGGTTCCCGCGCGGCGGGCGGGGCCGCTTTTCCGACAGGCTCTTGCCGCTTCCAGGCCCCCCGGAAGCGGGATGCGTCCGGCCCGGCGTGGGGGGATCGGGGAACCGATTCGAGGGGCGCCCGCGAATTGATGCGCTTTTTTTGTGGCGCTCCGGCAAACCTTTGATAGATTTCCGGGCTCCTGCCCGGCGAGGCGGTGAGTCCGGCGCGGTGGCGCGCCGGTCGAAACACAATTTTGCCTTTCAAAGAGCAGTGACAACAAAAGCAAAAACGGCGAAGAAAAAGGCCCCGGCCAGGACGGCCAAAAGCGCCGGCAAGGCGCCGGCGAAGAAAAAGGCCGCCCGGAAACGGAACGCCGGCGTGCCCAGCGCCACGGCCGCGGCCATCCTGGGCAACGTGGGGGGCGCTCCCAGCGCGCCCGGCGCCTTCGTGCCGGTGAAGGACATTCAGGAAATCCGGCGCGACTGGCGGAAATTTTACCGCAACCTGCTCGAGCTGCGGGAGCGGCTGCTCGAACAGGTCGGCGGACTGGCCCGGGAATCGGCGGAGCAGATCGAAGGCTACAGCCTCCACATGGCCGATTGCGGCACGGACAATTTTGATCGCGATTTCGCCCTGAGCCTGCTTTCCTCGGACAAGGACGCGTTGAGCGAGATTGACGCCGCCCTGCGCCGCATCGTGGACGGCACCTACGGCGTGTGCGAACTGACGGGCAAGAAAATCCCCCGGGCGCGCCTGGAGGCCATTCCGTGGACCCGGTACACGGTCGAGGCGCAGGCGCAGATCGAGCGGGAAGGCGGCCTGCGGCAACGCCGGCTGCCCTCGGCGCGGACCGTGGGCGGCGCCAGCGAGCGGACCGCCGTGGTGGCGGACCCCGAAGCGGGCGCGGGCAAGACCCGGGAATAATCCAGCGACAACCTTATGCCACGAGAACTGGTCACCATCGAGTGCACGGAAGCGCGAAAGGAAGGCAAACCCCCTTCCCGGTACATCACCACGCGCAACAAGAAACTGCAGACCGAAAAGGTCGAGCTGAAGAAGTACAACCGTTTTTTGCGGCGGCACACGCTGCATCGCGAGATCAAGTAGTTCCATGGGACGCAAGACCAACACCGACCGTTCCGGGCGGCGCAAGGGCGGGCGGCGCGGCAGTGAGCAGCGCAGCCACCGGCCCAAGCCGAAGCCGGATTTCACCATTGACGCCCTCGACTACCGCAACGTGAACCTGTTGCGGCAGTTCGTCACCGACGCCGGACGCATCCTGCCCCGGAAATACACCGGTCTGCCGGCGCACTTTCAGCGGCAAATGACCCGGAGCGTGAAGCGCGCCCGGCAAATGCTGCTCATGAAATAATTTTCGCCCGCCGCGTCCGCGAAGTTTCCCCACCGCCGGACGCGGCGGCGCGATTTCCTTGCCGCCTTGCTCCCCCGGAGCAGGGCCGCTTCTTTCTCCGGCGAACCGCCCTCCCCGCGCCGGGCGGGACGGGCGTTTTGTGTTGGCCGGACCTTCCGCCGCGCGCGCCTCCCGCATTGCCGGCTCCCCGCCGGCCGGACGCATTTCGCATTGCCGCCACCGTCGAGGGAGGGCATGAAGGGGGGGCGATCCATGATGAATTTGTTTTTCAGCCGGGCGGGCGCGGCCCGGAGAAGGCGGCGCGGCGCGTGGGCGGTTTTGCTGGCGCTCTGCGGCGGGGCGCTGGCGGCGGCGCCGACGGAGAATCTCATCCCCAACGGCGGGTTCGAGGACGGCTTGCGGGGCTGGAATCCGCTCTGGACCCGCGCGGCGGGGAAGGGGCGGGCGGTCCGCGAAACGCGGGACGTTCACGCCGGCGGCGGCGCGGTCCGGATCGAGCACCGGGGCGCGCGGGATTGGAGTTTTTCGCCGGGCCGGCGGATTCCGGTGCGGGCGGGGGATTTCTTCGAGCTCGACGGCTGGGTGAAGGCGGAGGGCGCGGGCACGGTGACGCTGAGCGTGATCACCTACGACGCGGACGGCCGGGCGGTGGATTGGAATTACGGCGGGCGCACCGCCGGGGCGGAAAAGGAGTGGCGGCGGTTGCGCGGGCGGTTCGTCATTCCGCAAGGGGTGGCGGCCATCGAGCCCCGGCTGCTGGGGCAGGGGCCGATGGTCGCGCGGGCGGATGATCTGGCCCTGCGCCGGCTCGGCAACGTGGCCGACCTGCGCCCCGCCGGGCTGCCGGCGACGGTGGCGTTGACCAACCGCGCGCTGGTGGTGACGGCGCGGCTCGCGGACGCCACCTTTCGCGTGCGCGACCGCCGCAACGGCCGTGAGTGGCGGCAGGCGGCGTTGCGTCCGGAATGGCTCGCGCTCGACGTCACGCGCGCCGGAGGACTGACCCTGAAACTCCTGCACCTGCCCACCGGTCGGGAGCTGACGGCGGTGGTCCGGCTCGACGCGGAGCGGCCCGAATTCACGGTGGAGTTGCGCGGTGAGGGGCCGTTGCGGGAGGCCGTGGCCTTTCCGTATCCGTTCGTCACCGGCGCGGACACCCACCTGGTCGTGCCGCTGAACGAGGGGATTTCCTACCCGGTCGGCGATCGTTCGATCGCGCCCCGGCGGCTCATCGCCTACGGCGGGCACGGCATCTGCATGGCCTTCTGGGGGGTGACCGACGGCGCGGCGGGCCAGATGGCGATCATCGAAACGCCGGACGACGCGGCCATCCGGATCGCGCGCGCGGACGGGCGGCTTTTCATCGCGCCGGAATGGGATCCGCAAAAGCGGCGCTTCGGCTACGCGCGCCGGTTGCGATACGTCTTCTTCGCGCGCGGCGGGCACGTGGCGATGGCCAAGCGCTACCGGACGTACGCGCGGCGGATCGGCCGGTTCAAGACCCTGGCCGCCAAGCGGGCCGGGAATCCGGACGTGGACCGCTTGCTGGGCGCGGTGAACATCTGGTGCTGGGAGGGGGACGCGGTCGGGATCGTGAAGGAACTGCAAGCCGCCGGCATCCGGCGCATTCTCTGGAGCAACCGCCAGTCGCCGGAAAACCTCCGGGCCCTGAACGCGCTCGGTGTGCTGACCAGCCGCTACGACATTTATCAGGACGCCATGAACCCGGCGAATTTTCCGAAGCTGCGCGGGATTCACGGCGACTGGACGAGCGACGGCTGGCCGGACGACCTCGCGGTGGACGCGAACGGAGACTGGATTCGCGGCTGGCGGGTGAAGGGCAGGGACGGCCGGTGGTATCCCTGCGGCGTGTTGTGCGACGCCCGGGCCCTCGATTACGCCGCCCGCCGGATTCCACCGGAGCTGAAAACGCACCCCTACCGCTGCCGCTTCA
>CAZRPT010000151.1:0-10171 GCA_964601985.1 uncultured Verrucomicrobiota bacterium
AAATCGGCCCTCCGCCGGGTCTGGCGGGCGGACGCCCCGCTGAGCGAGCTTCCCGAAGCCGTCCTCCAGCGCCTCGTCGCCACCCGCTACACCCGCGACGACTGGAACCTGCACAGGTAACGCGGATGATTTCACCACGAAGCGCGCGAAGAGAAGGGAAGCAATCTCTCGGAATAACCCCCCCGTCTCGCGGGTGTTGCCCGGGCAGGCAAATTCCCTTTTCCGACCGGCTTTGGAGCCGGCCGGAAAACGCCGGGAGGGCAACCCGCCCGACAGCCCGGAGATGTTTGACATCTTCCCTGCAGACCGCGTGCCTCCATGCGGCGGAACGGCCCACTTTTCAAACCGGCTTTTAAGGGGAGTCGCCCCGCGTGGCCGGCGCGGACGCGGTTTCCACGAGCAGCACCCAGTCCCAAGTGCGCCCCCGGCGCGGGGGCGTGAAGGCGTGGCGGGCTTCGGGGGTCAACGCGCCGAGGGGCGTCCACTCGCCCGTGCGGGGGTTGAACCATCGGGCCCGGAGCCGGGGCCCGGCCAGATCACTCAGGCGGATCGTGACGGGATCGCCCAGCGGCAGATACACCAGCAGAAAGGAGCCGTCGCGGGCGCGCGCCGCCTGGGCGTGATGCTCCCCCTCCCCCTGCCCGCCGACGATCAGCGACGGGTCCGGCGTCAGCCGGGTCCACGGCAGCGATTCGAACAAGCGGCGCATCAGCCCCATCTGCCGCGCGCCCGGGAAATCGAGCGCGCGCCGCCAGGGGGTGATGGCGTGGGTGATCGGGTCCCGTTTGCCGTCGTAAAACTGCCACACGTCGTGGCAGCCGTAGGTGTGCCCCGCCGCGCCGGCCAAGAGCGCCCAGTAGGCCGCCTGCCGCATCTGCTGCGCGTTGCCGCGCGTGATTTGGTCCCAGCGTTTCCGGTGCGAGTAAAACCCGGAGCCGTCGCCGATGTAGGGATGGTCCTCGTAACGCGGTTCGCCGTCCAAGGTCGGCTTGATCGGACGCAGCGCGTAATCCCGCGCGATTTGGCGGTAATTCGGCGCGGCCCAGGCGTGGCCCGAGTAGGCCAGATTGAAATCCAACCACGGTTCCCGGTGAAAAAAGGGCGAGCTGCCGCGCCCCACCCTGCCGTCCGCCCAATGGCCGGTGATGAGATGCCGTCCGCCGTCGCCGGCGCGCAGGCCCCGGGCCATCGCGCCCCAGACGGCTTCGTCGCCCACCGGGCTGCGGTCCCCGCCCAGGATCCACACGAGCCCCGCGTCGCGGTAGCGGCGGCCGAGAAATTCGCCGTAGGCGCGGGCGTTTTCCACGTTGAAAATTTCGGGGCCCGCGCCCCAGGCGCGCTTCACCTTGTCGCCCCACGTGGGCAGCAGGCCGAGGTAAAGCCCGCGGGCGTTGGCCGCGCGCACCACGAAATCCACGTGACGGAAGTAGGCCTCGTTGGGCCGGGTGGGATCGAGATTTTCGAGGGGCAGGTCGCCGTTGGCGTTGGGCACGCGCAAGCCGTCCAGCTCCGCGAGCACCACGGTTTGAATCACGGTGAACCCCTGCGCGGCCCGCTTGTCGAGATAGGCGAGGGTCTCCTCGCGATTCAACCGGTGCAACAGTTCCCACGCCGTGTCGCCCAGCCAGAAGAACGGCCGGCCGTCTTCCCGCGCCAGAAACCGCCCGGACGCATCCACCCGGAGCAGGGGCGGGGATGTGCCGGCGGCGGCCGCGATGCTTCCGCCTCCCCCGAGCCACAGGACGATCAGCGCCAGGGGACGCGCCGCGTTCCAAGGATTTTTCATGCCGCGACCCTGCCCCGCGGGCGTTCCGCTGACAAGGGCGCAAATGCGCGCCGGCGGTTGGGTCTCGATTCGGAAATTGACAGCCGCGCGCCGGCCCGCTATCCCGCTGATCATCACGTTATGGATGTTCGCGCGGGCTTTCCGCGCGCTTGAAGGCAGAGGACAATCCGCCGGGGCCGGGCAGAGGGCCGGCGGGGAAAGGAAGGAAAATGACGCGTTGGTTCAATGATTTGTTTCGCCGGAGCTGGTTCCCGCTGGGATTGCAACTGCTGACGTTGACCGCGTTCGTTCTGCTGGTCGTGGGCGGGTTCGCGGCCAACACCAGCGACATGGCCTTTGCCAAGGTGCTGCGCAACACCAACCTCGCCAACCTGATCGTCTGGTCCTACTGGTGGCCCCTGCTCATCCTGTCCGCCATCTTTCTGGGGCGGGTCTGGTGCATGATCTGCCCGATGGAGCTGGTGACCACCCTGGCGGCGCGGATCGGTTTGAAACGCAAACCGCCGGCATGGCTGCAAGGCGGCTGGGGCGTCACCGTGTTTTACCTGCTCATCCTGTTCGTCGGCATTCATATCCTGGCCGTGCATCGGGTGCCGTTGCGCATGGCCCTTTACCTGCTGCTGTTGCTGAGCGTGGCGGTGGTCTCCGGCCTGCTGTTTTCCCGCAACACCTTCTGCGCCCACATCTGTCCGGTGAACCATCTCCTGGGCCTGTACGCCCGGCTGGCGCCGCGTGGTTGGCGGGTGCGCGATCCGAAAATCTGCGCGACCTGCAAGGATCAGTCGTGCATCTCGCCCAAGACGGCCTACGAATTTCCCGGACGCAGTTGCGGCGTGGGCCTCAAACCCGCCCAACTGGACGACAACACCCGGTGCCTGCTCTGCGGCCAGTGCTTGAAGGCGTGCGACCGCCACAATCCCGGCGACGCCGGACGCCCCAACCCCGGCTGGTTTTCCCGGCGCTGGTTTCAGGACCTGCTGAATCTCAAACCCCTGACCGCCGCGCAGGTGGCCTTCTGCTGGGTGGTGTCCGGCTTCTTGATGTACGAGCTGCTCACCGAGTGGTCGGCCACCGAGGATCTCCTGCTGTGGGTTCCCCGGCACCTGGAGGCGGCCCTGGGCATCAGCGGCGCGTGGGGGCACGGCGGGGTGAAGGTGCTGACCCTGTTCCTCACGCTCCCCGCCCTTTTCTGGCTGCTCCCGTTCGGCCTGTTCCGCCTGGCGGGCGGACGGCTGGCGTTGAGCGATTACCTGCTCCGGTTCGGCATTGCCTTCATCCCCATCATGGCCGCCGGACACGCCCTCAAGGCGGTGCTCAAGACCACCTCGCGCCTGCCCTACTGGGAACACGTGTTCGCGGATCCGCGCGGCGTGGACACCGCGCGCGGCATCGTGAACCACACCCTCACCCTCTCCGCGCTGCCCGCCTGGCGCGACCCGCTCATCACCCTCCTGGGCTTCTGCTTCATGGGCGTGGGCATCGCGCTCAGCGTGAAAGTGCTCCGCAAACTGACGGCCCAACACCTGCCCGCCGCCGGCGGAACCGCCGCGCCCCTCTACCTCATCCCGATTCTCTACGGCGGGGTCTTCGGCGTCTGGCTGCTGGCCTGGCGGATGTTTTGACGGCGCCGCCGAGGTCGGGAAAGGAAAGATCCGCGTGCGCGGTGGAAAAATCCTGGAATCCGAGGGAACGGGGGGGAACGAAGAAAGTCCCCGTTCCGGAAAACCCCTCCGGGCCGCCGGCGGGAAAGGCTGGTGGAGCCGAGGGGAGTCGAACCCCTGACCCCCACAATGCCATTGTGGTGCTCTACCAACTGAGCTACGACCCCAGCCAGAGGCGCACACCATGCCGCCTCTCCGGGGCCGTGTCAATCCCTTCCCGCCCCGGCGCGCGATTTTTTCCTCAAAAAATCCTCCCCCGGCACGCGCCCAGTCCCTTTGCCCGCGTTGGGGGGCTTGCGCGGGCTTGCGGACGAAAGGGGCTTTCCGGCAGACTGGCGCGAGAGACACGCCATGAAATTCGCCATCTGCAGTGAAATCTACCAGGGCTGGGCGGTGGAAGACGCCCTCCAGCACGCCCGCCAAACCGGTTACGACGCGCTCGAAGTCGCCCCGTTCACCCTCGCGAAATACGTCCATGACATCCCGGCCCGCCGCCGCCGGGAAATCCGCGAGGCGGCGGCCCGGACCGGCATCGCCATCTCCGGCATCCACTGGGTGCTGGTTCAGGCCGAGGGCATGCACCTCACCCATCCCGACCCTGAAGTGCGCGCCCGGACGCAACGCTACTTCGTCGAGCTGGTGGATTTTTGCGCCGATCTGGGCGGACGCTCCATCGTGGTGGGCTCGCCCCAGCAGCGGAGCGTGATGGAGGGGGTGACCTACGAGCAGGCCTGGGAATGGGCCGCGGACGGGTTCCGCGACGCCGTCCGGCAGGCCGAGGACCGCGGGGTGACGATCTGCTTCGAGCCGCTGGCGCCCGAGGAGACGAATTTCGTGAACACCGCCGAGGAGGCGATCCGCTTCATCCAACAGCTCGATTCACCGGCGATGAAGATCATCCTCGACGTGAAGGCGATGTGTTCCGAAAGCAAACCCATCCCGCAAATCATCCGCGAAAGCTGGCCGCACTTCGCTTATTTCCATGCCAACGACCGCAACCTGAAGGGGCCCGGTTTCGGCGACGTGGATTTCGTCCCCATCGCCGCCGCGCTCAAGGAAGTGGGTTACGAGGGTTACGTCTCGGTGGAGGTTTTCAAATTCGACGAAGGCCCGGAAATAATCGCCACCAAGAGCCTCGAGTATTTGCGACGCGTATTCACGTAAGACGAAAAATCCCGCAACCCGCAACTTCACCCGCCGGAGGCGGCCCCGCCCCCTGATCGCGGCCGCCGCAACGGTTTCCGCGCGCCCGGCAGCCGGGGATAAAACCCGCCCCGCAACACAACCGGGAAACATTTGCGCCGTGCCGCAAACCGTGCGCGAACACGCGGCCGACCCCCAAACAGTGGTGCGCAGCCGGCGGGAACCCCCTTTGAAAAGCCCCACCGTGGCCCGTGGGCAGGCCGGGTCCTATGCCCCGGTGCTTTTCCGACATGTGCTTGCCGCGGGCAGGGTGGTTTCGTTCACCCGCCACGAAAAACGCGCCACCTGTTTCCCATTCGTGAATTCATAGACAAACGCGCCTTGCTCATCTTCCTGGACGACGCGCAGGAACCAATAATCACCGTAGCGTTCGAGCAATTTCCGCATCTCCCGGTAAGCCCGTTTTTCCTTTCCGTCATGCGTCAACAGACCGCATCCATCGAAAGGCGCCGCCCACGGTTCGTCCTGGAGGTGATAGATGAGCACGCTCGAAGCGCCAAACCGCATCGCAATCAGGATGGCCCGCAGGAGATAGGCGGCCTGGGTTTCTTCACTCGTCGCCACGGAGGAGTAGCCGAATTCCGTCAAATGCCACTGCTTCCCCCTGCCCTGTAAATAGCGGTGCATGTCCCGGCATTCCGTGAACAGTGAATAAAAACGCCCGGACGATTTTTCGGGCGGCACGGTCAGGGCAAAATGTTCGTCGAACACGTAATTATGCACGCTCACGTGCTGGTACAGCGACAAGTCCACGTCCTGGATCCGCGTGTTGATTTTCCGGGAACCGAAAAACTCATACCCGGAGGCGGTACGGTCCGAAGTGCACAACTCGATATGCGAATGATTGGCCCGCAACGCGTCCGCGATGCCGCGTGCCCAGGCGTTGTGCGCCGGGATTCCCGGCGCGCCGTGGGGCTCGTTCCACACCTCCAAAATATTGATCAATCCGTCCAACGATTGGGCAAGGTAATGGCCCACCCCGTATCCGGCCCGGTAGGGGTCGCCCATTTCCTCGACCGTCAGGCTTTTGTCGGGGTATTTTTTGAGGATCACGCCCCCCCGGCCATCGGGATAGCGGATGGTTTCGAGAGTGGCAAAGTTGACGGGAAAGCGCTGATGCAAATTACAGAACCGCGACTTCCACGCCGCGTTGCCGTCCGACCATCCCTGGGTGATCCGCCCGCAATCCGACAGGCAGGGCTTGGGCATTCGTTGCTTCAAGGGGACACCGTGCAGGTCGTGTTCGAGCAGGTAGAAGGTCCGGCACTTGCGAAAAAGGCCCGCTTTGGCGGCCAGGCTGTTGGGCGGGGACGTGCCGCCACAGGTCTCCGCCAGACCGAGGTTGCCGTTGATGCCGATTACTTCGGCGAACGTGCCTCCGCGCGCCGGTCCCTTCACCGCGCGGTGCTCGCGTGAAGGCGCCGAAGCCGACGCGGCCGGCGAGCCGATCTCACCGGCGTCGGTCCGCCAAGGATGAACATTCGTCAGAAACAGCAGCAGGATCAGACCACGTATCACGTTCATGTTCGGCAAAGTCATACCAGTTACAGTTGGTTTTTGCATTCTCTGCTTGAAGGAAGATTGAAGCTCCCGAGTGGCCGCGGGGATGGCGGGGCGGGGCGGGAATCGGGGCGGCCGCGAAAATCGGTCGCGGGGGGACCGAGGGGCGCGTGCGCCCCCCCGTAGCGCAGGTTTCCAACCTGCTGTGTCGCCGACTTCCAGTCGGCCAGGCGTTCCCCTTTGCGCGGCGGCCGCTTTGGCTCGACCGTCTGGCAGGTTGGAAACCTGCGAAACAGCAGACTGGAAGTCTGCGCTACCAAAGACGCGCGCGTCCCTTTTCGGATTTCGGGATTCGGATTTCCTTCGGGCCTTCGGGCCTTCGGCTCCTCGGATTTTCCCCGCCCCGTTCCGTCATCCCCGCGGCCGCTCAGGTGCTATCCGAGCGGCCGCGGGGATGGCGGGACGGGAAAAAGGGGCGTTGCCGCGTGACGACGGAAATTGGGGCTCGTGAAGCCGGGCGTTTCCGGGCAGAATCCCCTCCTCCCGAGGCCGGGAAATTGCGGGCGCGCGATGAACGGACGACCATGATTACCTTTCTCCACGGCACCCTGGTGGAAGCCGTGCCCACGCGGGCGGTGATTGACGTGCACGGGGTGGGCTACGAGGTGCTCATCCCGATCTCCTCTTACGACCAACTCCCGTCGCCGGGCGGGGAGGTGCATCTGCTGACCCACCTGGCGGTGCGCGAGGACGCCCATGTGTTGTACGGATTCGCCACCGCGGCGGAACGGGAGCTGTTCCGGCTGCTGGTCAACACGGTCAGCGGCATCGGCCCGAAGCTCGCGCTGAACATCCTGAGCGGCATGAATCCCCCCGCCTTCCGGGGCGCGGTGGCCGGCGGCGACGTGAAGGCCCTGTCGCGCATCAGCGGGGTGGGGAAGAAGACCGCCGAACGGATCGTGGTGGAATTGAAGGACAAGCTCGGCCCCGCCGCCGCGTGGGAGGCCAGCAGCGCGGCCCGGGGCGCGGGCGACCAGAAGCTCGGCGACGCGGTGTCCGCCCTGGTGGCGCTGGGGTTCAAACAAGCCGAGGCCCACGAAGCGGTGAAGGCCGCCCGGGCCATGCTGGGGGCGGAGGCGCTCGTCGAGGACCTGGTGCGGGCCGCCTTGAAGAAACGCTGATGACCGCCGGTGGTTCCCAGCCCGCGCCCGCGCGCCGCCGTTCCGGGGTGGTCGTCCCGCATGAAGCCACCTTTTCCCACCGGCTGCTGGCCCGCGCCATCTGGCTGGCGGTGCGGACGGTGGACGCCACCCTGCGCTGGCGGCTGGTGGATCCGGAGGACGCCTTCCACCGGGTGGTGCTGGCGGGGCCGGTGATTTTCGCCATCTGGCACAACCGGCTGGCGCTTTCGCTGATGACCTACCGGCGCTACGTGGTGCGTCATCAATCCCACCGCCACATGGCCGCCATGGTCAGCGCCAGCCGCGACGGCGGGATGCTGGCGCACGCGCTCAAGCTGTTTCATGTGCAGCCGGTGCGGGGGTCCAGCAGCCGGCGGGGCGCCCAGGCCCTGCTGGAGATGCAGCGGCTTGCCGGCCAGGGATGGGACCTGGCCATCACGCCCGACGGTCCGCGCGGTCCGCGCTACCACCTGCAACCCGGCGTCATCGGAGTGGCCTCGGCCACGGGCTTGCCGGTGGTGCCGGCGTGTCTCGACCTTTCCCGCAAAAAGGTGCTGCGCACGTGGGACCGGTTCCAAATCCCGCTGCCCTTCGCCCGGATCACCATCCGGGTCGCGCCGGTGCTCCGGGTGCCGCGCCATCCCGACGCGGACACCCAGGAACGCCTCCGCGCGGAGCTGGAAACGCGCCTCCGCGCGATCACTTTTGACTGACTTCGAGCAGCCGGTTCGCCACGTCGAAAAAGGCCCGCGCGGCCGGGCCGTCCGGCGCGGAGACCACCACCGGCACGCCTTGGTCGCCGCTTTCGCGAATCTCGGTGAAGAGGGGCACCTCGCCGAGGAAGGTCGTGCCCACTTCCTCCGCCACCTTCCGGCCGCCGCCGTGGCCGAAGATTTCCACCCGCTCGCCGTTGGGCGCGGTGAAGTAGCTCATGTTTTCGACGATGCCGAGCACCGGCACGTTGACCTTTTGGAACATGGCGATGCCCTTGCGCACGATGCCCACGGAGGCCTGCTGCGGGGTGGTGATCACCACGCCGCCGTCCAGCGGCACGCTCTGGCACAGCGTGAGCTGGGCGTCACCGGTGCCGGGCGGCAGGTCCACCAGCAGGTAATCCAGCTCGCCCCACTCGACCGCGAAGAGGAACTGCTGAAGCGCCTTCTGGATCATCGGCCCGCGCCAGATGACCGGCTGGTCGTCGTCCACCAGGAAGCCGATGCTCATCAGCTTTACGTCGTGCCGGACCAGCGGGATGAGTTTTTCGTTGGCGCTGACGCCGGGCCGTTCGCGGGCGCCCATCATCAGCGGGATGCTGGGGCCGTAGATGTCGCAATCCAGCAGGCCCACCTTCCGGCCCAGTCGTTGCAGGGCGCAGGCGAGGTTGACCGACAGGGTGGACTTGCCCACGCCGCCCTTGCCGCTGGCCACCGCCACGATGCGCTCCACGCCGGGCACGCGGTTCTGGTTGGCGAACGGGTCCGGGCCGCCGCCGGGCGCGGCCGGTCCCGAAGGCCGGCTGACTTCGACGCGGACCTGCTTCACCCCGGACAGGGCGCGCAGGGCGGTCTCGCAATCGGCCTTGAGTTGCCGGGCGACTTCTTCGTTGGTCGAGGTCAGCCGAAGCTGGACGCTCACGTCGCCGCCTTGGATCCGGATTTCCTGGACCAGGCCGAAGGAGACGATGTCGCGGGAATAGCCGGGATATTTCACCGACTGGAGGGTTTTGCGGATGGTTTCTTCGTTGAGGTTGCTCATGAGAAAAGGTTCAGGAGGTGGATGAATCGGGGGTTTGGCGGGGCGCGGTGAGCGAGTCCCGTTCGCCCCGCTGATACTGCTCCCAGGCCGGCGACATGCCGCGCAGCCGGGGGACCACCTTGTCGGCGAAGACGTCGAGGAAATAGTCCACGTCCGCGTCGCTGTTGTCCCGGCCGAGGGTGAGGATGAGGTTGCCCCGGGCGAGGGAGGGCGGCACGCCGATGGCTTCGAGCGCGGGCGCGGGCGGCAGCGATTTGCTCACGCAGCCCGAGCCGCTGGCCAGCGCGATGCCGTTCATGTCGCACAGGAGCAGCAGCCCCTCGCCCTCGACGAACTCGACGCAGAAATTCAGGTTCGTGGCGAGCCGCTCGGGACCGGGCGGCGGGCCGTTGAAGCGCAGGCAGGGCACCCGTTCCCGCAGGCCGTCCCAGAGCCGCCGCTGAAGCCGGCGCGTGTGGGCCATCCGGGCGTCCAGCTCGCGGGCGGCCGCTTCCGCCGCCACGCCGGCGCCCACGATGGCCGGGACGTTTTCCGTGCCCGCGCGCCAGCCGCCCTCCTGATCGCCGCCGTGCAGCAGGCTGACCAGCCGGGCGCGGCGGTTGCGGTAGAGCACGCCCACCCCCTTCGGCCCGTAAAAGCGATGCGGCGCCAGGCTGAGCAGGTTGGCCCCCAGGGCCCGCACGTCAATCGGCAGCCAGCCCGCGCAGGTGGTGGCGTCCATGAAACAGGCCAGCCCGCGTTCCGCCGCGATCCGGCCCACCTCGGCCGCCGGCTGGATCGTGCCGAGGTCGTGATTGGCGAGGTGCAGACCGAGCAGGATCGTCTGGTCCGTCAATGCCGCCCGGTATTCTTCCGGGTCCACCCGTCCTTCGCCGTCCACGCCCACCCGCGTGCAGGTGAAGCCCCGGGTTTCGAGAAACTCGATCGAGCGCAGCACCGCCGGGTGCTCGATGGCGCTGACGACGAGGTGGTTGCCCCGTCCCCGCAGGGCGTACGCCGCCCCTTTGAGGGCGAGGTTGGTGGCCTCGGTGCCGCCCGAGGTGAAGAAGATCTCGTCCGGCGATGCGGCCCGGATCAGGGCCGCC
>CAZRPT010000152.1:0-9559 GCA_964601985.1 uncultured Verrucomicrobiota bacterium
GCAACCGGAGCGGGTCCGTTCGACGGCCCGTTTCGGGCGGCGACCCGATGATTTTTTCCGGCCCGCCGCCCTGGGGGTTCGGGATGTTGCTTTCCCGCTTTGGCGGACGGGGAGTCCGCGCTACGCTCCCGGCATGACAACTCCGGTTTGTGTTTCGGCCCGCAAAGGATTTTTTCTCCGCGGCGGGATGCTCGCAGTGATGGCGGGGTGGGCGGCGGCATCGGTTTGGGGCGGCGCGACGACCGCCTCTCTTTCCCTGCCCCCCGTGAATCAGGAACGGCTGGCGGAATGGCAGGCGATGCGGTTCGGCCTGTTCATCCACTGGGGGCCGGTGAGCCTCAAGGGCACCGAGATCGGCTGGTCGCGCGGGCAGCAGGTGCCGGTCGAGGAATACGACCAGCTTTACCACCGCTTCAATCCCACGAACTTCAACGCCGAAACCTGGGCGCGAATCGCCAGGGACGCCGGCATGAAATACGTCGTGTTCACCACCAAGCATCATGACGGCTTCTGCGAGTGGGACACGAAACAGACCGATTACGACATCATGCACACCCCCTTCGGCCGCGACGTGGTCAAGGAACTGGCCGCGGCGGTTCGCAAGGAGGGGTTGATGTTCGGGGTGTACCACTCGATCTGCGACTGGTACCATCCCGATTACCCGCTGGGCAGTCCGGGCGGCAAAACGAAAAAACCGTCGCCGAACATGGACCGCTACAACGCCTACCTGAAGGCGCAGTTGAAGGAGCTGCTGACCGGCTACGGCCCGGTGGGGGTGTTGTGGTTTGACGGCTCGTGGGAAAAGCCGTGGACGGTCGAGCGCGGCCTCGATCTCTACCGCTGGGTGCGCGGTCTGCAGCCGGACATTCTGGTGAACAACCGCGTCGCCGGACGGCACGACGCGGCGGGGAACCCGGCGCGAAGCCCGTTCCACGGCGATTTCGACACGCCGGAGCAGCGGATCGGCACTTATCAGGACAGCCGTCCGTGGGAGACCTGCATGACCATCTGTCGGCAGTGGGCGTGGAAACCGAACGACCAGTTGAAGTCCCTGTCGGAATGCGTGCTGACCCTCGTCCGGTGCGCCGGGGGCGACGGCAACCTCCTGTTCAACGTCGGTCCGCGTCCGGACGGGACCATCGAGCCCCGGCAGGTCGCGCGCCTTCGCGAAATCGGCGCCTGGCTGCGCCAAAACGGCGAGAGCATCTACGGCACCCGGGGCGGTCCGTGGAAACCCACCCGCCGGATCGCCAGCACCCGGCGGGGCAACGTCATCTACCTCCACCTGATGCAGCTCCCCGAGGACACGGACGCGGTGACCCTGCCGGCCCTGCCGCGCGGCATCGTGCGGGCCACCCGGTTGGGCGGTGGCCCGGTGACCGTCACGGTGAAAGGCGATCAATGGCAGGTCCGCGTGCCCGCCGCGGAACGCGACCCGATGGACACCATCGTGAAGCTCGAACTGGACGGCACGGCCATGACCCTGACGGCGGTGGCCCTGCCCCGGTTGATGGATTTCGCCGAAACGGCCGCCTCGAACGTGTACCAGCAGCAGAAACAATTCGGCCCGGACGCCGCCTTCGATGAAAACGCCGGCAGCCGCTGGGCCACGGATGGGGGTGTTCATCAGGCATGGATCAGCGCCGTCCTGAAGCAGCCCCGCACCCTCACGGGCGTGCGCATCCAGGAGGCCGCACCCTACTTCCGCGTGCGCCGGTTCGAGTTTCAGTACCGAGCCGGCCCGGACCAACCGTGGCGGACCCTCTTCACCGGCAAGCGGCTGGGCGGACATTTTCACCGGACCTTCCCGCCGGTGACCGCCCAGGCCGTCCGCCTGAACATCCTGGAAGCCACCGACGGCCCCACCATCAGCGAGATCGAGCTGATGGGGAAATAACGCCGCGATTGCGTGTGGCCGCCCGTTTCTCCGGGGCGGTTTTCCGGAACGGCGCCCTCACCCGGGAGGGCGCCGTTTTTTCTCCTTCCCGCCAGCGGCCGGTCGGCATTCCGCGCCGAACGCTCTCCGGGGAACGCGCCGGCCCACGCGGCGGTAGGCGGGGGGCGGGAGCGGGAGGCGCAAAATGCTTGGGTTGCCGGTGCGCGGGCCGTAGAGTGCGTCTTTGCAGGCATGAGCAACGGCCGAAAAAAAACGAAGAAATCGCAGTCGGGCAAATCCGCCCGGCCCGCGCGGGGACGGGTCGTCCACATCGGGCCGCGGCCCAAGATGCCTTTGATCATCGCGGGCGTGTTCGGAGCGGGCGTCTTGATGCTGATTCTCGCCACCCTCTTTTCGCCCCGGAAACCGGCCGCTCCCGCGGCGGCCGGAGAAACCACCAACGCCCCGGTGACGGCCAGCGCCCCCGCCACCAACACCCCGGCCGCCACCAATGCCCCGGCGACCGCTCCCGCCGTCACCAACGCGCCGGCTCAATAAAATCCGCCGCCGGTCCCTCCCTTTGTCCCCGCCCATTCCAGGCTGTAGGAAGGGCAAGGGACGGGTCGGAAGATGCCGGGTTGGCGCTGGGGTGGAAGACCCGGCCGGCCGTCGTGGGGCCGTTCCCGCGGGCGGCGCGTCCCCATGCGCCGGAATGCCCCACTTTTCCTGCCAGTTGCAGTTGATTTTACATCCTCCGGTAAAAGATGGATTTGCTTGCCGGGAGATGACGCCCGCGTCTCGCGGGTCGGCTTCGGCGTTCCACCGAAGTCTCCTCCTCCCCCGTTCCCTGACCGCGACCGCTTCAGGCAGTTTTACGCGCGCCAAGAAGCTGGACGAGGGCCCGCCTACCCGGCGGGGAGAAGACTCACGTTCCAAGGAAAACGGGCGAAATTAAAAGGGTCAGACGGATTCTGTGGGGGGCTACGATCTTCCCGCTGGTGGAGCAAAGGGCGGCGAAGGACGGCACCGTGCCGGGAAGGTACACAAAACAAGCGGCGGGACGCGAAAGTCCCGCCGGCGAGGGCAAATCAGAAACGGTCGGCCGCTTCAGGCCTTGGCCGCGTCTTCAGGCTTCCAGTTCCGCTTGGGCGGCTTGACGATGAGGCCCTTCTTGATGGCGCTGGCGGCCACCCGGATGTACTTCACCCGTCCGTTGACCACCGTCTTCACCCGTTGGAGGTTCGGGTAAAAACGGCGTTTCGTAACGGCAGTCACGTGGGTGCCGATCCCGCCGAGCTTCTTCGCTTTACCGCTGCGGCAAATGCGATTGCCCTTGATCGAGCCCTTTCCGGTCAATTGACAACGTCTGGCCATGATTCTCCACAAAAACCAAAGAGCGCGGACTATGCCCGCCCTTTCCCGCCCGCGCAAGCATGAATTCCGAAAAAAGCGGGAATGGCTTGCCGGGCGGCCCCGGATGGCGGCACTTTGGGGGGCGATGTTTACCGGCATTGTCGAAGAAACCGGCGTGGTGGAGCGGATCGAGCCGACGGAAAAGGCCATCGAGCTGACGATCCGCCCGAAGCTGTGCGCGAAGGGGCTCAAGGTGGGCGACAGTCTGGCGGTCAACGGCTGCTGCCTCACGGTGGTCGAGCTGCGCCGCAAGGGCCGCGCCACGCTGGCCCGGTTTGACCTGCTGCGGGAGACGTGGGAACGGACGAACCTGCAATACGTCCAGCCCGGTTCCCTGGTGAATCTCGAACGCTCCCTCCGCGCCGATGCCCGCCTCGGGGGGCACTTCGTCACCGGTCACATTGACGGGGTGGGGCGGATCACCCGCTGGGAACGCTCGGGGCAGGATTGGGTGCTGGACATCAAGGCGCCCGCGGCGGTGATGCGCTACCTCGTCTTCAAGGGCTCGGTGGCGGTGGACGGCATCAGCCTCACCGTGGCCGCCGTGCGCAAGACCGGCTTCCGCATCTGGATCATCCCCCACACGTGGGAGGTCACCGCCCTGCGCGAACGCGAGGTGGGCAGCGCCGTCAATCTCGAAGCCGATTTGGTGGGCAAATACGTCGAGAAAATGCTCGGCCAGATGGACCTGAAACGCCGATGAACCCCGGCCTGCCAGGCGGATTTCTGCTCGTGCTCGAAGGCATTGACGGCACGGGCAAGAGCACCCAGGCCGACGCCGTGGCGCGGGCGTTGGAAGCGCGCGGCCTGCCGGTGGTCCGCACGGGCGAACCCACCAACGGCCCGTGGGGACGGCGCCTGCGGGAATCCGCCGCCAGCGGCCGGCTCTCCCCGGAGGAGGAATTGCACGCCTTTCTCGAAGACCGCAAACAGCACGTGGCCGAACTCATCCGTCCCGCGCTGGCGGCGGGAAAAGTGGTCATCAGCGACCGCTATTACTTCTCCACCATGGCCTATCAAGGCGCGCGCGGGATGGATCCCGAGGAATTGCGCCGCCGCAACGAGGCCTTCGCCATCGAGCCGCATCTGCTGGTGGTGATGGACCTCCCGCCCGAGGCGGGCCGGGAACGAATCGGCCGACGGGACGGCGCGGCGAATGAATTCGAAACCCTCGCCCAGCTCACCCGCTCGCGGGAAATCTTCCGCTCGCTCGACAAGCCCTACCTGATCCGCCTGGACGCCACCCGGCCCCGCGAGGAGTTGCGCGACGCAATCCTGCTCGCCTTCGGGCAAAAGGCCGTCGAACGGCTGTGCGCCCTGCCGGACCTGTCCGTCCGCGAACGGCTCCTGGCCAGCGGACGGGTGTTCGGGATGACCGAGGAAACGGTGCTCCGCCCGCCGTGGCCGGCGTAAGCCCCTCACCGAAACCAATTCGGCGCAACAAGGTGGGGGGGAGGTTCGATCCGCGGGCGCGGAAATCCGAGGGACCGAGGGAGCGAAGGAAATCCGAATTCCGAAAACCGAAATCCGAAAGAGCTTCCCATCGCCGCCGTAGCGCAGGCTGGCAGCCTGCCGTGTCGCAGCGTGGCACGCTGCGCGCCGTCCGATCTCGCTCCTCACGTGATTTCACCACGAAGAACACGAAGGGCACGAAGAAGAGGGAAAAACCCGCCCGGGTGGGGCCCGCCTCCGACGGGTCGGCTTCGGCTTCCAGCCGGCCAAACGGACGAAGAAAAGCGGCAGCCGCGTAGAGAAAAAGCCTAGCAGATTGGAAATCTGCGACACAGCAGGCTTGGAAGCCTGCGCTACGGGAGATGCGCGGATTCCCCCCCCCGTTTTCTCCCGTTCAAACGCCGGGGCGGGGGACCCGGCCTGCAATGGCCGCGCATCGTCCCCCTGCAGGCCGGCTGCCCTCAGCCGGCGGAGTGGGCTCCTCTTCGTGTCTTTCGTGGTGAAATCCCGCCGACTTTTTTCGGATTTCGGATTTCGGGATTCGGATTTCCTTCGGCCTTCGCTCCCTCGGATCTCGGATTTCCCCGTCCCGCCCCCTCGGCTCACTTCCCCGCGGGAAAAATCAGCCGGGCCACGCTGCACGGCGGCAGCTCGAACTCCACCGCGCCCGCCTCGCCGGTGAGCATGCGGGTCCGGGGCGTCACCGTTTCGGGCGCGTCGAGGGTGTTGGCGGCGCCCGGACGGTCGCCCGCCAGCAGGTCCAGCCGCACCGAACGCCCGGCCGGCCATCCGGCCAGCTCGACCCGCACCCGCACCGGCCGGTCGGGCCGGCGTTGCGCCAGCGAGACGAGCACGTCGCCGGCCGCGTTGCGCGCGGCAAAGGCGTCCACCACGGCGAATTCGACCGCGGGCGCGGCCCGGCGCAGATCCGGCAGCACGCGGGGGGCTTCGTCGCGCGCGGCGGCGATTTCCACCGGCAGGATGCGCGCCCCGCCGAACGCGGCAAACAGGCTTCGCGCGTAATAGCACGGGTTCGCGTACACCCGCTCGCGTTCCTTGCGCAACCCGCCGCCGTGATTCACCACCGCCGAATGGGTGATGAGGCTGACGAACGGCGCCAACCGCAGCGCGGCGTGATACACCAGCACGTCATACACCGCCTCGGTGATGCTGGCCTGACCGGGAAACGTGCCGGCCCGCAACCGGCGCGGGGCGTTCGGGTCGCGGGGCGGGGCCACCTTGGCGAACACCTGCAACTCGGTGACCGCCAGGCGCGGCTCGCGCACGCCGTTCCGGCGCATCATCTCCCGCAACGCGGCCCAGCGTTGCTGCAACACCTCCGGCACGGCCATGAAATCCCGGTACACCTTGCCCGGCGCGGTGTCGGCGGGCACGGGACCGCCGATCAACGGATGGTCGGTCAACGTGACCAGTTCCGGTCCCAGCTTCTCGATCAGGGTCCGGTTCCATTTCCCGTCCTTGAACACCGGCGCGCCGCAGGCGTAGAGCGTGAGGGAGGGATCCACCGCGCGCAGGGCGGCCACGAATTGCCGGTACCGGTCCACGTAACCGGAGGGCGTGGTCCAGTGAAACTGCCACCTGCCCCACAGCTCATTGCCGATTTCCCAGTGCCGGACGTGGAACGGTTCCGGGTGGCCGTTCGCCGCGCGCAACGCGCCCATCGGGGTGTTGGTGCCGCCGTTGCAATACTCGACCCAGCGGGCCGCCTCGGCGGGGGTGCCGTCGCCGGCGTTGAGGCAGATCATCGGCTCGCACCCCACCGCCCGGCAAAAGGCGATGAACTCGTGCGTGCCGAACAGGTTCGGCTCCACCCCGCCCCAGGCGGGATTCGGCCGGGCCGGCCGGCGTTCCAGCGGGCCGACGCCGTCCTCCCAATGATAGGCGCTCACGAAGTTGCCGCCCGGCCAGCGCAACAAAGGCAGCCGGGAGGCGCGCAACCGGGCCACGATGTCCGGATCCGTCCCCGCGACGTGATCGGTCGGACGGAGCAAAACGTGGCGCACCACCCACTCGCCCGGCCCGGCGCCGGTGAGCCGGAACTGAAACCGCCCGTCGGCGGGCCAGTCGGCGGGCGCTTCGAGCGTGCCGCGATACGCGCGCCATTCCGGGCCGATTTCCGGCAGCTCCCACCGGGCCGACGCCGCGGTGGCGCCGGATTCGCCGGCCAGCTCCGCCACCAGGATCATCGGCTCCGGCGCGCGGGCGCAGATTTCCACCTCGAACCGGCGGACCCGGTGCAGCGGCAGCCAGGTCCATTGCGCCACCCCCTGCCCGGCGGCGGCGATTTGCACCCGCTGGGCGCGGCCGCCGGCGGGGCCGGTGTCGGGACTCACCACCACCGCGTCGGCCGGCCCCACGCGGGTCCAGAAACAGGCCAGCCCGTCGCGCCGCGCGCGCACGAGGCCGTCGAGCGCCGCCTCCGGCCAGCCGTAGCGCCGGGCCTGGCGACGCAGCTCCGCGTCAATCCGGTCCGCCTGCCAGTAAAACCGGGCCATCCCGTCCGGCGACATCGGCCCCGCGCGGAAAGGATACTCGGCGAAGGTGGGATTGCGCAGGATGCGGGCGTCCATCCCGTTGTAGATGTTCCACCACAGATGCTCGGCGAACTTGCCGGTGATGAACCGGGGCACGCGCCGCGGCGCGGGCCGGTCGGCCCGAACCCGGATCGTGGCGCGGTCGGGAGCGGGCGCCGGCAACAGCTTGCGCAACGGCGTTTCCGCCCCCAGCGCCACCACGCCCGTCAGCGCCAGCCATCCGCCCGCCCGGCGGCCAAGGAAAAAGTGCTTCATGGGCGACAGGATACCTCCCCGCCCCCAAACCACCAGCCGCGGATGCGTTCCAAGAGGGAGGAGCGGCGTCCGGGGGGGGCGCGCCCTTCGATCCGGTGTTTTTCGTCGTCCCCCCTTCCGGCGCCCGACCGCCATCGAAGGGTGGGGTGTTTCACCATCCGGCAAATTTATTTCGTGCTACGCGGAACCGGGCGCGGCGAGGCCGAGGTCCGGGGCCACGGACCGCAGGGCGGTGATGACGTGGGCGATGTGCTCGTCGAGCGGCAGTTCGAGCAGTTCCGCGCCCCGCTCGATGTCCTCGCGGCTCACGGCGGCGGCGAAACTCTTTTGCTTCATCTTCTTGCGCACGCTTTTGGGCTTCATGCCGACCAGCCGTTCCGGACGCACACAGGCCACGGCGGTGATGAACCCGCACAACTCGTCCACGGCGAACAACGTCCGGCGCAACGGACGGTCCAGCGGATATTCCTCCTGATTCCACGCCGCGTGGGACAGCATCGCGCCGACGATTTCCTCGTCCACGCCCCGCTCCCGCAGAATCCCGGCCCCCTTCCGGGTGTGCTCGGGCGGTTGGGGCCAGCGTTCGTAATCGAAATCATGAATCAGTCCCACCACGCCCCATAATTCCACGTCCTCCCCGAAGTGCGCGGCGTAATGGCGCATGGCCGCCTCGACGCTCAAGGCATGCTTGATCAGGGAATCCGACCGGGTGAATTCCCGCAACAATTCGAGTCCTTGTTCGCGTGTCATGCTCCCATGATGCCCGGGCGAAACCCGCCTGGCCAGCGGGAAGCAAGCCGGGACGTGCCACCGGCCTCACGCGATCGGCAAAAGCCACCTGGCGTGGCCCGCGGAGTTCCAGACGAATCAGGGAGCCCTGCCCGCAAAGGCGGTTCCGCGCCGGGCGGGCGGCTCCACCCCTCCGCCCGCTTTACTTCGGGCGCTGGATTGTTTCCGGCGCGGGCCTCACTCACCCGGGGGCAGGGCGAGGAGCTGGTCCGCGGTCCAGTAGCCGGCGTGGTTTTGGGTGGCGGCGCGGATGGCGGCCACTTGTTCCGGGGTGACCGGGCCGGCGTGGTTGCCCCATTCCGGGTGGTCCCGCACGTAGGTCAGCACCGCCGCGATGTCTTCGTCCTTCAACTGGGCGCGCCACGCCAGCATGACGTTGTTGAATTGCCGGCCGTTGACCGTCACGGGCCCCTGGAGGCCGTCCAACACGATGCGGACCAGCCGTTCGATGCCGGGCGCCGTGACCCATTCGGAGCCCGCCAGGGGCGGAAATTGCGGTGGCGTGCCCCGTCCGTGCGGCTGGTGACAGGCCATGCAGTAGATGCGGTAAATACGCCGTCCTTTCGCCCGCAGGGCGCCGAGGGGGGAATGCGGCACGCGGGCTTCCAGATCGGCCGCCGTCTCCCCCCGGACCGTCACCCGGGGATCAAAATTGCCGCCCCAATTGGCGAGATAAAAAGCGCCGCCATAGAGCGCCAGCACCAGGAGGGTCAGCAGCCAGACGGGCGTGATGAATTCGCGCGCCAGCCGGGGCTCGGGCGGCTCGGGGGCGGTCAGCGCGTCCGGGGAAACCGGCGACGGCCCGGGGGAAGCGGAACGACGCGGCTCCGGCGCGCGTCGGGCGGGGGATTTCCGCGCGGAAGGACGGGCCTGGGATTTGCGTTTGCGCGTCATGGAGCCGGAGCAGAAGGGGCGTTCGTCGTCGCGGGGATCGCGTTCGGGGTCGGCGCCGTCAGGCGGTTGGTGACAACTCGGGGTGGCGCGGGCGGGGCGTTGGTCTTTTTCGCCCCCGGGGGCAACGGCGGAAAGACTTCGAAGAAAAGCGGCCGGGCCTGGAGGCTTCGCAGATAGGCCGCCAGCATTTGCGCCGCCGGGAGGGGGACCACTTCATCCACCCCCGGCGGGAGGGAATAATCCGCCGGAAATCGCAGCGCCCCGACCGAGCGGGGTTCGCCGGGCCGCAGCCGCCGTTCCGCGAACAAATAAGGATAGCGCGGCA
>CAZRPT010000153.1:0-2632 GCA_964601985.1 uncultured Verrucomicrobiota bacterium
AGCGCCGCCGGGCCGGCGTCCAAATAGCCGGACCCGGTCATCGGAATTTCGCTGTCGCGGCTGCGCACCATGCCCAGCGCCACGGTGCCGTCGTGACAGCTCAGACACAGTTTGGAAGCCCCGGTGGGCTGGCCGATGCCCGCCTGGGCGGTGCTGCTGGAGTAAAGGGTGTACACCGCGCCGGAGCTGTAGCGATTCCACAAGGGCGCCTCGCTGCTGGCCGCGTGCGGCGTATGGCAAAACACGCAAATCTCGCTTTCACTGGCGGCCTTGATGCTCCCCGGCCCGGAGGCGGAAAGATTGTGCCTGCTGTTGACGATGCTGTCCGCCCGCCCGGTCAGCACGCCGGCCAGCGCCAGCAACCAGAGGCCCCACGTCCCTCCCGGCCTTCCCCGTCGGAAGGCGGGGAGGAAAAATGCGTCTTTACATCCGTTTCGCTTCATGGCCCCTCGGCTTCGTCTCCTCGCGGAAGATATTCAAACACCTGCACCCGGCGGTTGTAGGAATCCGCCACAAAAATCCGGCCCTTGCCATCCACGGCCACCCCCGCGGGCAGCCAGAACTGGCCCGGCCCGGTTCCGGTCTCGCCCACGTGCAACAAAAAACGCCCCCGCAGGTCAAAGACCTGAAAATTGTCAAACAAGCCATCCGTTACATAGATGTGCCCCCACGAATCCGCCGCCGCCGCCTTGGGGCGTCCGAAATGGCCCGAGGTATCCCCCACCCGGCCCAGCACCGCCACCAGCCCGCCACCGGGATCGAACACCTGCACCCGCGCGTTGAGCGTGTCGGTCACGAACAGCCGGCCCGCCGCATCCACCGCAAGGTGGGTGGGAAAATTAAACTCGCCGGGCGCCGTGCCGCGCCGGCCCCAGCGGGCCAGCAACCGGCCCGTCAAATCATAAACCCGGATCTGATGCCGCGCGGAGTCCGCCACGTAAAGCCGGTCCGCCCCCACCGCCACCCCCGCCGGACGTCCCGGGGAAAGAACGATCTCCCCCAGAAGATGCCGGGCCTCCCGGAAGATCAGCACCCGCTGCAAGCCGGAATCCGCCAGATAAAAACGGCCGTGGCGGCGCGCCACCGCCACCGGCTGCACCAACCAATGACCGCCGATCCGTCGCCACAAGCGGAACCGGCGGTGAACGAAATCGAAAAACCACAACGCCCCCAAACCGGTGTCGGTCACGCACAAGTTGTCTTCCTCGTCCACCGCCACGGCGAACGGTTTCACCAACTTCATCCGGGCCGCGTTTTTTCCCGTCAGCCACCCCGTGATCTTCTTCCAGCCGGACACGCGGAACCGCAGGTCCGAAGGCGCGGAGACGCTGAACAAATAGGCAATCCGGGGCGGCGCGGGCGGCTCCGGCCAGACGCCCCGGTGATCGGCGCGATCGAACACCGTCCCCGGCTCTCCGCCGGTCCGGCAACCGGCCGCCAGCAGCAGCAGCAAGCCCGCCGCGATCCTCGTCGCCGCCGCGCGGAATCCCGGCCGCCCCCGCCATCCGCCTGTGGGAAAGCGCCTCATGTTTTTTTCAGAATTTCCGCCGCACTTCCAAATGAATGAAATGATTGCTGAACCGGTCGCCAAAGAAACCCTGATTTTGGAATTGATAAACCAGCTCCGCGGTCATCTTGCCCACCCGGTAATCCACGAAGGCCTGCGCCATGGCAATGCGCTGGTCCACCCCGTCGCCCCGCTCGATGCGCACGCCCCCCTCCGCCCGAAGCGTGAGGAGCGGCCGGGGCCGCACCAGCGTGCGGGCCAGAAAATCGAAATACCGCACCTGCCGGTCCTCGTCGCTGAAATCCGTGACGCCCTGGGTGAGGTCCACGCCAAGCTGGCACACCTCGACCGGCTGCCATTGCACCCCCTCGCGGAACCGCCAGGAGGTGAACGGCGTCAGGTTGGAATCATAATTTTCATATTCGGCCGCCGCCCGAAACCAGCGCCATTCCGACTCGATCCCGGCGACATAATCCTTGAACTCGTTCAACACCAGATCGCCCACGCTGGTTTTGTTGTCCAGGGTCAGCCGCGTGTAGAGGCTCAGCAGGCGGTGGAACAAATTCAACCGCCAGCGGAAGGCATTCACCCAGCTGGTGAAACTCCCCGACGGCTGTCCCGCCGCCTGATAATCCACCAGCACCGTTCCCCCGTTGGGAATCCGCCCGCCGGGGACACGGCTGATTTCCGTCAGCGCCCCCGCCGGGCGCACGTCGTAATCAAACCCCAAATTATACACCACCACCCCGGCGGAATCCGTTATGTGAATGCTGGACGCGATCACGTTGGGCTGGCCCAACAGGGTGATCTCCCCGTCCCGCAACACATGGCTTTCGTCCAAAATCGTGATCGCGCCTCCCGAGGACTCGCGATTCTCCGGCGAGACGGAAAAGGCGCAGCCCAGCAGCAGGCTGGCGCCATCGCCCAACCGTTTGGTGTAGGTCTCCCGGAAACCGGGCGTAAGCCGCGACATGGTGTCCCGCCCGCCAAAACCGGTGGTCGTGAAATACTCGCCCCGCACTTCCCCCACGGAATTCAAGCTCGCGTAAAGCTGATGATCCACCCCCATCAAGCCGGTGTAATTTTGATTCCGCGTCGCGCCGCCCTCCCGCCAGGCCAGGGAGG
>CAZRPT010000154.1:0-3527 GCA_964601985.1 uncultured Verrucomicrobiota bacterium
ACGGCGAAAACAACGAGGAAGGGTAAACAACGGAGTCCCGCGATGGAGACGCAAATGAATGATCATGGATTTCCGGCTCATGACTTCTCCGCCCCATGCTGGCCCGCGGGCGGACGCGGAACAAGCGGTTTCGCCGGGCGGCTTCAAGGTGTGAATTGCCTCGAAAAAGACACCTCAGTGGCGGCCGTTCAGCAAATGCGCGGGAGTTGCTCGCCGCTGAGAAGGTCCAGCACGCGGGCGGCGCCGAGGGCGCTGCGCAGGAACACCCGGCCGGGCGAGGCGTCCCGCACCACGCCCACCCGGCAGGCGTTTTGGCCGGGGGCATGGCGTTGCATCACGGCCACGGCGCGGTCGGCGTCTTCCGGCGCCACGAAGGCGACCAGCCGGCCTTCGTTGGCCACGTAGAGCGGGTCCATGCCCAGAATTTCGCACGCGCCCCGCACGGCGTCCTCCACCGGCACGCATGTTTCGTCCACGTCCACCTGCACCTGGGCGGCCGTGGCGATTTCATTCAGGGCCGCCGCCAGCCCGCCCCGGGTCAGGTCGCGCAGGCAGTGCGCCGCCACGCCGGCCTCCAGCAGGTCGGCGACCATTGCCGCCAGGGGCGCGCAATCGCTCTCGATCGGGCTCTCGAATTCGAGTCCCTCGCGCACCGACATGACGGCCATGCCGTGCCGGCCCACATCGCCGCTGAGCAGCACCGCGTCGCCCGGGCGGACCCGGGCGGGGCGCAAATCCACGCCCGGCGCGAGCGTGCCCACGCCGGCGGTGTTGATGAACAGCCCGTCCCCCTTGCCCTTGTCCACCACCTTGGTGTCGCCGGTGACGATGCGCACCCCGGCCTCGGTGGCGGCGCGTTGCATGGACTGGACCACCCGCCAGAGGGTCTCCATCGGCAGTCCTTCTTCGAGGATGAACCCCGCGCTCAACCAGCGGGGCCGGGCGCCGCACATGGCCAGGTCGTTCACCGTGCCGTTCACCGCCATCGCGCCGATGTCGCTGCCGGGGAAGAAGAGGGGCCGGATGACGTAGGAATCGGTGGTGAAGGCCAGCGGACCGCCCTCGGCCTCCAGGCGCGCGCCGTCGTGCCGCTCGTTGAGGGCGGGGTTGGCGAAGGTTTCCAGAAACATCCGCTCGATGAGCTGGTTCATCAACCGCCCGCCCCCGCCGTGGGCCATCACCACGCGGGGATATTGCTGGAGGGGGAGCGGGCAGCTCGCGTTGAACTCGGCAGGCGTTTCCGGCATGGCCCCGTGATGCCAGAAAACCCGCCCGCCGGCAAGCGGGACGGCCGTGAAGCGCCCCTTCCCGCGTCGCCGCCGGGGGAGAGGACGCTCAGTAGCAATAAGCGTCCATGCCAAACCAGCAGCTCTTGGCGCTGACCCAGTTGCAATCCCGGCTGCCCCAGCCCATGTTGACCTTCCAGCGTCGTTCCGTTTTGAGCGTGATCCGGCCCCACTTGCGTTTGCGATATTTGTAGCCGTAGGCCAGGGGGTAGTGCGCGTAATAACCGATGCCCACGATGGCCGGGCGATGGTGATCCTTGATGGCCGCGATGGCTTTTTTGCGGGGACGGGAGGAGGCATACGGCAGGGACCAGCGATAACTGGCGTGAATATGCTCCCCTTGATGCGAAGCCCAGCGATATCCCTCGTGCATGTTCCAGGGATTGGTGGCGGCTTGGGCGTCATTGTGCGTGCACCACGTGTCCGTGTAGTCGAACACCGTCTGGATCAGGTCGCGAACCGCGTCGTTGTTGGACCAGGGCGTGTCTTCGCCCGGGATCAAGTCGTGCACGCCCCGGTGGTCCCAATAGCCGTAAAACATCGCCCACGCCGTGGGTCCGCAGCCGCTCCATCCGTGCGTGCAGGCCCCCCATAACCCCCACTCCTGCACGTAGAGGGGGATGTCCGCGCACGAGCCGCCGTAGTAGGTGGTCCAAGACGTCCAGTGCGCGTTCGACTGAAAATCCATCGCCTCGATGTCCACCGCCAGCACGTAATATTCCAGCGTGCCATCCGCCCGCACCGTGGTCAGGAGGGTGGTTCCCCGCATCCGTCCGAGGATGTTCAGCCCGCCTTTGGGATTGAGGTCCACCCGGGCCAATTCATCGTCCTCCACCTCGGCGTTGCGAAAGTGGTGTTTGCCCAGCACCACCACGGCTTCCTTGAGCGGCACCTCCAGCCGGGGCGGCAATTGGTCGTTGTGCAATCCCCACTCCAGTTTTCCGAACGCCTCCCGATACTTCCGCAAACGCAGGGGCACGGCGCCCTTCAGGTAGTCGTTCCGGAAGTCCTGGTAGCTTTGAAACGCGCCGGTGGCAATGGGGGGAACCTTGTCCATCTGGATCGGCTTGCCGTCCTCAATCTCGCCGCCGAAATCCAAACCCGCCAGTTCCAGCAGCGCCGGACCGTAACGGATCGGCGTGCTGCCCAGGGTGGCAACGGCATCCCCCTTGCCATTTTCCGCCACCCAGAAGCTCGCCGAATAGCGGACAATCCGGATGTTGGCCGTACCGGCCCGCCGCCGCAACTGCTCGCAGGGCGTGAGACCGCGGGTGGCGTACTGCGGCAGGGGCTCGTCATGTTCGCCGGTGGCCACCAGCAGGAAGCCCAAATCCGCTTCCGGAAGAAGCGGCGGGCTTTGGGCAAACCCCTTCGTCACCGCCGCCGCGGAAATCCGCGCGCCCGCCGTGGAAATCACCTTGAACTCCAGCCACGCCGGCTTTCGTCCGTCGTGAACCGCCGGGTCATAAACCGGCGTCACCACGGGGGCCAGTCGGGCCTCCTGCCATTCCGGGATCTCGGGTCGCAGGGACTCCAAGTGCTCCTTGGCGATCTGGAGCAGCACGGGATCCACGGCATCCAACGGCAGGCCCAGCGGCCCGCCCTGAGGATCCTGCAAATCAATGCGCAGCCGGTAAAAGGCCGCGCCCGGGAGCAGTGGATCCAGCAACCCGCCGTCGCCGCTGGGCGGAAGCTGGTCGGCGCGCAACACGGTCCAAGGACCGGTGAGCGCCGGGGCGCGTTCCAGATGCAAATGAGCGGAAGTCGGAGCCGATTGGGCCATCAGCGAAGTCGCGCCTGCCCACGCCAGCAGAACGAAACAAAAGGTGCGTTTGCGCATGATTTGGTTTGGGTTTTGAGAAGCTTTCCCGCGCGCCCCCTCACTTGCCCCCGCGCCACGGAAATCAATGTTGTTTTAAAATGGGTTGTTACTCAGCTAACTCTTAGCACACCCAACACGTTTCAGCAACGGGGAAAGCTGGAGAGCAGCAATTCCAAAAGAAGAGCGTCTTGCCGGGGGAAGGGCGGTGACCCGCGGGATAAAACCCGATTTTCGCCGGGATTTTCGTCCGGGCATATTCGCCAGGGATGCAAACCGCGCCCCCCTCGGCCCGGTGGAGCAATTGGTGGGGATTGCTTCGCTGGGCGCCCTCTGCAGGCTCTCGGAAAACGCCGGGTGGGGGAATCCGGCCTGCCGCCAAGGGGCATTTCGCGTTCCATCCGCGGGCCGCGTGTCCCCAC
>CAZRPT010000155.1:0-3608 GCA_964601985.1 uncultured Verrucomicrobiota bacterium
CGTAAAATCCTTGAGGTTTTCCTTGGTCACATCAATCCAGGCGGAGCCGTAGAAGAGGTTGGTCTGGGTGGGGGATTGTTTCAGGTGGCGGTAGCCTTCCACGCCCAGGTCCTGGCCGTCGTGGATGGTTTGGCCTTCGAGCAGCATGACGGCGAGCCGGTTCATCGCGTAGCCGGCCTTTTCCGGATCCCAGAACGAGATGAGCTTGGCCGCGCCGCTTTCCAGGTACGGTTTGCTCACCGAGACGAGGCTGGTGCCCACCAGGGCGATGCGGTCTTGCAGGCCCTTTTCCTCGATGGCCAATCCCGCGCCCGGCGTGCTGGGCATCGAGCTGGCCTGGATGCCGCGCAGGTTCGGGTGGGCGGTGATCAGTTCCTTGACCTTTTGGTAGGCCACGTTCTGGTCGTCGTAATCCTCGACCTTGTTCGCCACCAGTTTCATGCGGGGATATTTCTCCTTTTGGTGCGCCACGGCGGCTTCGACCCATTCGTTGTGCGATTTCGAGGTGAGGCTGCCGACCATGGTGGCGTATTCGCCCTCCTCGCCCATGAAGCGCGCGAGGTGATCCATGAGATGGCGGCCGTATTCGGCGTTGTCGAACGGCTCGATGATGAGGTCCGCGTTTTTCTGGGACGACGCCTCGTGAACCACCACCACGATCCCCCTGGCGCGGGCCTTTTTGAGCACCGGTTCGAGGGCCTCGACCGAGAAGGGCACCACGCAAAGGGCGTCCACCCGGCGGGCGATGAGGTTTTCGATGAGCTGCACCTGCTCGGCGGCATCGGCCTTGGCGGGGCCGACGAGGAAGCAATCGTGGCCGGTCTCGCGCCCGAACCGCTTGACCCCGTCGCGCATCTGCTCGAACCAGTCAATGCCGTCCACCTTCACCACCGTGGCGATGGTGTAGCCGGAAGCGGGCCTGCTTTCGGACGCCGGGCGACAGCCGTTCAGCGCCAGCCAGACCGCGCCCAGCAGCATCGCGGCCCCGAAGCGGCGCGCCCATCCGTCCTTGCGACATTCGTCCCGGCACGACGAAAAACCATTGCGTGCGATCATGGGAAAACGCTATCCGCCGCCGCCGAACCCCCGCAAGGGCAAACGGAGCGGCGACGACGGCGCGGGCTCGGGCGTGGCCGCGTATGAGGTGTACGTGTCGGTGGACGGCGGTCCCTTCACGCCGTGGTTGTCGGGCGTGACCAACACCTCGGCCACCTTCTTCGGCCAGGCCGGCCATCAGTACGGCTTCTTCAGTCTGGCGCGCGACCGGGTGGGCAACGTGGAGCCGATGAAGACCGGGCCCGACGTCGTGGTGACGCCCACCTTCGCGGGACTGACCTACGCCCAGTGGCTGGCGGAGCACTTTGCCGCGGACGATCTGGCCGATCCCGCCCGGGAAGCGGACTTGTGGGGCGAGGCGGCGGATCCTGATCA
The DNA here is from genome assembly GCA_964601985.1 of uncultured Verrucomicrobiota bacterium. Classification (GTDB taxonomy): domain Bacteria; phylum Verrucomicrobiota; class Verrucomicrobiia; order Limisphaerales; family J093; genus J093. The sequence goes on from CAZRPT010000155.1 coordinate 1,432, forward strand.
GGACGGTGTCGCCAACCTGCTGGAGTATCTGGCGGGGCGCAATCCGTGGGAGGCGGACGGCGGCGCGATGCTGGAGGCCCGGGTGGCGGACGGCAAGTTCCTCCTGAGCTACCGCCGGAGCAAGGCGGCGGTGGAAGGGGCGTATCAGGTCGAGTGGTCCACCGACCTCCAGAGCTGGCACCCCGAAGGCATCGTGGAAACGCCGGTGACGGATGACGGCGAGGTCTGGCGCTTGGAAGCCGGCACGATTCTGGACCGGGACGGGGCCCTCTTCCTCCGCCTGTGCGCGACGCGCTGAATCGAAACTCCCCGCCGCGCGGACGGGACAGCGCGATGTCAATCTCGCTCAGGTTTACTCCGTGTCCCGGGGCGCGCGGGCTTTGTCGCTCAGGGTCTGGAGGAACATCACGATGAGGTCGGTTTCCGCGTCGGTGAGTTTGCGGTCGAGTTCCAGCCAGGCCATGTCCCGCACGGCCCGGGCGAGGGTTTCGCGCGAGCCGTCGTGAAAATAGGGCCGGGTGAGGGCGACGTTGCGGAGGCTCGGCACCTTGAACTTGTAGAGGTCGTTTTCGTCGTGGGTGACCGCGTAGCGCCCTTTGTCCGCGGTGTTTTCGTAGGGATGCGCGACGCCGATTTTCTGATACATGTTCCCGCCGAGCAGCGGTCCCATGTGGCAGGTGAGGCAACCGACGCTCAGGAAGGTCTCCAATCCCCGGAGTTCCTTCGGGCTCAGGGCGGCGGAGTCGCCGTTCAGGAAATCGTCAAAGCGATCATGGGTGATCAGCGTTCGCTCGAAGGCCGCGATGGCTTCGGCCAGGTGGTCGAAGGTGATTTCCGGTTTTTTCGGGAACGCCCGCGCGAAGAGGGGCGGGTATTCCGGGAGGGCGGCGAGTTTTTTGACCACCGCTTCGGCGTCGGGCATGGCCATCTCGCCGGGGTCCAGGAGGGGATCCTTGGCCTGGGCTTCGAGGGTGGGGGCGTGGCCGTCCCAGAACTGGGCCAGATGAAAGCCGGCGTTCAGGGTGGTGGGGGAATTGCGGTCGCCCCGCTTGCCCAGCGCGCCCGGTGAGGTGGGTTCGTTGTCCACGCCCGCGTGCCGGTCGCCCAGCAGGTGACAGGTGTCGCAGGACTGGGAATCGTTCACCGAGAGGCGTTTGTCGAAATAGAGCTTTTCCCCCAACGCAACCCGGGCGGGGGTGTCCGCCTGCGCGCCGGGCATTCGCGCGGGCAACCGGCCGAAGATGAGCCGGGATTGGACGCGCAAAACGGCGGCGTTTTGCGCCCGCGAGGTCCATCCCGCGAAAACCGCGATCAGGGCCGCTCCCAGCGCGATTTTTCCGCGACCAGCAATCCGGTGGTGTTTGTTCATGGGGGGCATTATGGCGGGTTCGGGCCGAAATGCCCACGGTTTTGCGCCCCTTCCCCCGTTCACGAACCCTCCGGGGGGAATGAGAGAGGAGGGAGATGGTGCGCGCGGCAGGACTTGAACCTGCACCCTCGTGAAAGGACTAGAACCTGAATCTAGCGCGTCTGCCAATTCCGCCACGCGCGCGCCAAGGATGCCTCCGGCTTCCATGGCCGGAACGCGCTTTTCAATAGCCGAGGAACCCGCCTCCCGCAAGCGCGAAATGGGGAAAATCGCAAGTTTTTCCGTTTTCCGGGAAATTGCCCCCCGGTTTCTCGACCACATCCGCCGGCGGGTCCGAGCCGCGGGCCATGCTGGCCCCGATTCACCGGGCGTTGAAACCGGGCGGCTGGCTGGTGTTGGTGGAGTTCCGGCGGGTGCCGGGCAAAAGCGCTCCTTGGTTGGTGAAGCACGTCCGGGCCGGGCGCGAGGTCTTCACCCGCGAAATCGAGCAGGCCGGCTTTCGCGAGGTGGATTTGTTCGATTTCCTGAAGCAGAACTACATCGCCGTTTTCGCAAGGTGGCGAAGGAATAATGCCCCCGCCGAAGATCATCCGGCGGACAGGGGAAGGGAGCCGCGAAGATTCGGGGGATCGAGCGACGGAATAAATCCGAATTCCGAAATCCTCCCAAATCACCCGCCGCGGCCGCCGTGGGGAGCGCGACGGCGCCCCCGGCCGCCCCGGGTTGGAGAACCCGGCCGGCAGCCCGGGGGCGTTTTGCGCCCTTCCGGTCGGCCGCGTGTCCCCCGCGCGGCGGCGGGGGCCGCTTT
>CAZRPT010000156.1:0-12453 GCA_964601985.1 uncultured Verrucomicrobiota bacterium
GACTGGTGTTCCGACCAATGGTACCGGTTCGCCGTGTGGCGGCAACGGGGCGGCAACTGGCGCATTTACGTGTTCGTGGTCGGGATGCTGCTGCTGGCGTGGATGGGCTGGCGGCAGCTTCGCGGCAGCCGCTGGCAACGGGCCCGGCTGGAGCGTCGCGAAGCCCGCCGCCACCGGCGCCGCCGGCCGGGAAGCGACTCGGAATTCTACGCCGTCGCGAGGACGCTGGAAGCCGCCCACGGACCGCGCCTGCCCCATGAAACCTGGCGGACCTGGCGGCGGCGCCTGGGCGCGCTGCCGGCCGCCGACGCGCTGGACGAAATGCTCGAGCTGCACTACCGGCTGCGGTTCGACCCCCGGGGGCTCGCGCCGGAGGAACGTGCCCGGCTTCGTCGCCTGGCCCGTGAATGGACCGCCCGCCCGGCGGGATGAATTCCCGGTCCCCCAACTCTCCGCGCCTGCGGGCCGGTCAGCCCCTTCAACTCCGCACTGGACGCCAAATGATTTTCGTTGATGGTAGAAGCCATGAGCGAGTTTCCCAGTCTCCGTCTGCACCGGGCCCTGCACGGGATCACGGCGGGGGCGTTGTTCGCGGTGGCGTTCGTGGTGGGATGGCGGCTGGAGATCGCGATTCACCTCGGCGCGTTGCGGGAACCGCTGGCCGCGTTGGGAATGATCGTCCTCCTGCTGGCCTTTTTGGGCCACCGGCCGGCGGTGCGGCGCTGGTCCACCCGCCTTTGCCTGCTGATCCTCACCGGGCTGCTGGCGGTGGCGGTGACCGAGGTGTTTTTCCGGGCGATCCGGTTCGACTTCCGCTTTCAACGCGCCTTCTGGGAACGCACCCCGCCGAACTGGAGGCGGCCCATCGTGCCCACCGGCACGGTCTTTTTTCGCCACGAAGGCAACGTGGTCTGGACGGGACGCGTCCTGCCCGCCTACCTGGACCTCATCCACCTCTCGGCCGACGCCTACGCCGACGTGCCGCCCCTCACGCTGCGTTACGACCGGTTCGGGTTCCGCAACGAGCCGCGTCCCGAGGCATGGGAAATCGTCGTGGCGGGCGACTCCTTCACCGAGCTGGGCGACGTGCCCTACAACCGGCTCTTCACCACCCTGCTGGCGCGGGGGCTGGGTTGCCGGGTGCTGAATCTGGGCGTGGGCGACACCGGTCCGCTGACCCAGCTCAGCTATTTGCGGGACTACGGCCTTTCGCCGGCCACCCGCGACGTGGTGATGGTGTTTTTCGAGGGCAACGATCTCTGGGACCTGATTCGCGAGCGCGCGGCGGAGAAGCGTTTTGCGGAGACCGGTCGGCGCGAGTATCGCGAGTTCGTCCCGCAAAGCTCCTTTCTTCGGGCGGTGGGGGAATTGCTCAAGCGACCGGCGGGCGCGAACCAGCGTTTCGCGCCCCGGGTGGATGCCTGGTTCCAAGGGCGCGAGGGCGAAGTCCCGGTCACGCTGGGCCTGCCCCCGCCCGGTCGGGCGGAGCTGGCGCCCGAATTGTTCGCCGCGCTGGACAATGCCTTTCGTCGCTACGCCGAGTTTGCCCGCGCGCATCACCTGCGCGCCCGGCTGGCGTTCATGCCCTGCAAGCTCCGGGTGCTGCACGGTCATCTGCGGTTCGCGCCGGAGGCGGACGACAGGGTGCGGAACTGGACGCCCGGCGACCTGCCGGAGGTGATCGCCGCCTTCTGCGCCACCAACCGGATTCGCTTCCTCGACCTCACCCCGGCCCTCGCCGCCCACATCGCCGCCACCGGCGAGCTGCTCTACAACCACCTGTATGACGTCCACCTCAACGCCCGCGGCTCGGAAGTCGTCGCCGGGGCCCTGATCCGCGATTTTCGGGAGACGGGGCGAAATTTGCCCGGAGCCGCCGGAAGCAACGGTGCGGCGGGCCTCAATGCCGATTGACGGCAGCCGGCCTCCAGGATGCGGGCGCTTTCTTCCGGTTTTCCACCGGGGAGGAGATGGGGGAAACGTGGCACTTGTTGTGGCTTGGCACGGGTAAAACCACAGGATGTTGTGGTTTTTGGCTTTACAACCACCCCGAAAAGGCGTTTGGTGGGCCGCAGCAATGCATCTCAAGAATCTGAGTGTCTTCGGCTTCAAGTCGTTTGCCGATCGAACCACGCTGGAATTCCAGCCGGGCATCACCGCCATCGTGGGGCCCAACGGCTGCGGCAAGTCGAACGTGGCCGACGCCATTCGCTGGGTGTTGGGCGAGCAATCCGCCAAGGCCCTGCGCGGCGGGGAGATGGCGGACGTGATTTTCAACGGCGCCGAGACGCGGAAGGCGCTCGGCATCGCCGAGGTGTCGCTGACCATCGGCGGCATGGATCAGGAAAATCTCAAGGCCGCCGGGGTGCCGATCGAATACGACGAGGTGACCCTGACCCGGAAGGTTTCCCGGGACGGCGGCAGCAATTATTACCTGAACAAAATCCCCTGCCGGCTGAAGGACATCCAGCAGTTGTTCGCCGGGACGGGCGTGGGCCGCACCAGCTACAGCATCATGGCCCAGGGGAACATCACCCAGATTCTTTCGAGCCGGCCGGAGGAGCGGCGGCTGGTGTTCGAGGAGGCCGCGGGCATCACCCGGTTCAAGGCCCAGAAGAAGGAGGCCCTGCGCAAGCTGGAACGCACGGAGCAGAATTTGTTGCGGGTGGCGGATCTGGTGCGCGAGGTCAAGCGGCAGATCGGCAGCCTCCAACGCCAGGCCGGCAAGGCGCGGCGCTATCAGAAGTTCATGGCCGAGTTGCAGCATCTCGAAACCCAGCTTGCCCGGCACGAGTACGACGGTCTCCTGGCGGCGGTGACCGAGCGGGAGGAGGGAATCGAGGCCCTGCGCCGGGACATCGAGACCGCCAGCGAGACGGTTTTGCGGGCCGAGAATGAGCTGGGCACGTTGCGGGAGCGGCTGGCCGCCCTCGAACACGAAATCAACCAGCGCCAGCAACGCGGGCTGGAGTTGCGCTCGGAGATCGAGCGTCACGAGAGCCGCATCCAGTACAACGAGCAGCGGCTCGGCGAGCTGGAATCCCGCAATGCCGAGGCCCTGGCCGAGATCGAGCAGAGCGAGGCCCGCCGTCGCGAAGCCGAGCAGGAGCTGGCCGGGCTGGCCCGCCAGTTGGCGGAGGTGGAGGGCGCCCTGGCCGCGCAACGCGAGGAGCAGGCCGCCAAGCGGGCCGCCGTGGAGGCCGTGGAGCGGGAATTGCAGCTCCGGCAGGAGCGACTCCGGACGCTCAACAACGACCTCTTCCGGGCGGCGCAGGAGTTGTCGCGTCTGCGGAACCAGGTGAGCGCGCTGGACCTGCAAAAGCAGAACAACCGGGTGCGGCTGGACAAGCTGGGCGCGGAAAAGGTGCAGCTCGAGGAGGAACGTCGCGAAACCCTCCGCCGGATCGAGGCGTTCGCCCAGGATTCCGAGGCCCGCGAGCGGTCGGTCGAGGCCCGCCGCCTCGAACTCGAACAACGACAGCGGCGGCTGGGGGAATTGCAGCAGCGGATCGAGGCCCTCACCGCCGAACTCGACCAGGCCCAGCGGGAGCAGGCCGCCAATCAATCCCGCCGGGCCGTGCTCGAGCAGCTCGAGGCCAGCCACGAGGGCTTCGACGCCGGGGTGCTGGCGGCGTTGCAGCGCGAGGAAGCGGTGCTGGGCACGCTGGCCGACCGGGTTCGCGCGCCGGACGAGCACCTCGTGGCCGTGGAAGCCGCTTTGGGGCACCACCTCCAGCTGGTGCTGGCCGAGCAATCCGAGGCCGCGCGCGGCATCCTGGACGAGCTGCACGCGGGCCGCAAGGGCCGGGCCAGCATCGCCGCGCTGGCGTTGCGCAACGGCGACTTCCCCGAAGGCCGCCCCGTGGAGAGCGACCCCCGCCTGGCCGGGCTTTCCTGCCGCCCGATCCTGGCGGAGATCGAGGCGGACGCCGCCGTGCAGGGGCTGGTGGCGGGCCTGCTCGGGCGGACCCAGCTGGTGCCCGACCTCGAAACCGCCACCCGCGCCTGGGAGGCCACGGGGGGCGCGTTCGATTTCGTCACCCCGCGCGGCGAGGTGCTCAGCCGGCACGGCATCTTCACCGGCGGCCTCGGGCAGGAGGACGCCGGCGCGGCGGCCTCCTCCATTCTGGGCCGGAAAAACGAGATCGCGGAACTCGCCGCCCGCGCGACCGAGCTGGAAGCGCGCACGGAGGAGCTGAGCCGGGAACTGGGCGCCCTGCAGGGCGAGGTCACGGCGCTGCAAGCCGGCTTGCAGGAATCCCGCACGGAGCTTCAGGCGCAGGAGGTGGAGCTGGCCACCCGGCAGGGCGAGTTCAACGCCCTCCAAAACGCCGCCCGCCTGCTGGAGCAGAAGATCGAGACGGTGCTCTTCGAGATCGAGAGCCTCGGCGAACAACAGCGCGAGGATGACACCCGGCGGGAGCAGCTGGCCGCCGAAGTGACCGCCGCCGAGCAGGGCGAAGCCGCCGTCCGCGCCGAGCTGGAGCAGCTCAACGCCGGCCTGGAGGAGCTGCGTCAACGGCGCGACGAAGTGGTGGCCGTGCTGACGCGGGCGTCGGTCGAGCTGGCCAAGCTCGAGGAAAACCACGCCGCCTTGGAGCAGCGGCGAAACCCGTTGCAACGCCGCATTCGCGAGCTGGAACAGCTCGTGACCCGGCGCCGGCGGCAGATCGAGTCCGTGTTGCAACAGCGCGGCCAGGCCGAGGCGGAGATCGAGGAGTCCCGGGGCCGCATCGGCGCGTTGCGCCACGAGCGCGAGCAGGTGAACGAAACCATCGCCGGCCTCGCCGGGGAGCGCGCCGGGGTCCAGCGCGGCATCGAGGAGCGGGAACAACTGCTGCGCGACGAGCGCGGCCGGCTCACCCGGCTTCAGGAGCGCCGCAACGCCCTCGAAGTGGAGGTCGCCCAGAAGCAGGTGGCGATCCAAAATCTCAAGGAACGGATTCAGCAGAAATACCACGTGGACCTCGACGAGATCCGCGGCGAGTGCATCCGCATCACCTACGCCAACGACGGCCCCGCCCGGGTGGAGACCGTTTCCCCCGGGGAGATGGAGGACGCCGGCGTGGGCACCGACTGGGAGGCCGTGGCCAAACAGGTGGCCGCCCTCCAGGAACGCATCGAGCGCATGGGCCCGGTCAACCTCGTGGCCATCGAGGAATACGAGGAGACCGAGCAGCGCTACAAATTCCTGAGCGAGCAGCACCAGGACCTCGTTGAGGCCAGGAAGGAACTCGGCGCCCTGATCACCCGGATCAACCAGCAAACCAAGGAGATGTTCGCCGAGACCTTCGAGAAAATCCGGGTCAACTTCCGCGATCTGTTCCAGGAAGTCTTCGGCGGCGGCAAGGCCGACCTTCAACTGGTGGATCAGGAAAACATCCTCGAGAGCGGCATCGAGATCGTGGCCCGCCCCCCGGGCAAACAGCTCCAGAACATCCGCCTCCTCTCCGGCGGTGAACAGACCATGACCGCCGTGGCCCTGCTGTTCGCCATCTACGAGGTGCGCCCCAGCCCCTTCTGCGTGCTGGACGAATTGGACGCCCCGCTCGACGAGGCCAACATCAACCGTTTCACCCGGGTGTTGAAACGGTTTCTGGACCGCTCCCAGTTCATCATCATGACCCACAACAAACGCACCATCGCCATGGCGGACGTCATCTACGGCGTCACCATGGAGGAGCGCGGCGTGAGCAAGGTGATGAGCATGAAATTCCAGCGGGACTCCGCGGACAACGGCCCGGGACGCTTGGTTGCCGGCGAGACGCCCGCCGCCGCCGGAGACGCCGGCGGGGACGAATCTGCTTCTCCGTCCGGCAACGGCAACGGCAGGGTCCGGACCGGGCCGGACGGCAACGGCCAGAACGGGAAAAACGGTCGCGCCCCCCGGCCCGCGCCCGCCCCCGGGGCTGAAGCCGCGGAGGTTCCCGTCGCCGTTCCGGAAGTCGCCGCCCCGGTCAACAACTGACGCCCTCCCCGCGAAGGGCGCCCGTGCGGGCCGGGTTTCCCGCGCCGGCGTTTCCCGGCCGGCGTTCAAGCGCCGCGGGCGAAACGTCCCGGCGCCACGCCATGCACCCGTTTGAAGACCCGGGAAAAATGGCAGGGATCATGATATCCGATCGCGGCCGCGGCCTGCTTGACGGCGTAGCCCTGACGCAGAAGGAGCTGGGCGGCGTGGTCCATTTTGAGCCGGGTGAGGTATTGGAAGGGGCTTTCGTTGGCGAACCGCCGGAACAGGCGGGAAAGGTAGGGCGGGCTGAGGTTGCAATGGGCGGCGATCTCCTCGGCGCTGCGGAGAACCGGGTAGTTTTTCTGGATGAACTGCCGGCAGCGTTCATAGGAGCGCCGCGCTTCCGAAGCGGGTCCCGTGGTGTGGCGCAGATCCTCCCGCAGGCGGAGAAACAACAGCTCCGTGAGCTTGGCGCCCAGTTTGCGGGCGGCGGCGCGGCTCAGGTTCGCGCCCTCCAGGATCTGGTCCAGAATGTCGTGCAGCCAGCGGGGCTGGCCCACCTGCCGGGGGACGCCGTTGCGCAGGCCCGCGCTCTTGATGAGTCCGGCGGCGGCATGCCCGCTGAAGGCCACGAAAAACTTCACCGGCTGGGGCGATTTCAACACCCGCAGGGCATACCGGGTGCGCGGGCCGTAAGTGAACAGGCTGCCCGCCCCCAGCAGGTGGGCCTGTCCTTCCACCGTCAATTCCCAGCGTCCGCCCACGATGTATTCCACCACGTGATAGCGAAAGCCGGCGCGTTGGATCGAGTAATCCGGGCTGCATTCCTCCCGTCCGGCGCAGACCAGCGCCAGCTCCGCGTCCGCCCGCGGCACGAGATCCGCGAACACGTAGCGCCCCCGGATCACCTGCTGCGAAATGAAGGATGGCTTTGCCGTGGGTTGCATGACGAACAACAAGGTCAAGAATATCCATGCATTCGTCAAATGACGATGGCGAATCCGGCGAAATTTTCCCGCCGCGCCGGGCCGTCGGGGCGGACGGGGCGTTGAAGCGCCCCCCTTCCTCATGGCATGATGAGGCCCGACCGAGAGAACCACGCAAGTTTGCTGAAACGTGTCAATGCCATGCTGAAAGGAATCGCTCCCTGCCTCAGTCCGGATTTGTTGAAGGTCCTCGCCGAAATGGGCCACGGCGACGAACTCGTCCTCGCGGACGCGCATTTCCCGGGCCACACCATCAATCCCCGCGTGTTGCGGGCGGACGGGCTCGGCGTCGTGACGCTGCTCGACGGCATCCTGCCGCTGTTCGAGCTGGACAGCTACGCCGACCCGCTGGTGATGATGGCCGCCGTGGCGGGCGACCAGCTCGATCCGGCGGTCGAGGCCCGGTATATGGAGGCGGTGCGCCGCCACGCGCCCGACGCCGCGCCGCCGGTGCGGATTGACCGGTTCGCCTTTTACGAGCGGGCCCAAAAGGCGTTCGCGGTGGTGATGACCGGCGAGACGGCCAAATACGGCAACCTGATTTTGAAGAAAGGCGTCACGCCGCTGGAGTGAGCCGGAACGGCGTTCCTCGGTGGCGCCGTCCCGCCGGAACGGGACGGCGGTGTCGCGGATTTCCAATCCGGCGCCAGGGCGCGCAATCCCGGGCCGACGGGGGTTCGGGCGCGTGGCCGCTTGGAAGCCGGCGTTACCGTGACGGGAACAGGACAATCGAGAGGAACAGAACATGAGTGAGTCAGTTCAACGATTCGGAGTGGTGGTCGAGGCGAAGCCGGAGCGGCTGGAGGAGTACAAGCGTCTCCACGCGGACGTCTGGCCCGAGGTGCGGGCGCGGATGACCGAGTGCCACCTGCGCAATTTCAGCATCTTCGGCCGGCGTTTCCCCGACGGGCGTTACTACCTCTTCTCGTATTACGAGTACACCGGCACGGATTACGCCGCCGACATGGAAAAACTGGCCGCCGATCCGAAGGTCCAGGAGTGGTGGGACATCACCAAGCCCTGCCACATCCCGTTCCCCGACCGCGCGGAAGGGGAATGGTGGGCGTCCATGGAGGAAATGTGCTACCTGCCTTGAACATGTCATGACCGCGCGCGAACGCGTCCTTGCCGCCATCGAGCACCGCGAGCCCGACCGGGTGCCGGTGGACCTCGGCAGCACCCCCAGTTCCGGCATTTCGGCCATCGCCTACGGTCGGCTCAAACAACACCTTGGCCTCACGGAGGGGCACGTCCGGGTGTACGACGTCGTCCAGCAGTTGGCGCAGCCGGAGGAAATCGTGCTCGACCGGCTGGGTGTGGACGCGCTCGACCTTGGGCGCACCTTCAACACCCGGGACGAGGACTGGTACGACGTCACCCTCGCGGACGGCCAAACGGCGCAGTATCCGGCGTGGTTCCATCCGGACCAGGAACCGGACGGCGCCTGGGTGGCGCGCTTGGCGGACGGGACCGAGGTGGCCCGGATGCCGGCCAACGGCACCTTCTTCGATCAGACCTGCTTTCCCTACCTCGACGGTTACCCGGACGACTTTCGGGACTTGGACGACGCCATGCGCAAGGTGTTGTGGGCGGCGCTGGTGCACAGTCCGTGGGACCACGCCGGCGAACCGGATTTCTGGACCACCCTGCGGGAGCGGGCATTGGCTTTGCGGGCGCGATCGGACCGGGCGCTGGTCATCGTGGCCGGGTGCAACCTCTTCGAGTGGGGCACCTTCCTGCGGCGGATGGACAATTTCTGCATGGACCTGGTGGCCGAACCCGCGAAGGTCGAGGCACTGCTCGACGCCCTGATGGAGCGTCACCTGGCCACGCTGGAAAAGGTCTGCCAGGCCGTGGGCGACGTGGCGGACATCCTCCGGTTCGGCGACGACCTCGGCACCAACGGCGGGCCGTTCATGGCGCCCCGGACCTACCGCCGGCTCTTCAAGCCCCGGCACACGCAGTTGTGCGATTACGTCCACCGGCACAGCCGGATGAAGACCTACCTCCACTCCTGCGGCTCGATCCGGGCCTTGCTGCCGGATCTGATCGAGGCCGGTTACGACGTGATCAACCCGGTGCAGACCTCCTGTCGCGGCATGGAGCCGGACGGGCTCAAGCGGGATTTCGGGCGGGACATCTGCTTCTGGGGCGGCGGCTGCGACACCAAGGAAGTCCTCCCCAAGGGCACCCCCGCCGAGGTGAAGGCCCACGTCCGCGAGCGCCTGGAAATCCTCATGCCCGGCGGCGGGTTCGTCTTCAACACCGTGCACAACATCCTGCCGGAGGTCCCGCCGGAGAACATCATGGCCATGTTCGAGGCGATCGAGGAGTTCGGCCGCTACGGCTGAGCGGCGGCGGCGGGGGATTTTCCGGCGGCGGCCGCCAGTTGCGCCAGGGTGAGGGCGGCGGCGGATTCCTCCTCGGCGGCCACGAGGGCGGCCAGTTGCCGCTCCACTTCCTCCGCCACGCGCAGCGGCACGGCGAATCCGTCGCGGTCGCGCAGGGCGCGCAGGATGTCCCGGGCGGTGATCCGCTCCAGAGGCCGGGCGGGCACGTAGGCCGGCGCGCCGCCGTTGATTTCGTTGAGCAACCGTCCCTCCACCAGCGCGCGCACCACCTGGCCCACCAGGCGCGGCGAGGTTCGGGCGGACTCGGCCAGGACGGCGAGAGTGGGCGGCGGCGTGCCGTCGTGAAAGGCCCGGGCCGCCAGCGTCATCACGTGAAACGCCAGCCGTTCGCGGGTGCGTTGGTTGACGTTCTCCGCCTGCAAATCCTGGAGATAAGCGCGGCCGTTCTGCCAGACGTAGGACACCTGCGCGCCCAGCAGGAGGATGAGCCAGTGCAGGTACATGGCCAGCATGAGCAGGGGCACCATCGAGAGGCTGCCGTAAATGCGGCTGTAGGTGATCACGCGCGAGGCGTAGAACACGCTGAGCTGGCTGTTGAGCTGCCACAAGCAGCCGGCCAGCACCCCGCCCACGAGGGCCGCCCGCCACTGCACCCGGGTGTTGGGCGCGGCGACGTAAAGCAGGCTGAAGGCCGCGCTCAGAATGAAGTAGGGCATCAGGCCCACGAAAGTTTGATCGAGCCAGGCGCCCCACGGGGCGGCGGTTTTGATCAATTCGCGCGCGCTTTGCACGTGATCGGCGCTGGTCAACGTGACGGCGGCGGTGAGCAGGATGGGCCCCAGCAACAGCGCCGCCGAGTAATAGGCCAGCCGCAGGTGCCACGGACGTTGGCGGGTCACGCCCCAGATGGCGTTGAGGGTGTCGTCCACCCGGTTGATCAACCCAAACGCCAGCACCAGCAGCGCAATCATGCCGCCCACCCCCAGGGTGCCGGTCTGGATGTTGCCGATGAACTCCTTGATCCGCCGCGCCACCTCCTCCCGCGAGACGGTGATCCGGTCCGCGTTCGGGGCGGATTGCTCCGAAACCGGGGCGGACGCCGCCCGGCCGGGGGCGGGCGTTTCGGGGCCGACGGACGCCGGCGGCGGAACGCTCACCACCACGTTGGTGTCCATGCCGGGCGTCACCGCCTGCACCACCTCGTCAATGAACCGCATGATGGGTTCCTCGCCCTGCCGTTTGAGCAGGCTGCCGGACAGGCTGATCAACACCGCCAGCAGCGGCACCAGCGCCAGCAGGGTGGTGTAACTGAGCGCGGCGGCGCGCAACGGACAACGATTGCGGCTGAAACTCCGCCCCACCAGCACCCAGAAATGGGCGAACCGCTCCCACCCCGAACGGGGATTCACCCCGTGCCGGGCGAGGTGCTGCTCATCCAGCAACCGGCGCGCCCACGCTCCAATTCGTTGTAACCTCGTGGCCCGTTTTCGGCTCATTAATGCGGCTACTCTACCAGAAGCAGCCGGAACAGAAAGGCTGCGGAAGGACGTCCGCCCCGGCCCCCGCGCCGCGCGCGGGCGGTAAGGGTTGCCTTGGGTCGGCGGCTGCGGCTACAGTCGTCCCCCACGTCAGTCCCGGCATGGAAAGCACCGGCACGCAATCAACCCGGGTTCTCCGCGAACGCGCGGAGGACATTGATTTGATCCGCCTCGTTCAAGGAGCGCGGGAGGAAGCCTTCGCGACTCTTCCCCTCCGGCCGGGGGAGCCTCCCTCGGCGGCGCTCCAACGCCTGGCCGACTGGCTGCGTCGCGAACCCCGCTGGCGGATCCTCCGTCAGGACATCTTCGGCGTGCTGGCCACCGACGCCCACGCCCGCCAGGTGCGCTCGTGGCGCATGGACGGCTCGCAATGGCCGGTCATGTGGGTGGAGCAGGGCAACGGCGAGGGCGCGCCCCTGGCCGGCGTGCAGGTGCACGCGCTGGCCGGAGAGGGGGAACTTGCCCCCGTGCGGCACGCCGGCCGGCAGGTGGGCGTGACCTACGAGGACGACTGGGCCCGCTACTGCGTGCTGGGCGGGTTGCTCCCCCCCCATCGGGACGTGGCCCGCAAGGTCCAGGCCGCCGAGACGATGGACCTCATGGAAACCCTCCTCGGCCAGGTGGGCATGAGCTTCACGAACGTCTTCCGCACGTGGTTCTACCTCGACGACATCCTGGACTGGTACGACGAATTCAACGACGCGCGGAACCGCTTCTTCAAACAACACGGCATCTATGACCGGCTCGTGCCCGCCAGCACCGGCATCGGCGGCAACAACACCGCCGGGGCCGCCCTGGTGGCGAATCTGATGGCCGTCGTCCCCAAAAGCGACGCCTTCCAACTGACCGCCCTGCCCTCGCCGCTTCAGTGCCCCGCCCTCGAATACGGCAGCTCCTTCAGTCGCGCGGTGGAAATCCGCGTGCCCGGCCAGCAACGGGTGCTGGTCTCCGGCACCGCCAGCATCGAGCCCGGCGGCGCCACCACCCACGTGGGCGACGTCGAAGCCCAGGTGGCCACCACCATGGAAGTGATCGAGGCCATCCTCAAATCGCGCGGCCTCGGCTGGGAAGACAGCGTCCGGGCGATCGCCTACTTCAAGCACACCGAGGACCAGGGGGCCTTCGAGCGGTATTGCCGGAGTCGCGACCTGCCCCCCCTGCCGGTCCTCATCACCAAGAACGACATCTGCCGGGACGACCTTCTCTTCGAACTCGAAGTGGACGCCCTCCGGGCGGAGTGACCCGCGCCTTGCGGCAATCTCCCCCGCCCCGTTCCGCCCTCCCGTCGCGCCGGCTGGGGGCCTGCTGTTTCGCAGCGTGCCACGCTGCGCGACGGACGGTTTCTCTCCCCGCGCGATTTTACCACGAAGGATACGAAGCGGTGGGAGCAAGGCCGAGGAGCCGAGGGAGCGAAGGAAATCCGAAATCCGAATCCCGAAATCCGAAACTTCCCGCGCCGAAGGCGCAACACCCGTCAGCCCCGGGCAACGCCCGGGGAAACGAGGCGCGCCCCTTGTAGGCCGGGTCGCCCGACCCGGCGAGGCTCCCTCCGCTTCGTGTTCTTCGTGCTCTTCGTGGTGAAATTGGGCGGGGAGGGAAACGAACGCCGCGCAGCGTGCCACGCTGCG
>CAZRPT010000157.1:0-6930 GCA_964601985.1 uncultured Verrucomicrobiota bacterium
CCCGTTTGCCGCCCAAATTCACGTCATTGATTGTCAGCTTGGCCATGCTTCTGCTCTCCCGTTTCGTTCCTCGAAAACCGGGCCGCCAGCATACCCCGCCCGCTCCCGGAGTCAAAACCATTCCACCCGCCCCGTCGAATCGCGAATTGCCTTATGAAGGAGGGAGCGGAGGGGGGGAGCGATGGGAGGGCATTGCCGCGGAGCCTGTCTGAAAAGTGAGACATCCCGCCGCGGGATGGCACGCGGCCTCCGGGGAGGGCGCTCCATGCCCGTTGATGGTCGGCCGGGTTCCCCAACCCGAGATTCAGACAGACGGGGCATACCCTCCGCTCCGCAAAAGACTGCCCGGCACAGAACGAGGCGCCTCCCAACGCCGGATCAACGAACCCCGCGGGTGAAGAGACCGCCGCCTCACTTCGAAATCGGACGTCTCGCGGCGTGCCGCACCGGGAAACGCCCAAATTGTCATCCGGCGCCGTGGAAGGGAAAAATCCGCTTTGTCACCCCCGGCAGCTACAGGGGGGGATTTTGAGGGATTTCGGGATTCGGATTTCCTTCGGCGGTCTTCCCACGTGGCGGGCCGTTCCTCTTTCAACGCCGAGCGGCGCAGACGAGGTCGCCTGCGCCGCTCTCCCGCCGGGAAATCAGCCCGGAAACGTCAGCGATCCGACGGTTTCCAAACCTCCCACACGCGGCCCACCAAGTCCGAACCCGGCTTGAGGGTCTTCCGGCCGGGCTCCCAGCCTGAAGGCGTGGCCTCGCCGGTCTTGCGGACGTATTGGAAGGCCTTCAACTGGCGCACCAGTTCGTCGGGATTCCGGCCCACCGAAGGCGTCAGCACTTCCATGGCTTGGATGACGCCGTCGGGGTCAATGATGAACCGGCCCCGGATGTCCACCCCGCCGGCCTCGTCATAGACGCCGTACACCCGGCCGATCCTCCCGCCGGGGTCGGACAGCATCGGATACGGCACGCCGCCCGGCACCATCTTCGACAATTCCTGTTCCTGCCACATTTTATGGACGAAGCGGCTGTCCACGCTGACCGACAGCACTTCCGCGCCCATTTTCTTCAACTCGGGATACTTGACGGCGACCGCCGTCAATTCAGTCGGTCAGACGAAGGTGAAATCCCCCGGATAAAAGCAGAGGATCACCCATTTCCCCTTGAACTGGGAAAGCCGGACCTTGGTGAAGCCCTTTCCCTGCACGAACGCCGTGGCTTCAAAATCCGGCGCCGGCTTGCCCACCCGCGCCAGGGGCGCCGCCGCCGGCGCGACCGCCACCGCGCTCGCGGAGGCCGTGGCTTTCGAGGTGATGGGGCCCCGGGCCGCCGTGACACAACCGGTGTCCGCCCCCAGGAGGGCGAACGCAAACAATCCCGCCAGCGCGCTCATGCCGAGCGAGCCGCCGCCAAACTTCTTTTTCATCGTATGACCAATCCTTTCCGCCGGTTTCATGGTTGGTTTGCTTCAGGCAGTCCGCTTCCGCGCGAAACAAGCCTGGTAAACGCGCCGCAGCATAGCCTCCCGGGCACACGAACGCAAGTTTTATCACACCGGCGCGACCTTTCGCCGCCCCCGGGCAACGCCCGGGGCAGGCCTCACGCCGGATACTTCCACGGCGTGCGCAGCGGCCGTTCGCGCCGCAGGGCGTTGGCGGCTTCGTCGTCGGGGAAGATTTCCCGCTCGGGATCCCAGCGGAGCTTGCGCCCGAGCTGGATCGAAATGTTGGCCAGATGGCACACGGTGCAGACCCGGTGCCCGATCTCGACCGGGAAATACGGATCCTTCCGGCTGCGCACGCATTTGAGGAAGTCGGCGTGTTCGCCCTCGCGGTTGGTGTAGAGGTGGATTTCCTCCGGGCCGATGCGGGCGTTTTTGATCGCGTCGGAGCTGGCCCGCAACGGGCCGCGCCAGCCGGTGTTGCCCACCCAGCCTTCCGTGCCGATGAACTTGATGCTCGGCGTGCCGGGCCGGCAGGTCATCACCACCCCGTTCGCGTAGCGGTAGGTCACGTCGTAATCCTTGACCGTGTTGTAGAGGCCGCCCTCCCAAAACGTGCCCCTGCCGTCAATCTCGACCGGGCCGCCGTGTTCGGTGTCGTTCGCCCACTGGGCGGTGTCGAACAAATGCGCGCCCCAGTCGCAGATGATTCCGCCCGAGTAATCCTGAATCCAGCGGAAGTTGAAGAAGACCCGGTCCTTGGTGTAGGGCGCGTAGGGCGCGGGCCCCAGCCAGAGGTCGTAATCGAGCCCGTCCGGCACCGGTTGCGGCGTGGGGTCGCCCGGCACGGTGGGTTGCTTGGGCAGGATGACCTCGATCCGTTGCAGCTTGCCGATGCGGCCGTTCCGGACCAGTTCCGCCATCCGGTGATAGACCGGCACGGAACGATCCTCGGTGCTGGTCTGAAACACCCGGCCGTGGGAGCGCACCTCGCGAATGAGCCGCTTGCCCTCGTCAATGGTGAGCGTGGGCTTCTCGCACTGCACGTCCTTGCCGGCGCGAATGGCCAGAATGCTGATCAACGTGTGCCAGTGGTCCGGCGTCGAGATCATCACGGCGTCAATGTCCGGGCGCGCCAGCACTTCGCGGAAGTCGCCCGTCACGGCGCAATCGCGGTTGCCGTAGGTGGCGTTGACGTTGTCCCGCGCGTGTTCCCGCCGGGCCCGGTCCACGTCGCACACCACCCGCACCCGGGCCTGGGGCAGCGTGAGGTAACGGCGCAGGTTCCACGTGGTGCCGTGGTCCCCGGTGCCGATGAAGCCCACGTTGATGCGGTTGCCCGGAGCCGTCGCGCCCAAGACGGACGCGGGCACCAGCGCGGGCAGCGCCGCCATCCCGCCCGTGGCCAGCACGCCGCGTTGCAGAAACCGCCGGCGACTGAGCGGCGGACGGGCGCGCCTCCGTTTCGCTTTCATTGCTGATTCGCTCATGGTGACCCGCCGATCATACGCGCCCCGCGCCTTTCGACACGACGAAAAGCCATCGTTTTGCCCTCAAAATTGGACCCCGCGGTCGCCCTCCCGCCACCTCATCGGCCCCGAAGGCGCGCTTTTCTTTCGGATTTCGAAATTCGGCTTTCCTTCGGGGCTTCGCTCCCTCGGCTTTCGGCTTTGGGCTTTTCGCGCCGGCGGACCGGAATGCCTCATTCCGCCCGGGACGCCGAAGGGGGCCGGCGGGTGGTCACACCGCGTAGCGGCGGGCGATGTCCGCGGGAATGGCGACCGCCCGTCCGGTGTCGAGCCGGACGAGGGTGTAATCGCACCAGCCGTGGCAGATGCGTTTGCGGGGTTCGCCCCGGTGCATCTCAAACCGCACCCGCACCCCCGTCCGTTGAAACGCCTCGATCCACGTGGTCACGGCAAACCGGTCGCCCAGTTTCAGCGGGCGCTGGTATTCAATGTGCGCCACCCGGGTGTACCAGCCGTATCCCTGTTCGATGAAGGCCTCCATGGACATCCCGTAGCAGCGGGCCATCTGGTCGTAGCGCGCCGTCAGCACGTAGTCCAGGTAACGGCTGCCGTGGACGTGCTGGTTCATGTCAATGTCATCCGGGCGCACCGTCAGTTCCGTGGTGAACCGGGCGCCGCCGGGGGTGAGGGACGGGGGATTGCTCATGGGAGGGGACGCCACGTGAAGTTTGGAGTGGTTCAGGCCGGGCGTCCCAGTTCCGCCACCAGCTCCTCGGGAATCCAGCGGTCCAGCCGGTCGGCGAGCCGGTCGGCGGCGGCGCCGTGATGCCAGACGGCGGCCCGCAGGGCGCGGCCCGGATCGGCCTGCAATTCCGGCTGGGCCAGCCAGCCCGTGATGAATCCCGCCAGCACGTCGCCGGTGCCCCCCTGGGCGAGGCCGGGATTGCCGGAGCTGTTGATGAACACCGGTCCTTCTTCGCGGCCGATCAAGGTCTGGTGGCCTTTCAGCACCACCCAGCAGCCGCCGTTGCGGCGCGACAGCTCGCGCAACGCGGCGGGCCGGTCGGCCTGCACCTGCTCCACGGAGATCCGCAGCATCCGGGCCGCCTCGCCGGGGTGGGGCGTGATCACCCGCAGCACCGCGCCCCGGGCGCTGCCGGCCTTGATCCACTCCAGCGCGGACGCGTCCACCACCATCGGCTGCCGCACCCCGCGCCAGGCGGTGGCGCAGGCCCCCTTGAACAACGTCCCCGCCTCCGGTCCGGCGAGCCCGGGGCCGAACAGCAGCGCGGTCATTCGTTCGGGATAAGCCGGTTCCCGCCCGGCGGGGCGGACCATCACCGCCTGCAACTGGCCGGCCACCGGCGGGTAGCAGCGTTCGCTGGTGATCAACGTGATCAGGCCCGGGCGCGCCCGTTGCGCGGCGCGGGCCGCCAGCACGGCGGCTCCGTGGTAACCGGTCGAGCCCGCCACCATGACCGCGTGCCCGAAGGTGCCCTTGTGGGTGTCCATCGCGCGCGGCCCGGGATAGTCCGCGTAATCCCGCCCCAGCATCCAGCGCAGTTCGCCGCCCTTCAGCGGGCAGGGAACCAGCCCGATCTCCGGTTCCACCTCCAGCCGGCCCACGAACGGCCGGGCCGCGGCCTGAATCAAGCCGTTTTTCGGGGCCGCCAGCGTGAGGGTGATCGTGGCCCGGAGGGCCGCCCCCATCGGCCGGCCCTCCTCGCAATGCAATCCGCTGGGCGCGTCCACCGCCAGCACCGGGCGTCGGGCGTCATTGACCGCCTCGATCAACCGGACCCACTCGGCGGCAAGCGGCCGGTTCAGCCCGATGCCGAACAGGCCGTCAATCACCAGCGCCGGTTTTCGGGCCAGTTCGGCTTCGACTTCCGGCAGGGCCGCCTCCGGGTCGGTCACCTCCACCACCGCCACCTCGCGCCGGGCGAGATGCGGCCGGGCGCTGCGGGCGTCGTCGCCGTTGTGACCGCGACCGGCCAGAATGAGGACGCGCCCGCCGGGCCGGGTGAGCGCCAGCGCCCGTCGGGCGACGCAGCGCCCCACGGTCTCGATGACTTCCTGTTCCGAGCGGCCAGCGGCCCATGAGGCCTGCTCCCACTCCCGCATTTGTTCGACGGAAACAACCGGTACCGACATGGCGCAAGAATACTTCACAAATGAGGAAAACGCATCCGCGATGACCGCGACCCCGGGAGTCCCCCGAACGGAAGAGGATCTCCGGGGCGCGCGAAAACCCCCGCATGCCCGCCACTATGCCCGGCCCGGTCCGAACCGCAACGACATTTCCCTTCCGACGGACCGGAGGCGGGGGGGGCTGGTTCGCGGGCCGGCGCTGTTGCCGCGGGTTTCGGATTTTCCTTCCGCCCCTTTCGGCCTACGCTGCGGGGCATGATTACGCGCTATTCCCGGCCCGACATGCGGGCCATCTGGACGCCGGAAAACAAGCTCAAGACCTGGCTCGAAATCGAGCTGCTGGCCAGCGAGGCGCTGGTGAAGGAGGGCGTGGTGCCGCCGGGCGATTTCCAGCGCATCCAGGCCGGCTGCCGGAAATGGCTCAAGGACCTGCCCGGTCTGGTGGCCCGACAGCACGAGCTGGAGCGGACGCTCAACCACGACGTCATCGCCTTCACCACCGCCGTCGCGGAAAAGATCAACCACAAGGCCAGCCGGTGGTTTCATTTCGGCCTGACCAGCAGCGACGTGGGCGACACCGCCTACGCGGTGCAGATCACCCAGAGCGCCGACCTTCTGCTCAAGGACCTGAAACAGGTCCGCAAGGCCATCGCCAAACAGGCCCGCAAATACAAGCGCACCCCCTGCATCGGGCGCAGCCACGGCATCCACGCCGAGCCCACCACCTTCGGGCTGAAGCTGGCCCTCATGTACGACGAATTCGGACGCGCCCTGCGGCGGCTTGAATCGGCCCGGTACTCCGCCGCCGTGGGCAAGATCAGCGGCGCGGTGGGCACCAGCGCCCACCTGAGCCCGCGCGTCGAGCGGTTCGTCTGCAAAAAACTGGGCCTGCGCCCCGCGCCCCTCGCCACCCAGGTGGTCCAACGCGACCTCCACGCCGAGTTCCAGACCACGCTGGCCCTCATCGGGGCGAGCAT
Source organism: uncultured Verrucomicrobiota bacterium (assembly GCA_964601985.1). Classification (GTDB taxonomy): domain Bacteria; phylum Verrucomicrobiota; class Verrucomicrobiia; order Limisphaerales; family J093; genus J093. Next base: position 6,042 of record CAZRPT010000157.1, read on the forward strand.
CGAGCGGTGGGCGGTCGAGTTCCGCCACCTGCAACGCACCGAGGTGCTCGAAGCCGAGGAGCCCTTCACCAAGGGACAGAAGGGCAGCAGCGCCATGCCGCACAAGCGCAACCCCATCACCTGGGAGCGCCTCACCGGCCTGGCGCGGGTGTTGCGCGGCAACGCCCTGGCCGCGCTGGAAAACGTCGCCCTCTGGCACGAACGCGACATCTCCCACAGCTCGGTCGAGCGGATCATCTTCCCCGATTCCTGCTGCCTGCTCGATTACATGTTCGGCCTGCTCACCCGTCTGATGGAAGGGCTGGCGGTCTATCCCGAGAACATGAAGAAAAACCTCGGCCTGAGCCTGGGCATGTGGAACAGCCAGACCGTCCTGCTGGCCCTCATCCGCAAGGGGCTCACCCGCGAGGACGCCTACAAACTGGTGCAGGACGCCGCGATGAAGACCTGGGCGGTCAAGCACGCCGGCCGCGACGACGCCGATTTCGTCGAGCAGCTCAAGGCCGATCCCGCGGTGGCCAAACACTTCGAGCCCGGCGAACTCGAAGCCCTCTGCTCGCTGGACTTCCACTTCAAGGAAGTGGACACCCGCTTCAAAAACGTGGGGTTGTAAGAGCCGGCCGGAAAACGCGGGGTGGGGACCCCGGCCGGCGGCAAAAGGGCATTGTGCGCCCTTCCGGCAGGCCGCGTGCCCTCACGCGGCGGAACAGCCCGCTTTTCACGACGGGCTTTAAGGAGGGCCGAACGGCGTCCCCGGTTCTCTGTCGTGCGGGGAAAACGCCGCCCTTTTTCGGCGTTCGGGCGCCCGAGGGGAAGGCTTGTTTCACTTCACGCAAATCCATCTCACTTGGTTTGAGGGCGGGGCTGTGGAGGGGGCGGCGGATCAGGC
>CAZRPT010000158.1:0-29318 GCA_964601985.1 uncultured Verrucomicrobiota bacterium
AATGCAGGCGCGCGAGGGGGCGCACTTCGCGTTGGGGGTGTAGGCGCGCAGGAACAGCAGTCCCTCCCGCGCCACGCGATCGAAGGCCGGCGTTTTCACCCAGCGACAGCCGTAGGCGCCGGCGTGGGGAAAGGACTGGTCGTCCGCGATGGCGAACAGGATGTTCGGCCGGGCCGACGGCGGGGCGGCGCGCAGAATCGGCAAGACCAACAAAACGAGGCAGCAGAGCAGGGTGGGGGAGGAACGGGTAAGCCGGAGCAACCGCGCGGGATCAGGCGGTGGGTGCTTTGCGTGCATGCGACAAGGGTGTCGGTTCGCGCTCCGCTGGCAAACCGAAATTTTCACCCGGCGGGAGCGAATTTTTAATCTGCTTGTTCCGCTTTTCCCGACCCGACATGCTGGTCAGGCCGTTCAGGGAAAGATTTCCGGAAGGCGAAAAACGATTCCATGCACATCCGTTTGTTCATCCGTTGGGAACTGGCCGCTTTGTTGGGAGCCGGCACGCTGATCGCCGGGGCCGGTTCGGCCGCGCCATCACCCGCCGCCCGTTCCCGCGTGCTGCTGGTACGCCCGGTGATCCTGTGCGACGATGACGGTTCCCACCCGGCCCGGAGCGTTTTTCCCCGGACGCTGGTGGACCGGGTCTATACGCGGGCGGATTTGGAGTTTCTCTATCTCGCCCCGGTTCACTGGCCTTACGGCAAGGGCCGGCGTGGCGAGGTCAATCTGGACACCGTCATGGCCCGGGGGCGGGCCAACGGGATGATCGCCGCCGATCCGCGCGTGGTCACCCTGCTCTTCGTCTCGGCGGTGGACGGTCACGCCCAGCCGCTGGGACGCGGATTGCAGAACGGCAACGTCTGTTTCGTCAGTCTCGGCGGTCCGGGCGAGATGACCGACCCCGCCATGCGGGCCTTCGTGGTGGCGCATGAAATCGGCCATTGCCTCGGGTTGCAACACGCGGTGGACGATCCGAAGGTGCCCGATGACGTGCCGAACCTGCAGGGTGACGGCCCGTTCGCGGAGCGGCTCGCGGTCGAGGGGCTGCACCCGTCGCAGGTCGCAACCATCCTCAAGAGCCCGCTGGTGTTGCCGCGGCTGCATTTTCACTCCGCCGCCGAAGCGGCCCGGCTGATCACGCACGACAAATGGAACACCCCGCTCAAGGGGCTGAACGAGGCCACCATCCGGTTCGCGCTCGACCTCGATCCCGCAACGCCGCTGCCGGAATCGCCGCGGAAACGGCTCGCCTTTGTCCGCCGTCGCTATGCCGCGTTGACCGCGGAGTTTACGCCGGAGGAACGCGCCTTTCTGCGGGAGCGGGTCGCCCGGCTCCGCCGGTTGGTGGGGGATCGCTGGCCGCTGCTCACCCGCACCCCGTGGCATTTCATCAAGATGCAGCCCACCTTTTGTCACGCCATGCCGCACACGCGCGGACTGGCCATCGTGCTGACCGCCCCCCGGTTGCGCCGCCTTGCCCGCGACAAGCACGAGGCGCTCGAAACGCTGTTGCACGAGAAGTTTCACGTCCTTCAGCGTCTCATGCCGCAACACTTCGCGCCGGTCGGTCGTCGCTACGGTTTCCGGCCCATTCGCCTGCCGGCGGACACGCCGGCCCGGCTGCATCTGATCCGCAACCCCGACGCGCCGGACCTGAGCTGGGGGATTCCGCGAGGGAACGAGTTGTTTCTGCTGGCCGTGTCCGCCGGCTCCGGGCCGGGCCGCCCGCTTCAGGAAAACCTTTACCCGCTCCAGCCCGTGCCCGGCGAAGACGGTGTTTACCGGCCCGGCCCGCCGGTTTCCGACGAGGCGTGGTTGGCGCAATGGCGGGCGCGTTTTCCCATCCCCACCGGTTACGACGACCCCCGCGAAGTCATGGCCTATGCGCTCGGCAAAATCTTCCGGGTGGACGTGCTCGGCGAACCGGAGGGCAAACGGACCCCGGAACAACGGGCCTTTCTGGAACGGGAACGCCGCGCGCTTCCCCCCCTGCTCGGCTTGGTAAAGGGAGAATGATTTGGTCCACCTCGCGTTGAAGTCCTTCCCGAGGGTGAAATGACGGACGGGGCTGTTTCGTCTCGGAGCCTGTCGAAAAACGCCGGGTGGGGAATCCGGCCTGCAGCCAAGGGGCATTTTGCGCCCTTGCGGCCGGCCGCGTGCCCCCACGCGGCGGGATGTCCCCTTTTCAGCCCGGGGCTCACGCCAGCTCGTAGTCGGCGGCGACGAAGGTGGTGGTGTCCACCTCGGCCAGCATTTCCTCGATGAAACGGGGTTCCTCGTCCGGCAATGCCTCGACGGTCTTTCGCAACCGGTCCAGCCAGGGAACCTCGCGGGGCGGCAGCCGCAGGGCGCCGTCGTCGTGCGCCTCGCGCAACAGCCGCAGGGCGGTGAGGGCGGCGGCCTGGCCGGCGTGGTAGGCGGAGGGGGCGTCCACGATGACTTGGGCGAGGGCGAGGACGCTCTCCGGGGTGAGGATCCAGGCCTGCGGATCGCGGCCGGCGTCGGAGCGCGTCATCCACCGCCGGTACTGGAGCGCCGCCTCGGGACCGTCGGCGAGGGCTTCGTTCATCAACCGGCAGTCATAGATCAACTGCTCCACGTAACAGGTGGGGGCCATGCCGCCGAGCAGTTTGAGGTTTTGGACCGATTCGTTGCTCCAGGTGTCGCAGGTGGCCGCGGCGATGTTGCCCAACGGGCTCAAATGCGCGCAGGCGGCGGTCTTGCCCTCCATGGCCATCGGGCAGCCGGTGATGGCCTTGAGGATGGGATTTTCGTAACCGCAATCCTTGCCCGGCCCCACCGCGCCGCATTCGTAGGCCACCAGCGAACGCACGGCGGAGACGGCCCGCACCACCGCGGCGAACACGCGGGGGATCATCTTTTGCTCGGCCAGCACCATGGCGGTGTTGGCGAACCCGCAGGCGGTGTCCCCGGCGCAATGGACGCCGTGGCGTTGGGCGATCCGGTTCAGTTCCGTCCACAGGAAGCGCATGTCGCGCGGGCCCAGGACGCACAATCCGAACAGCACCGCGCGCAGATCGCCCATCATGAGCGCGGCGTCGTGGACTTCCTTGCCGCCGACCGATTCGATGCTGAGCAGCTCGGCGCCGGCGGCCGCGCAGCGGTCAAAGGTTTCGAGCATGGCCTCGTAGAGCCGGCCGCTCCGCATCCGGGGCGGGCGCTCCATCTCGCGGGTGTCGTTCGGCGTGACGCGGAGGACGCTCTTCAAGCCGTGGCGGTCGTGGGCTTCCGCGAGGGCGTCCAGCAGGATTTGCGTCAGTTCGAGGCCCCATTCCGGATGTTCCGTCATGGGCGGGAGGGTCTCGAACTCGACCACCAGTCCGGGCGGCTCCAGTTCCACCGCGCGTTGCACCACGCCGGTGATGGCCTGCTGATAATGCCGCCGCACCTCGGGCATGGTGGATGCATTCACCAGCATGGGCGGAAGGGTGAAGTTGAGTTCCGGGTACACCGTGCCGCCGCCGATTTTCAGGCCGCGCCGGGTGGTGAGGGGATGGGGGGCCACGCCGAAGCGAAGGTCGTCCGGGTGGGTGATGGCCAGTTGCGTAAACGTGTTCATGCGGTGAATGCCACGGGTTTTCCGGTTAAATGACATCGAGGGCGATTTTGAACCGCAAATCGTTTTCCGCAACCCAAGAAATCAAAAAAACACGCCCCCCCACGGAATCGAGCCATGAGCCGGTTTGAAAAGCGGGACCTCTCGCCGCATGGGAGCGCGCGGCCCGCCGGAAAGCCCCGCGGGAAGGCTCCATTGCGGTGTCTTGGGCCGGCCGCCTCCCCTCTGGGCCGGCGCGTTTCCCGACCGGCTCTGAAAGCGGAAAGGCGCGGCGGAAGCAGAAGGCCGGCTACCGCAACGCCTCGGCCATGGCGCGGCCCAGCGCTTCGGGCCGGTCGAGCGGGCCGGCGAGTTCCGCCGCCCGGCGCGGACCGGCGCGGAAGGAGACGGCCCGCAACCGGAGCGTCTCCCCCGCAATCTCCGCCAAGGCGGCCACCGGACTTTGGCAGCCGCCGCCCATGGCGTGCAGAAAGGCGCGTTCGGCGGCCACGCAGCGGTGGCTGTCGGGGTCGTCGAGCCGGTCGCACAGGATGGCCATGCGGGGATCGTCGGCGCGGACTTCGATGCCCAGCGCCGCCTGGCCCACGCAGGGGAGCATGTCCTCCACGCTCAGGAAGGTGGCCCGGAACTCCGCTTCCTCGCGCCATTCGCGGAGGTCGTCGCCGGCCCCTTCCGGGCGCGACATCAAGGTGCCGTCTTCGCGCACGGCGTAGCCCAGCCGGCCCAGCCCGGCGGCGGCCAGGATCATGGCGTCCAGCCCGGGTTGGCGGAGGAGTTTTTGGAGGCGGGTGCCGACGTTGCCGCGAATCTCCACGACGCGGAGGTCCGGGCGGCGGGCCAGAAGCTGCTCCCGCCGCCGGGTGCTGCTGGTGGCCACGGTGGCGCCGGAGGGAAGCTGGTCGAACGAAATGCCGGCGGGAAAAGGGCGCGGCGCGGGGGTGTCCGGCGCGGGGGCGGTTTCCTCCTCCGGCGGTCGCCAGGCGGCGCCTTGTTCGCTGCGGTAGATCAGCACGTCGCGCACGTCCACCCGCTCCGGCACGGCGCCGAGCTTGAGGCCGGGCGGCAGGTCGGTGGGCAGATCCTTGAGGCTGTGCACGGCCAGATCTCCTTCGCCGCGGAGGAGGGCGACTTCGAGTTCCTTGGTGAACAGCCCCTTGGGGAGGGTTTTGCTCTCCTGGGCCATCGAGGCCTTTTGGAGCTTGTCGCCGGTGGTCTTGATGACGCGGAGCTCGAAGGTGAATTCCGGGCAGGCGGCCTGGCAGGCGGCGAGGACCTGGCGGGTCTGGGCCAGCGCCAGCGGACTGCCGCGGGTGACGAGAACAACGGGACGATCGGAGGTGGACATGGCGAAAAAGTCAGGTGGTTTGCGGCAGCGGCGGGGCGGACGGCGAACGGCGGGCGGGCGGACGGTGATGGAGCGGCTCGCGGGCGCGTTCGCGGATGAGGGCGTTGCAGCGCTCGAGCTCGGCTTCGCGCTGCTGGCGGGCTTCGCTGGCGATGCTTTGCAGGTCGTCCACGTTGCAGAGGAACACCCCGTCCAGCCGGTTGACGGCGGGGTCAATGTCGCGGGGCACCGCCAGGTCCAGCAGCAGCAGGGGGCGTCCGTGTCGCGCCTTCAAGCGGGGGGTCAGGAGGGCTTCGTCCAGCACGTAATGCGGGGCCGAGGTGCTGCTGATCACGATTTCGACCCGCTCCAGTTCCTCGGGCCAGCGTTCGAAGGGGACGGCTTCCCCGCCCAGCTCCGCCGCCAACGCCCGGGCGCGCTCGGGGGAGCGGTTCGTCACCCGCACCGCCTGCGCGCCGCGCGACATCATGGCCCGGGCGGCCTTGCCGCCGGTGTCGCCCGCGCCGATCACCAGCACCGTCGAGCGGGACAACTGGTCGAAGATGCGCCCCGCCATGTCCACCGCCACCGAGCTGACCGACACCGTGCCGCGTTGGATCTGGGTGTGGGTGCGGATGTGCTTGGCGACGTTGAACGCCCGCTGGAAGGCCTTGTTCAGGAGGCGCGCCGTGCCGCCGGCTTTCAGGGCGAGGTGGTAGGCCTGCTTGAGCTGGCCGAGGATTTCGGTTTCGCCCAGCACCATCGAATCCATCCCCGCCGCCACCCGGAACAGGTGCTCCAGACTCTCGGGGTCGGCGTGGTGATAGAGCGCCTCGTCCAAGGGGGACGCGAGGCCGCGGTTGCGGCGCAGAAAATCCCCCGCCAAACGAACCAACGCGGCGGCGTCCGCCTCGCCGGCGAGGTAGAGCTCGACGCGGTTGCAGGTGGAGAGGATGACGGCCTCGCCGACCGGACCGGCGGCCTTGAGTTCCGCCAGGGCGGCGGGAATCTCCGCCTCCGCGAAGGCCAGCTTTTCCCGGACCTCGACCGGAGCGGTGCGGTGATTGACTCCCACGACAACGATCGCCATGACTCAGGGATGGGGATTGTGAATCCGGGAGAGGAGGTTGGTGCCCCAGAAGGTCAGCATGACAAAGGCGAAGGCACCCACCACGCTCCAGGCAAAACGCCGGTCGCTCTGGTTGCGTCGCCAATGGAGGATGATCATCACGAGATAGGCCGTCCAGACGCACGCGGACCAGACCAGCTTGGCGTCGGCCACCCAGAACACGCCGCGGGTGTGATGCAGCCAGCCCACGCCCAACAGCAGGCCGAGGGTCAGCAGGACAAATCCCACCAGCAGCAGCCGCCACGTGACCCGTTCCAGGCGCTGGATCGGCGGCAGGAAGGCCAGAAAAGCGCGGGACTTGCGGTACTTCAGATCGTGTTCCTGCACGAGGTACATCACCCCCGCCACGGCGGCCAGCCCCAGCCCGCCGTAGGCCAGCAGGGTCAGCGAGGCGTGGAGGCTGGCGTAACCCTGCCAGAATTGCGGCTCCGGCCCGGGGCGGTCCAACCCCGGCATCAACCCGAACACCCCGAGCCCGAACAAGATCGGCGAGGCCACCACCGGGATGAAGCCGAACCGCCGCATCCAGCCCACCGCCAGGACCGCCATCGCCACCGCCCAGCCCACGAACATGCTCGCCTCGAACAAATTCGCCACCGGGCAGCGGGCGAAGCTCATACCCCGCAGCGCCATCGCGCCGATGTGCAGCACGCTTCCGGCCAGCAGCAGGAAATAGCAGACGTGATCGTCGCGGCGGAATCCCCGCCGCCAGACAAAGACGCCATACGTCGTGCTGGCGCCGTACAGCAGCACGGCCAGCAGAAAAAGGTTGCGGTCCGTCAACCCAAACACCCCGGCAGCTTAACCCGCCCCCGTCCCGCTTCAAGCGGGAAGCCCGGAAGACGTCCCCTTCCGCCGCCCGGAAAAACGCGCGCCGCATTGACAAGCGGGGCAACAATCGGGACAACTGGCGGCGGCATGAATTTGTTGGAGCACCAAACCGCCGTGGTGACCGGCGCCGGGCGGGGCATCGGACGGGCCATCGCCCTGCGTTTCGCGGCCGAGGGCGCGCGCGTGGCGTGCGTGTCGCGCACCGCGGTCAACGCGGAACAAACCGCCAGGGACATCCGGGCCACGGGCCGGGAAGCGTGGGCCTTCGCGGTGGACGTGTCCGATCCCGAAGCCGTGGCGGCGGCCACGAAGGAAATCCTGGCCGCGACCGGCCGGGTGGACATTCTGGTGAACAACGCCGGCGTCACCCGCGACGGGCTGCTCATGCGGATGAGCGAGGCGGATTGGGACACCGTGCTGAACACCAACCTGCGCGGGGCGTTCTCCTTCACCAAGGGGCTGACGCGGGCGTTGATCAAGCAGCGCGCGGGCCGGATCATCAACATCAGCTCGGTCATCGGGCTGATGGGCAACGCCGGCCAGTGCAATTACGCCGCCAGCAAGGCGGGCTTGATCGGGTTCACCAAGGCGGCGGCCAAGGAGCTGGCCGGGCGGGGCATCACCGTCAACGCCATCGCGCCGGGATTCATCGAGACCGACATGACGGCGGCCCTGAACGAGACGCAGCGGGAGGAATTGTTGAAGCACATTCCGCTGGCCAATTTCGGCACGCCGGAGGATATTGCCGAGGCGGCGCTGTTCCTGGCGGGCCCCGGCGGGCGTTACCTCACCGGGCAGGTGTTGACCGTGGATGGCGGGATGGTGATGTGAGCGCCGCGGACGCCGGACGAAACAAAACCCTTGGGGACGGAAAAAATCAGCCATTCGGGGCTTGACGGCTTCCGGTCCCATGCCTAGACACACACACATCGAAACGACGAACGGAGAAAAGCATGGCTGCTGAGAAATCAGTCGAAGAAAAGGTCAGGGACATCGTGGTCGAACAGCTCGGCGTGAAACCCGAGCAGGTCACCCCTGAGGCGAAATTCATCGAAGACCTCGGAGCGGACTCCCTCGACACCGTCGAGCTGGTCATGGCCTTCGAAGAGGAATTCGGCAACGAAATCCCCGACGAAACGGCCGAAAAACTGCAGACGGTGGGCGACGTCATCGAGTACGTGAAATCGCTGCAGGAGCAGGAGTAATCTTCGGGTTTCCAGGCGCTTCAGGGCAGCCGCGCTTGACGTTCGCGTGCGGGCTGCCTCATTTTTTTCCTTATGGCGGACACTCCTTCCAATCCCCGGGTGGTCATCACCGGACTGGGGGTGGTTTCACCCATCGGTCTCACCCCGGATGAATTCTGGTCCCGGCTCCTCGCCGGCAAAACCGGCGTGGACCGCATCACGCTCTTCGATCCGGCGGAACACGACTCCAAGATCGCGGCCGAAGTCCGCGAGTTCGATCCGCAACCGGCCTTTCCCTCCCCCAAGGAGGCGCGGCGGGTGGACCGCTACACCCAGTTGGCCGTGCTGGCCGGGCACGGAGCGTTGCGGGATGCCGGCCTGGACTTGGAGCGGGTCAATCACGAGGAAGTGGGCGTCTTCATCGGCTCCGGCATCGGCGGTCTCTGGACCACGGAACGGCAGCACACCGTCCTCCTCGAAAAAGGCCCCCGGCGCATCTCGCCCTTCATGATCCCGATGCTCATCCTGAACATGGCCTCCGGCCTGTTCTCGATCTACCACCGGTTGAAAGGCCCCAACCTGGCCACCTGCTCGGCCTGCGCCACCTCGGCCCACGCCATCGGCGAGGCATGGCGCAACATCAAGATGGGCGCGGCCAAGGTCATGTTCGCCGGCGGCGCCGAGGCCAGCATCAGCCGCCTGGGCATCGCCGGCTTCTGCGCCATGAAGGCCCTCAGCACCCGCAACGACGATCCCCAACGGGCCTCCCGCCCGTTTGACGCCGAGCGGGACGGGTTCGTCATGGGCGAAGGCGCCGGCGTGCTGGTGCTCGAAGAGCTGGAACACGCCAAGGCCCGCGGCGCGCGGATCTACTGCGAGCTGGCCGGCTACGGCAACACCGCCGACGCCTACCACATGACCGCCCCCGCCCCGGACGGCGAGGGCGCCGCCCGCTGCATGCGGATGGCCCTCCGCACCGCCGGGCTCGACCCGGAAGACGTGGACTACATCAACGCCCACGGCACCTCCACCATCCAGGGCGACATCTGCGAAACGGTGGCCATCAAGCAGGTCTTTGGCGGGCGCGCCCGGCGGCTCCCGGTCAGCTCCACCAAGGGCGCCACCGGCCACATGCTGGGCGCGGCGGGCGCGGTGGAGCTGGCGGCCTGCGTCAAGGCCATGGAGACGGGCGTCATTCCGCCCACGATCAACTACGAGCACCCCGATCCGCAATGCGACCTGGACTACGTGCCCAACGAGGCGCGTGAGCTGCGGGCGAAGGCCATCTTGAGCAACTCCTTCGGCTTCGGCGGTCACAACGCCACCCTGGCCATCCGCCGGTTCGCGGGGTGATTCCGGCGGCGGCGCCGGCCGTTGCCGGCATCGGACCCGTTTTGAACCGCCCGACGCGCGCGCTTTCGCGTCCGTTGGGCGGTCGTCTTTTTTGACCTATGCGCATCACCAATCTGAACCCGGATTCCGACATCGGCGCCAGCGGATGGCTGCTGGAACTGGACGGCCGCCGGCTGCTGATGGACGCCGGCACCCACCCCAAACGGGACGGGCGCGAAAGCCTTCCCCTGTATTCGGCGGCCCTGCCGGGCGAGCTGGACGCCATCGCCATCAGCCACTGCCACCACGACCACGTCGGCTCGCTGCCCATCGCGATGCGGATGTTTCCGCGGGCGCACGTGCTGATGACCGAGCTGAGTTATTTCCTCGTCGAGCGGGTGCTGCACAACTCCGTCAACGTGATGCAGCGGCAGCGGGAGGAGCTGGGCATCCCGGAATACCCCCTCTACACCCACCGCGAGCTGGACGAGCAGATGCCGCGCTACCAGGGCTTCCGCTACGACCGCGAGATCGAGTGGGCCGCCTTTCACCACACCCGCGCCGGCCGGATCTCGCCCACCCTGGAATTTCGTGACGCCGGCCACACGCTGGGCGCGGCGGGAATGATGATCCGGGGCCGGGAGGAAACCCTGTTCTACACCGGCGACGTCTGCTTCCAGGACCAGACGTTGTTGAAAGGCGCGCGCTTCGAGGATCTCGAGGCGGACGTGCTGCTCATGGAAACCACCCGCGGCAGCCGCGCCACCGATCCGGACCTCACCCGGGAGCGCGAACTGGCGCGTTTGCTGAAAACCATCCGGCGCGTGCTGGGGCGGGGGGGCAGCGTGTTGATTCCCACCTTCGCCCTCGGCCGCACCCAGGAAATGCTCGGCCAACTGGCCTGCTGGATGGAAACCGGCGAGCTGGAGCGCCGGCCGGTGTACATCGGCGGTCTGGGGCGGGTGTTCACCGAAATCTACGACCTGCAATCCCACCGGACCCACCGCCGGCTCAGCGCCCTCCAGCTCCACGAGGCGCTGGAACTGGTGGTGATGGAGCACGGCCAGGCCGAATCCATGTCCCTGAAAGGCGGCCACCTGTTCGTGGTCACCGCCGGCATGCTCACCGAGCACACCGCCGCCCATGACCTGGCGGTCCGGCTCATGCGCGAACCGCAACACGCCATCTGTTTCGTGGGCTACGCCGATCCCGACACCCCCGGCGGGCGGCTCAAGGTCTCGGAGCCCGGCGCGCCCTTCCGCTTCAGCCCCAGCGCCGGCGAGTGCGTGCGCCGGTGCGAGCTGGCCGACTTCGACCTCACGGCGCACGCCAATCGCGAAGAGCTGCTGGATTTCGTGGGCCGGGTGAACCCGCGAACCGTGATTCTGGGCCACGGCAGCGACGAATCGCGGGCCTGGTTCGCCGAGGCCATCCGCCGGCGCCACCCCCGCCTCCGCATCCTCCAACCCGGCCCCGGCGAAACGGCGGAAAGCTGAGAGCCTGTCGGAAAAGCGGGACCTCCCGCCGCGGAGGGGGGGGCACACGCGACGTTACAGGAAGGGCGCAAAACACCCCCCGGCGGCCGGCCGGGGTTCCCCCCCCACCCGGCGTTTTCCGACAGGCGCCGGGCGCGGGCGGACGCGCCCCGCGGGCTTCAGCCGCCGCGGGGCCAGCGCACCTGCTCGTACAACGCGTGATACCGGGCCGCCACCGCGGCGGCGCGACGTTCCCGCACGGAATCCCGAATCCGCTCCGGCGCCACCGGCCGCACGGCGCCCCTCAGCAGACGCTCCAGTTGCCGGGCCAGATCGCCCGCGTCTTCCGGCGCGAACAACACCCCCGTGCGATCCGGCGTCAGGATGTCCACATTGCCCCCGCTGGCCGAGGCGATCGCCGGCAGTCCCAGCGCCAGCGCCTCGATCAACGCCACCGAACAGGGCTCGTTGGTCGAGGGCAGCACGAACCAGTCCGCCTGCCGCAGCGGCTCCTCGACGTTGAGCGAAAGCCCGTGAAATTCACACCGGGCGGGCGCGGCCCGCGTGGCCAACGCCCGCAGTTTGTGCTCGTAAGTCCGGCAATCGGCGGCGGCGGGCACCGGGCCGTAATGATGAAATTCAAAGCGTCCCCGCTCCTTTTCGGGAAGCCGGATCAGCGCTTCCAGCAGGAGGTGCCAGTTTTTCCACGGCACGATGTTGCCCAACCCCACCAGCCGCAGGCGGGCCGCTTCCGCCGTTTCCCGGCGCGGCACCAAAGGGAGGGTGAAGAAGCGATCCGCGCAGCACTCGGACACCACCGCGACCCGGTTTCCCGGCCCCGCCAGCCCGTAATGCCGCGCCATGTTGGGGGTCAGCACCGAAAAACGCAGATGCCGGCGCCGGGCCGCCCAGCGATACATCCCCTTGCGACGGGCGTAGGCGTGACTGGAAAACAGGGCGGGCCGCCGCCACAGCAGGCTGGCGCCCAGCGTCAACAGCAACGCGCCCCGGGAGTGCCCGTGAAGCACGTCGAAGGGTTCGTTTCGCAACAACCGGCGCAGCTCGCTCAGGGCCGGCGGCGTGCGCCGGAGCAAATCCAGATGCCGGGGAGACTCCGCCAGCAGGTGCCGGCTTTTTCGGTACCGCAGTGACGGTTGGCGGGTTTCCCGGTAGGACTCATGCACCAGCACCACGTGCTCGACCCCCCGCTCCTCTTCCGTGCTCCGCAAGTTCCGCAACACCGTCAGAATGCCGCCGGTGTCCTCCGTCGCGCCGAGCAGGTGCAGCACTCTCATCCGGAAAGGGCGGGAAATTCCTCGGGGGATTCCGCCTCCGCCGCGGCGGTTTCCCGGGCGATGCGTTCCCGGATCAACCGTTCCACCGCCAGCAGGGCGCCGGCCTGCAGGCCGAACCGTCGCAATCCCTGCTCGGCGTCCCCGTGCAGGAAAAAGAAGAAAAAGACATCCACCAGCCACATGGCCGCCATCAAGACACCAATGCGAAAGAGAACCGTTTCCGCGCCATGACGCCGCACCATTCCAAGCACCCGCAACGCGATCTTGCTCCCCCCGTAGATGAACATCAAAAAGCCCAAAGTGCCAAGCAATCCGGTGTTCACCAGCAATCCAATGAGTCCGTTGTAAAAACGGCCGGTGGCCAGATGCACCTCGATGGTGGCTTCATAGCCGGTCCGCCGCATGTGAGTCAGATCCACGGAAAACCCCCGCCCCAGCCAGAGATACTGGGGCACCATCCGCCATCCGAGCCGGGCCAGGATGCGCCGCACCACCAACGTGCTCTGCGCGTCATTGGCCGCCTGGCTGTCCACGTGAATGCCGGGCAAAAAGGACACCGCCCGCTGCACGGATAAAGGCATGTGTTGAGTATTGCCATAGACCAAAACCAGCGCGAAAAACGCAAGCAAGCCGCCCAGAATCAGTTTCCGGGTGTCGAAAAAACGCTCCGCCCACAACAAAATCAGCACCACCGCCGGCGTAATCACCAGAATGCTGCGGCTGCCGCTCAACAAACTGACTGCCACCGAACCCAGCATCAAGGGAATCAGCCAGAACAATCGCCGCCCGAAAAAATCGCGGGAATGATACAAAATCAGCAGGAGGTAGATGACGTTGGGGAAAAACCATCCCAGCGATTGATAGCGACGAATGCCAAACCCCAGCATCCGCTTTTCGTAATTGGCGGCGTCGGTGGTCAGCTCGAGGAAATACAACAGGGGCTGGGCCGTCAGCGGAAAAACCGAAAACGCGAAATCCGACACGATGTACGTGGAGGTCAGCACAAGCTGGATGATCACCAGCCGGGAGAAAACCTTCTCCTTCAGCGGCACCATGACGAAAATGAACGGGAAAATGGCGGAGAGGATCTGCTGGAGATAAAAACGTCCGCCGCCCGTGCTGCCACCCAGCGCGCCAAACCCCACGCCGCGCGCCTTCATCGTCACCAGCAGGACCAGGGAGTAAAACACCGCCCCGAGAAACACCCATCGGTTCTCCCGGATGATTTCCTCGGTGTCCCGCGGGTATTTCCGCAGCAGAATGCTGATGGGCACGCCCGTCCATGCCAGCAGCGCGCCGATCTCCCAGAGCGCGGGCCGTCCCGGCACGAACGGCATGATGAAAGCCGCCCGGAAAGTGGCCAGCGAGAGAATGACGGAAATCTTGCCGTGGTAGGGCAGGGTCAGCAACCAGCCGGTGGCCGCCAGCAGGAAGGCGATGACGTAAAGGTCCACCGCCAGCAGCATCCCCGTGAAGAGGACGGCTACCGTCATCACTCCGTACCAGAACAGCAGATGAAACTGCAGCCTGGCTTCAACAACACTGGCGCTCATGCAACTTTCCGCTCCGCGCCCCGGCCGACGCTCCCGGCGGACGGGGGCTGGCGACCGCCGCGCAAACCGGCTCCGCCAGAACCGGAACTCACTCATGCCCAAGGCGCCGGCGTCAATGAAAAAGCCCTTTCTTTTGGCGCGGGTCGTCCGTCGGCTTCGCCGGCGGGTTTGTCGGAACATGACCAGATTAGGCTTGCCAACGAAAGCGCGGTTCCGACTACTCTCGCCTCCCGGGCGCAAGGTGGCGAACCCGGGTTCGGGTCCCGTTCGAGCGCGCGGCAGGGCGGAAAACCAAGAGCGCGGGGACGCGGCGGGTGTTGCAATGATGACTTCCCCATCAGTATTGAAGCGGATTCTGGGCCGGGAGACGTCGCTGTTCCACGAGGCGACGCGGGCAAACGCGGACCGGTTGCGGAAAGCCATTTCCTCCAGCCGGGTGCTCGTCATTGGCGCCGGCGGTTCGATCGGTTCGGCCTTTGTCAAGACGCTCATCCCTTACGCGCCGGCGGCGCTGCACTTGGTGGAACTCAACGAAAACGCGCTGGTGGCGCTGGTGCGCGATTTGCACGCGGAAGGGGGCGCGCCGCGGGGGGAATTCGCCACCTATGCCATCGGCTTCGACGAGCCGGAGTTCGCCGCCTTTCTCCGGGCCCGGGGGCCTTTCGATTACGTGCTGAATTTCGCCGCCCTGAAGCATGTTCGTTCCGAGCGGGATCCGTTCACGGCCATGCGGATGTTGCGGGTGAACGTGCTGGCCAACCGCCGGCTGGTGGAGCGGCTCGCGCCTTGCCCGCCCCGGCGGTTTTTCTGTGTTTCCTCGGACAAGGCCGTCAATCCCGCCAGCCTGATGGGTGCCTCGAAGGCCTTCATGGAGCGGGTGGGACTCCACTACGCGGACCGGGTTTCCTTCAGCAGCGCGCGTTTCGCCAACGTGGCGTTTTCGGCGGGAAGCCTGCTGGCCAGTTTCGTGACCCGTCTGCGGCGGGGGCAGCCGCTGGCGGCACCGACGGACGTGCGGCGTTACTTCATTTCGGAAGCGGAGGCGGGCGAGTTGTGCCTGCTGGGCTGTTTTTGCGGTCGCAACCGCGAAATCTTCATCCCCCAATTGCGCGCGCGGGAGGATCTCAAGACTTTCAGCGAAATCGCGGAAATCATGCTGGAGGAACAGGGTTTGCGTCCCCGGTATTGCGCCACCGCCGCGGAGGCCGTGGCGCTGGCCCGAACCCGGCGGCCCGGAGATCCGTGGCCCTGCGTGTTCGCGCCGTCGAACACGTCCGGCGAGAAGCCGTTCGAGGAGTTCAGCGGGGCGGACGAAGAGGTGGAAGTCGGACGTTACCCCGGCGTGTCGGTGGTGGTCCGTCCGCGACAAACACCGCCGGAGGTTTTGGAAGAGGCGTTGAATGAGCTGACGGCCCGCCGCGCCTCCGGCGGGTGGACCAAAGAGGATCTGGTGGCCACGGTGCGCCGGGTAACGCCGGAATTTCAGCACGTGGAGCGGCATGCCGACCTGGATCACAAGCTTTGATGAATCGCGCCCGCTTATGAACCGCCTGGCCCGGGAAATCATCCGTCGTTTGCGCGAAGTATTGGGGGCCACCGCCGCCCCCGTGCCGTTGCATGAACCGCTTTTCGCCGGGAAGGAAGAGGTTTACGTGCGGGAATGCATCACCACGGGATGGGTGTCGTCAGTGGGGGCGTTCGTGGACCGCTTCGAGGAAGAGCTGGCCCGTTTCACGGGCGCCCGGCGCGCCGTGGCTCTGGTCAACGGCACGTGCGCCCTGCAGTTGGCGCTCCGGCTGGCGGGAGTGCGGGCGGACGATGAGGTGCTTGTTCCGGCGTTGAGCTTCGTGGCCACGGCCAACGCGGTTGCGCACCTGGGGGCCGTGCCGCACTTCGTGGATATCGAGCCCGCCACCCTGGGCCTGGATCCCGACAAATTGAAGGAGCATCTGGCGGCTGTCGTGGAAATGCGCGCCGCCGGGCCGTTCAATCGCCACACCGGCCGGCGCCTGGCGGCGATTGTGCCCATGCACGCCTTCGGGCATCCGGTCCGCCTTCCGGAACTGCTGGAGGTGGCGGCCGCTTATGGGTTGCCGGTGGTGGAAGACGCCGCGGAATCGCTGGGCAGCACCCGCGAGGGGCGGCACACCGGCTTGTGGGGGCAGTCGGGCATTTTGAGTTTCAACGGCAACAAGGTCATCACCACCGGCGGCGGCGGCGCCCTGTTGTGCCAGGATGAAACGCTCGCCCGCCGGGCGAAGCACCTGTCCACCACCGCCAAAACGCCTCACCCGTGGCGGTTGGCGCACGACGAGGCGGCCTACAATTTCCGGATGCCCAACCTCAACGCGGCCCTCGGGTGCGCCCAGTTGGAGCAACTGCCCGGCTTTCTCCGACGCAAGCGCGCGCTGGCGGAAGCATATCAGGAGGCGTTCGCGGACATGGAGGAGCTGCGCTTTGTCCGCGAGCCGGCGGGCGCGCGCAGCAATTACTGGCTGTGCGTGCTGGCGCTGAATCCGGCGGCCGCCACTTCGCTCGAAGCAATTCTACGGGCCGCTCGGGCGGACGGCTTGATGCTGCGTCCCGCCTGGGAATTGCTGTCCACCCTGCCCATGTACGCGGGTTGTCCCCGGGCGGATCTCGGCGCGGCCGAGGAGTGGCAACCCCGCCTCTGCTGTTTGCCCGGCGGCCCGGCGCTGCAACCGCCCTCCCCCATCCCGAACGCCTTATGACCGCCTTGCCGGAAATCGTGCTGGTGGGGGGCGGCGGACATTGCCGTTCGCTGATCGAGGTGGTGGAGGCCTCGGGCGCTTACCGCGTCGCCGGCATCGTGGATGTGGCCGCTCATCGGAACCGGACGACCCTGGGGTATCCCTGGCTGGGTGAAGACGCGGATTTGCCGGATTTGATCCGGCGTTACCCGGCCTTTCTGGTGGCGGTGGGGCAGCTCGGAATGCCCGCCTTGCGGGAACGGCTGTTCCGGTTGCTGGACGCGCGGGGCGCCCCGTTGATCACTCTTCGCGCGCCCACGGCCACGCTCTCCCGGCACGCCGTCCTGGGAAAAGGCACGGTGCTGTTTCACCAGGCTTGCGTCAACGCGGGGGCGCGGATCGGCGTCAATGCCATCATCAACACGGCGGCGCTGGTCGAACACGACGCGGAGGTGGGAGACCACTGCCACATTTCCACGGGCGCCCGGGTCAATGGCGGATGCCGGATCGGCGCGCGCTGTTTCGTGGGCAGCGGCGCCGTGTTGCGGGAAGGCGTTCGCCTGGCCGAAGGCTCCGTGGTGGGCGCGGGCGCGGTGGTGGTTCACGACACGAAGCCCTACGGCGCCTACGTCGGCGTGCCCGCCCGCCGCGTCAGGGAAATCGTTCCGCCCGCGCCGCCCGATCTTTCCGTCACTTCATGAACCCTCCCCCGCCCCATCTCGCCGAACTCTCCGTGGACCAGAACGCCTCCCTTCTGGAGGTCATGCGCCTGATGGACCAACGGGAACGCAAAGCCCTGCTGGTGCTGGAGGGCGAACATTTTCGGAGTCTGGTCAGCATCGGGGACATTCAGCGCGCCATCATCCGCCAGGTCCCTTTGGAAACACCGGTCAAGGAGATTTTGCGTTCCCGGGTGCGGGTCTCCCACGCCGATGAACCCTTCGCGGTGATTCGCCGGCGCATGCTGGAGCACCGCGCCGAGGTGATGCCGGTCATTGACGCGGAGGGCCGCCTGGTGCGCGTTCACGAATGGACGGAGGTCTTTGCCGAAGCCGGGCCGGAGCACGCCTCATTGAAGGACGTCCCCGTGGTCATCATGGCGGGGGGCGAGGGCCGGCGGTTGCGTCCCATCACCCACGTCATTCCCAAGGCGCTCATTCCCGTGGGCAAGCAGCCGATCATCGAGGAGATCATGGATCGGTTTCATTTGGCGGGAGTCGGGGAGTTTCATGTCTCCGTCCGGTACAAGGCGGAGATGATCCAGCAGTACCTGAATGAGCGCAACAAACCCTACCAGATTCATTACCTGCGGGAATCGCGCCCCCTGGGCACGGCCGGGAGCCTGAAACTCCTGCCGCCCAAACTGGATCGCACGTTTTTCGTCTCCAACTGCGACATCCTGGTGGACGCCGACTATTCGGAAATCCTGCGGATGCACCGGGAGCAGGGCAACGAAATCACGGCGGTGGCCGCGCTCAACGTGCAGTCGGTGCCGTACGGCGTCTTTGAATGCGACCGCACCGGGCGGCTGACCGGCTTGCGCGAGAAGCCCTCCCTCAGTTTCCTGGTCAACGTGGGGCTTTACGTCCTCGAACCCTCTTTGCGCAAGGCCCTGCCCGCTGACCGGCCCACCCCCATCACCGACCTTCTGGAACAAGTGCGGCGGCGGGGCGGACGGGTGGGGGTGTTTCCCATCACCGAAGGAGCGTGGGTGGACATCGGAGAATGGCACGCCTATTTCAAGGCCATTCACCGTCCCTCCGCGACGCCCGCGCCCCTCCCTCCGCCCTCCGGAGAGACGTCCCCTCCGGCCGCCGCGGATTGAAGCGCGTTTCCTCCATGGCCTCTGACGCTCCGCCTCCCACGCCAATCCGGGTGCTTTCCCTCGGTTTCAGTTGGGGCAGCTTCATCACGCCGCTGTATCGGGAGATGAAACGGCGCGAACCGCGATTGGAATTTTCCGTCTGCGATTACCAAAACGCTTCCGCCGCGGGGCCGGACCCTTCCGCGCGGGAGGTTTTTTCGCGGTTCCTCACCACCCCGCCGAACCGGCGGGACCTCGGAACCTTGCTGGGATTGGGACGCGCGCTCCTGAACGGCCAACTGGCGCGGCGGGTCGGCCGGGCCCTGCTGTTTCACGGACCTTTCTCATGGCCGCCGGTGGGCGCCATTGGAACCGCCATCAAGGTCAGTCGCATGGCGGCGGGCCCCTTGCGCCGCGCTTCCTGGGATCTTTGGCACTTCCACTTTTGCACCGCGCACTCGTTGCGCTATCTCGATGCCGCCCCGCCCGCCACTCCCGTCATTTGCTCCTTCTGGGGATCGGACCTCCTGCGCGAGGCCGGAAGCGAGAATCACTGGGTGGTGCGGCGCGCCCTGCGGCGGGCCTCCGCCATCACCGTGCAGTCGGTCGAATTGCGGGAAGTGGTCCTGAGCAAATACGGGCGGGCCCTGCGCCCCAAGGTGCATTGCTGCCGGTTCGTGCTGCCGCAACGCTTGTTCGAGGAAATCCGTCGAGGCACGACCCGGCCCGAGGCCCGCGCTCACGCGCGCCGCCGCTTGAAACTGCCGCCTGACAAGATCCTCGTGGCCCTCGGGCACAACGGCGATCCGGCCAACCAGCAACTCGCGGCGGTGGCCGCGCTCGGGCAATTGCCGGACGCCACGAAACGAAAATTGCTGCTCGTCTTTCCCATGACCTATGGGCACGAGCCCGGGCACGCCGCGAAGGTCGCGGCCGCTTGCGCCGCGCACGGATTGGCCGCGCGGATATTCGACCGCTTTTTGTCGTGGGAAGCGCTGGCCGCGCTGCGGATCGGCATGGACCTGTTCGTCCACGTGCCGGAAAGCGACGCTTTGAGCGGGACGGTGCTGGAAGCCCTTTACGCGGGCAATCGGGTGATCGTGGGCGCGTGGCTGCCGTACGGTCCTTATCGTCGCGCCGGGTTGCCGTTGGTGGAGGTGGCGGAGATCGAGGAGCTGGCGACGGTTCTGCCCCGGGTGATGGCGGAACCGCCCCTCCCCCCGGAAACCCTGAAGGAGCGGCGGGAACGCATTGCCGCCCATTTCTTTCCCGCGGCCATCACCCCGGCGTGGTTGCGCGTGTACGCCCGGGTGCTGGAAGCGCCGCGGGCCGTTGAATCATGCCGCCGACCTTGAAGCAGGAAATCGCCCGGGGCGTGGGCTGGAGCACCTTGGGACAATTGGTGCAGCAGACCCTTTCGCTGACCTCGCTGTTCGTCCTGGGGCACCTGCTTACCCCCGAGGATTACGGCATCGTGGGGATGGTGACCATCTTCAGCGGCTTCGCCGTGGTGCTCGTGGACGTGGGGTTCAATCGCGCCCTGATCCAGCAAACCCGGCTGCTTCCCGAACAAACCTCCACCGTTTTCTGGCTGGGGCTGGGCGTCGGCGGAGTGGTTTTCCTGTTGATGTACGGCGGGGGCGGCGTGTTGGCCTGGTTTTACGGCGTGCCCGAGCTGAAGGCCGTTTGTCACCTCGTGGCCGTCACCTTCCTGCTCATCCCGCTGGGCGGGGTGCACCGGGCATTGCTGACCAAGCGCATGGCCTTCAAATCGCTGGCGTTCATCAACGTGACGGCGTTGGGGACGGGCGTGGCGGTGGCCATTGTGATGGCGCTGCGGGGGGGGGGCTACTGGAGCTTGGTGGTCAACGTGCTCGTGCAACAAGCCGTCATCGTGCTCCTGGCCTGGTGGCGGGAGCCCTGGCGACCCCGGTTCGTCTTTCGTCCCGCCGTGCTGGGAGAAATCATCCGGTTCGGAATGTACCTCTCCGGTTCCGTCGTGATGGGATATTGGTCCCGTTACGTGGATCAGTTGCTCATCGGCGCGCTGGCCGGCAAACAGGCGTTGGGACTCTACTCCCGCTCGAGCTTGCTGATGCTGCTGCCCATTCAACAGGTGGCCGCCCGGGTGGACGCCGTATTGTTTCCCGCCTTTTCCCGCATCCAGGATGACAAGACGCGCATCGCGGCGATCTATCTCAAAATGACCCGGCTGGTTGCCCTGGTCACCTTCCCCATGATGTTCGGCCTGGTGGCGGTGGCGGCCGATTTCGTGCCGGTCGCGCTGGGAGAACAATGGCGGGGCATGATTCCGCTGGTACGGCTCCTGGCGCCCTTGGGGGCCGTTCAATCCATTCTGACCATGGGCAGCAGTCTCTATCTCTCTTTCGGGCGCACCGACATCGCCTTCCGCGTCAGCGTGATCGTCACCTGCGCCAACAGCCTGGTTTTTTTCGCGGGGCTGAAAATCAACGGTGTCTATGGCCTTGCCGCCGGCTACTTGATGCTCAACCTGCTGATGGCGCCTTGGATCTATCACAAAGCGGCTTCGCTGGCGGGTCTCGGTTTGCGGGACATGTTCTGGAACCTTTGGCACATCGCGGTGGGCAGCTGGGCAATGGCGGCGGGCGTTTGCCTGTTGGGCATGGCTCTTCCCGGTTTGCCGCCCCTTTTACGGCTTGCGTTATCTGTTTTCGCGGGCGCGCTGAGTTATCTTGCGATGTTGCGCATCCTCCGCGCTCCCGCCTACCACGAGGTTCTCGCCCTCGTCCGCCAACGCCTCGGGCGATTCCGCGCCCCGTAACACCAACGTCGCGGGCCATTCGGCAACCGGGGCGGGAAGGTCTTCCCCGATGGCCTGACTGCCCCGCGGACGGGGGCAATCCGAATCCCGAAACCTGAGAAATCACGCCTCCCGCAACCGCCCCGCGAGGAAGGGGGGGCTCCGTCGGCTTGGGCGCGGGGAGCGAGGCGCGTCCCCTCCTCGCGGGCCGGCTTCCCCGGCCCGGCGTGCGGCTCCGCGTCCCGTGCCGAATCGTCCTTCGTGGATGGTGAAAACAGGCTTCAAACCGAAAGGGGCGCGGTCCCTTTCCGCTTTTTCATCGCGCTGAAATCAGTTTTCCAATATGAAATAAAAGGCCTGTTTTCTTCCCGGCGGGGTGGCATCCAGAAAACGCCCGCCCGTGATGTTTTCAGCAATGACCGCATACGGCCCTTGCACCGCTTGCGCCCGGTAAACACGCGCCACCTTGCCATTTCCGGACGACCATTGCAGTTCAACCTTCCCGTCAGGTGTTTTTTGGAGTGCCAAGTCATGGACCAGCGCTCCTCCGTTGGGGGAGCGCACCTCGATGTCGGTCGAAGTGTCGCTGGGGAGATATTCGGCAAATCCGGAAAACGCGGCCGTGATCGTATTCGTGCCGACGGGCCAGGCATCCGACAACGGCGTGACCTCCAAAACCGCCTTTCCCAGTCCGTCCGTAAGCGCCGTTCCCAGGGGTTTTCCCTCCCAGTAAAAGGCGATCTCCTGCCCGGATATACGTTTCGTGTTTACGGAAAGCACGGCGGACAACGCGACTTCACCGTTGGGGGGGACCGTTGGGGGAGCCGTGAGCGTCAATGTCGTGGGCTGGCGGACATAGGACGCCCACAAATCGGCGTATTCCTTGTATTCCGGCAATCCGGTGATGGAGTGCAAGGCGTACAACTGCCCGATGTGTAAGGCGTGATAGCCGGGGGAAGCGACCAGCGGTTTGAGGTGATAGACCAGTTGGCGCAAGTCATACGAAGTAAATCCTCCCAGATCAAAATACTTGAGAGCCTTCACCAACGTGCGGTTGCCCGCGTCAAAGGCGAGGCGCGCCGACCAGATGTTGGCTTCTACGGCGGATACTTCCGACCAGTCATACAAACCGATCAAAACAAACATGAAGCCGTTCAGAGTGTAAGGCGGCGGATTCGCGGGGTACTCCTCGAACCATACACAGCTGGTCAGCGACGGATCCAGTCCCGCCAGGGAAGTCATCACGCCCCCGTTTTCGATTCGTCGCAGCAGGAAACTCAAAGCCTTGTTTCCCGCCTCCAGGTAGCGGGGATTGGGATTCACCCGGTAGGCGCGGGACAGCAGGCTTAATGCTTGCCCCTGCGCGAGCGCGGAAACCCAGCCGGGTTCAAAAACGCCGCCGGGTATCTGGTGGTCCCAACGAAAATAAAGCCGGAAGGCCCCCTGGTCATCTTGCAGGCTCATCAAATGGTGAACCGTGTGCAAAAAAAGATCCCGCGTTTCTTCCCCCGCCAGCAAACGTCCATACAGCCACAAACCATACTGGGCTTCCGTGACGGGGGAATAGCAAAGCTCTCCGTTATAGGATAACAGCGGCACCCCCAGCGGATCCTTGTTCCATCGCGCGTAATGCGAGGCATACCACTTGCCATAATTCAAGCAATCGCCGGCCGCCGAGTAATCCCCCAGGTAGATGCCGTAGGTCACCCCCGTGTCGCGGTAGTATCCCGGGGCCCAGCGGGGCGCCCAAGCGGGATTGGGGGTGTAAGGGGGCCATGTGGCCGCCGCGATCTCTCGGGCGGGGGCGGCGGCGATCAGCGCGCCGAGTATCATTGCCCAAGGGAAGAAGAAGCCCCGCCACCGCGGTTCGACTTGGTGCTTGTCTGAGGTGAAACTCATTTCGAGTAAAACCGTAATCTTGGTTCGTCGCAGGTCAAGCGCGAACCCCTTTCACGCCGCGTCGTGGTTCCTCGCCAGACGCCAAAACGGTTTTCGTTGATGGTATGGCCCGTCGCCGAGAGCCGGTAAATGGGCCGTTCCGTCGCGTGAGAGGCGCGCGGCCGGCGGAAAGGACGCACCCCCCGGGCGGCAGGCCGGGTTCCCCAACCCGGCGTTTTCCGACCGGCTCCGAGCGGCGGAATTCCGTCCAGCCCCCCGGCCGCTATTCCTTCCGGAGCAAATGCTCGAACGCACGGAGGCGAATATGCCCCGGCAAGCCCGCCTCCTTCAGCCGGGGATCGCTCCGCCGTTCAAGGATGCGTCACGCGCGGACGCCAGCTCCGCCGGCGGAACCGACGGAGGGGGGACGATCCGCCAAACTTTCCCGGTTTCCTCGAAAAAACAGGGCTGGCACGGGGCGGGAAGGCGTGCCAGAGTGCCGCCCATTGATGCCATGAGTGGTTCGCGTTTTGATCTCCGCCGGCGACTGGTCCTCGTTTCCTGTTGCGTTTTGTCCCTGAGCCCCGGCGCGTTGGCGGTCCGGGCCGAATCTCCCGCCGCCTCCTTCGGCTTCACCGGCCCGGAAATCTTCCCCGTTGACCGGCGGATCAGCCACCTCAACCACGGGGATTTCAACGGCGACGGCCTCGAAGACCTCATCGTGGTCAACAACGCCCGCTCGAAGCTGAATCTCCTGATCAATCGCACCGGTCAGACCAATCGCGCCGCCTCCCCCACCGTGGGCCCGCATGACATCAACAAACTCCCGCCCGACGCCCGTTTTCGGATCGAGTCCATCGCCTCGGAAAAACGCATCAGCGCCTTGGTGGTGGCCGATTTGAACGGCGACGACCGCCCGGACCTCGCCTATTACGGCGAGCCGAAGGAGCTGGTGGTGCAGTACCGCGAGGGCACGAACAGCTGGAGCACGCCCCGGCGGTTCGCCATCAATGACGGGCGCCTGGACGTGAACGCCCTGGCCAGCGGCGACCTCGACGGCGACGGGCGGCAGGACCTCGCCCTGCTGGGCGAATCGGTCCTCCACCTCTTCCTCCAGCGCGCCGACGGCACGCTCGCCGAGCCGCGGCAAATCCCCTACAGCGGCACGGTGCGGGCGGCGCAGATTCTCGACCTCAACGGCGACGGGCGGCAGGACCTGCTGCTGGTGAACTGGGACCTGGCCAATCCCTTCCGCTTCCGCCTCCAGGGCGCTCACGGACGCTTGGGACCGGAGATTCATTTCACCCTGCCGGCGGTGCGTTCCTACTGGCCCGCCGACCTGAACGGCGACGGCAAGGCCGAGCTGGTGACCGTCGCCCAGAAGTCCGGACGCGCCCAGTTGCTGAGTTTCGAGCGTCAGCCGGGCGAATCCCTTGACGCCCACCTCACCGCCGGCCAGTTCCAGGTGCTGCCGCTCACCAGGACCTCGAAGGGCCGGCGCGGCGTGGCGTGGGCGGACGTGACCGGCGACGGCCTCCCCGACCTGCTCGTGGCGGAGCCGGACAGCGGCCGGCTCACCCTCTACGTACAGGAAGCCGACGGCGGGCTGGGACGGGCCCGACATTTTCCCACCTTTACCGGCGTGACCGGCGTGGCGGCGGGCGACTGGAACGAGGACGGCACGGCGGAAATCTTCCTGCTCAGCGCGGATGAACGGCAGCTCGGCGTCACCCGGCGCGAGGCGGGCGGGCGGATCGGCTTTCCGGAAACCCTGGCCCTGGGCGGACGCCCGCTGGCCATGACGGTGGGCGCCTTGAAGCCCGGCGAAACGCCCGTGCTGGCGGCCATCATCGAGCGGGACCACCGGCGCGAACTGGTGCTGCGCTCCGCGCGGGGCGCGCCCGTCCGCCAGCAGTTGAACGAAAAATTCAAGGGCAAGGCCGCCGCCCTCCGCCTGCACGACCTCGATCAGGACGGCCTCATGGATTTCATCGTCCTGGTCCCCTACGAAAAGCTCAAACTCCTGCGCCAGCGCAAGGAGGGCACCTTCGAGGAAATTGACCTCGCCGCGCCCGGCGGCGGTTCCGAACTGCCCGCCCTCAGCGCCGGCGACGTGGACGGCGACGGCAAACCGGAGCTGCTGCTCGCCCAGAAAAACTTCGTGCGCGCGGTCGTCCTGCGACGAAACGGCGGCGACACAAGCGGCGGCAAAAAAGAAAACACCGCCGCCTGGTCCTGGCGGGTCAAGGAACAGATCAACGGCGCCTCCAGCCGCTCCCGCATCACGGCCGCCGCGATGATCCAGCCGGGCGACGCCCCCGCCACGCTGCTGCTGCTGGACGCCGAGCGCAAGGCCCTCAGCGTGTGCCAGCGTGACGACGCCGACGTCTGGCAAATCGTGCGCAACCTCACCCTGCCCGAAAACGCCTTCACCCGGCTCCAGCCGCTCATCCTCGGCAAGCAACAGCGCCCCTCCGTGGCCTTCGTGGGCTTGAACACCGTGGCCTGGCTGCCGTTCGGCGGGCAGGTGTGGAAACTGGTCGAATGGGACGACTACGAAACCCCGATCGAAAACGGCTACCTGCGGGACGTCGTCTCCGGCGACCTCAATCACGACGGCCGCCCGGACCTGGTCTTCCTGGAAACCAACCGGCACTACCTCGATCTCGTCGTCTTTGAGCCGCCGCGCCAGTTGGTTCCCGCCACCCGCTGGCAGGTCTTCGAAGAGCGCACCTTCCGCAGCCGCCGGGGCGACGCGCCCGAACCGCGCGAAGCCTTGATCGTGGACGTCACCGGCGACGGGCGAAAGGATCTGGTGATCCTCGTCCACGACCGGATTCTGCTCTACCCCCAGGAATAGGGAAAAAAGCGCAATCCCAAATCCGCCCCGCTGGCAGCCGTCGAAACAGCCGTCAAAACAACGAGGCGGCGCCCCGCCGCGGCGCGCGCTTGGGGGGGGATTCCGGATTTCGCCCTCCGCGGACCGGCCGGGTCATCGCCGAAAATCATCCGGCGCTTGCTGTCGTGTTTTCAGTGGTGGTCAAGGGGCGTTGTTTCGCGGGGCAAAACCCGTTAGCTTTCCGGAGATCACCTTTCGCGGAAAAGCATGAAAAAAACAGCGTTTTTGTTGGCAGGCATGTTCGCGGCGGGAGGCGCGGCACGGATGGCGGCGGACGAAACCCCGGCGCCCGCGCTGGCCCGGGCCGGGGTTTCGGCGCGGGTGGCCGGCGCGTCGTTGAGCAAGGTGCAGCGCTGGCTCCGCGAGGTTGCGCTCAAGAAGATTGATCCCCGGACCGGTCTCTACGTGGCCGACGGGCACTGGAACTACCGGGACACGGCGGCGGATTGCTACCCCTTTTTCGTCTGGGCGGCCTGGGCGGTGGATCGCGAGATCCTGAACGGCCCGGCCCGGGCGGTGTTGCACGCCGAGCAGCGGCTCTGCAATCAGGTGGGCCGCATCCCCGTGCCGTACGATTGGCGCGCCGGCAAACCGCAAACCGCCATTGCCCACGACGAAATGGTGTTCCAGGCCTCCGAGTACGTGAAGGACGGCCTGATCGCCATCGTGGAGGTCACCGGTCCGGACGAATGGTTCCAACGCATGCGGGCCATCGAGGATGACCTGTGGCGCGGCGCGCGCATCAAAACGCCGTTCGGAAAAATTCCGTCAAAAAACATCGAAGTAAACGGCGAACAGATTCAGGCGCTGGTACGGCTTTATACCATGACCGGCGAACCGTGTTATCTCGACTGGGCGGAGCGGATCGCGGATTACTACCTCGCCGACCCCGCGTTCGTGCCCAACCGACTGCGGGACCACGGCTGTGAAATCATCGGCGGCCTCGGGTTGCTGCTGGGAATCGAATCGGAACACCGCCCCGACCGGGCCGCGAAGTACGCCGCCCGGCTCACGCGCCTGTTTGACACCATCCTGACCGAGGGCTGCAACGCCGACGGCATGATGTACAACGAAATCCGCCGCCGGGCGTTCGGCGACCGGGCCCGCGCGTTCAGCGACGGCTGGGGATATAATTACGTGGCCTATCTCTGCTACGACTGGGCGACCGGCCGGCCCGCCTACGAAGCCCGCGTGCGCCGCGTGCTCCGGGCCCTGGCCAAACCGGGGTATCGCGATTACCCGTGGGAAGGCACGAGCATTGACGGCTGGGCCGACTCGGTCGAAGGGGCGCTCTATCTGTTGAACCGGCTGCCCGTGCCGGAAGGGTTTGCCTGGGTGGAACACGAAACCGCCGCGCACATCGCGCGCACGGCGGAGCCGGATCATCTGTGGGGCACGATGAAACTGGAGGCCAACGGGGTGCGAACCGTGCTCATCCACGCCCTCATGCACACCCGGGGCCTGACCGCGCATCCGTGGCAGCCGGGGCTCGAACTCGGCGCGGCCACGGACGCCGCCGGAACGCTGTTCGTCGTGCTGCGAAGCGCCCAAGATTACGCGGGCCGCCTCGAGTTCGACATCCCGCGTCACCGGATCCACCTGGGCTTTCAAAAGGACTGGCCGCGCATGAACACGCTGCCCGAATGGTTCACCGTCGAACCGGAGCGGAAATATGCCGTGCGCGCCCTGCCGGAGGGACCGGTCCGGATGTACACCGGCCAACAACTGCACAACGGCCTCGCGGTCGCGGTACAGGCCGGCGGCGCGCTGCGCCTCGAAGTTGCGCGGCGGTGACGGTTTGCTTATTTACCCACGGGCGGGTAGAGCTCGAATTCCGCGATCGAAAACCGCTTCGCGCCGGTGACGCGCAGACGAAGGCGTTGGGTGGTGACCGGTTCCTTGAGGAACTTGACGGGCTCCCACTTCAGCTTGAAGTTTTTGGGCGTGATGGCGCGCCATCCGCCCGCGGCGTCGGGCACCTGGAGTTCGAGGGTGAAGCGCGGAATCCACCTCCGTCCCCGGGCGATTTGAAACGACGCCACGGTTTGCGGATGGGGGAAGGCCACCTCGACCCAGATTTCCGATTCACCCTTTTTGCGAACGGCATCCCAAGTGGTGGCGGCGTTGCGGTCACGCAACCGGTCCAACGCGGCCGGGTTGTGCGAGGCGGTGAGCCGGGCGCCGTCCAGCAGCGACGGCACGCGCGGCAACGGAGTGACCGGCCGGGTCGGGCCGTCGAAGCGCAGCTCGATGGTGGTCACGATGGGCTCGCGATCGGCGGGCGCGACGTCCACGAAAAGGGCGTCCCGCTGTTGCGCGGCCCGGACGGATTTGCCGGTGAGCAGCCGGGCGGATTGCAGATGCAAGCCGGGCAGCGCGGGAAACCGCAGCGCGCCGCGCGGGGGCCAGCGGAAGACATGGAGAAAGACGCGCCGGTCCTTGCAGGTGGCCACGCCCCACGGCCCGGGCAGATAGGGGCCGCCCCGGCTGGCGCGGATGCTGGTGTCGCCGTGAACCGCCCACCAGTCGGCAAGCTGGCGGAAACGCTCGGCCTCCTTGGGATTGACGGAGCCGTCGCCCATCGGGCCGATATTGAGCAGCAGGTTGCCGTCGCCGCCCCAGACATAGAGCATGATTTCCAGCAACTGCGCCAGCGGCTTGGCGTCGAGGCGCGGGTTGTAGCCCCACTGGGAGGTGGTGGTGTGGCAGGCCTCCCAGCACTCGTCCCGGTTGAAATAGCCGACCTGGTGTTCCGGGGTATGGAAATCCGCCCCCGCGCCGCCGCGATCATTGACCATGGCATCCGGCTGGAGCTTGCGGATCATCGCCATGACCTCGCGCGCCGTGTCGCCCCAGTTGCCGGGGCCGAGCCCGTCGAACCAGACTTCATGGATGGGACCGTATTTTGTGAGCAATTCATAAATCTGCGATTTATAGAACTTGATGTAGCGATCGTGGTGATGGGCGGAATCACAGTCCGGGTGATGCCAGTCGCGCGGGGAATAATAAAAACCGAAATGCAGTCCGCGGGCGTGGCAGGCATCGGAGAGCAGCTTGACAATGTCCTTTTTATATGGCGCGCTCATGATGTCGTAATCCGTCACCGCGGAGTCAAACATTGAAAAGCCCGCGTGGTGTTTGGCGGTGAAAACAACGTACCGGACGCCGGCGCGCCGGGCCATTTCGACGATGGCGTCGGGGTCGAACTTCACCGGATTGAAGGTTTGGTACTGGGCGTCGTACACCTCGGGCGGAATGGAGGCCACCTTGTAGGGCTTGCCGCCGGGATGATGGCTGGGGCTGTTGCGCGAGTGGCTCAACGGCATGCCCATCTGGCTGATCGGCCCCCAGTGGATGAACATCCCGAACCGCTCGTCCTTCCACGCCTCGTGGGCGCGCTGCGAGGCGGTGGGCAGTTGGACCGACGGGTCCACCTTGAACTCCTGCAATTCGAAGTCGGGATCCGCCGGGTTTCCGGCAACCAGCCAGCCGCTCATCAGCGCCGGGCCAAACCACCGGAGCAAAACGCGTGTCCGGGAAGAAA
>CAZRPT010000159.1:0-9148 GCA_964601985.1 uncultured Verrucomicrobiota bacterium
GTCGGATGCCCTCCGGCAGCTCGGCGGTGATCTTTTGCAGGCCGTTGGCCACGTCGGTGGCCGCCGCGTCCAGTCCCTTGGAGTATTCGAACTCGACCGTCACGGCGGAGGCCTCGTCCTTGCTCACCGAGGTGACCCGGCGCACCTGGTCAATGCCGTTGAGTTCCTTTTCGATGGGCCGGCTGACCTGGGACTCAACATCCTGGGAGGACGCCCCGGGATAAACCGTGACCACCGCGGTCTGCGGCCGATCCGAATCCGGGAACAGATTCACCGGAATGCGATGATAGCCCACATACCCGATCACCGCCACCAGCAGAATGACGGAAGTAATCAGATGCGGCTTCTTGAGATAACTTTCAACGAAGTTCATGGTCAAAATATTCCGGTCGTGCGTTTCTTCTCATTTCACCCTCGCCAGATCAGTTTGAGGCGCGTCTTACCCCTCCCGGTCTTCCCTGCTTGCCGCACGTCGAAAGAGCCGTTACTTTTTGGAGCATGAAGTTCCGAGTCCTCGTCGAACCGGATGAAGACGGTGTGTTCGTGGCGCAGTGCCCGAACTTGCCCGGGTGCGTTTCGCAGGGCCGAACGCGGGAGGAAGCCATCGCCAACCTCCGTGATGCCATCGCGGGATACCTCGCCAGCTTGAAGAAACACGGAGACCCCATCCCTCTGCCCATCACCGAGGAAATCGTGGAAGTCTCCCCGTGAGCCGTCTGCCGACCTGTTCGGGCGCGGAGGCTGTCCGGGCGTTTGGGCGAATCGGCTATCGTGTGGACCATCAAACGGGGAGCCACATCATCCTTCGACACCCTTCCGGACGCCGCCTGACCGTGCCTAATCATCGTGAACTGGCCAAGGGGACCTTGCGCGCACTCATTCGCGAGGCGGGACTGACCAAGGACCAGTTCGTTGGTTTGCTTTGAGCGTCGGTCGAACATCCTTGTTCTCCCGCTGTTAAGGAGTCCGGGATTCCACCACCTTCATCCCCTCCGCGAAGGTCATCAGGCGGGAGGGGCGGGCGATGATGACGTGATCGCCGGCCCGCAGATCGCCTTTCACCACGGCCCGCTCCAGTGATCGGTCCGGGATTTGCACCGGGGTGGGATGCACCGTGCCGTCGCGCACGACAAAGACGTACGCGCCCTTTTCGCCTTCGAGCAGCGCGTCCACCGGGACGGTCAGACCCTCGGCGGCGCTCAAATGCACGTCCACGCCCACCGTGGCGCCCGAGACCAATCCCGGCGGTGGGTCGGTCACCTCCACCTCGAACGCCGCCAATCGGCTCGGGCTCAACGCGGGAAACACGCGCGCAATGGGCGCTTCGAAGGTTTGTTCGTGCAAGCTCAAGGCCACCGTCTGGCCCACCCGCAGGCGGGGCAGATCCGCGGCGGGCAGCTCGGCCCGCACGCGCACGTTTTGCTGGCGCACGACCTTGAGCAGCGGCTTGCCCGGCGCGGCCAGATCGCCCGGGTCCACCAGTCGCTGCGACACCACGCCGTCCGCCGGCGCGGTCAGGCGGCAGTAGGAAAGGCGGGTCCGGGCCTGGTTGAGCCGTTTCTCGGCCACCTTGAGCTGGGCTTCCTTGGCGGCGCGGGCGGCCTGGGAGCGATCCCACTGTTCGCGCGAGATGGCCTTGACCTCGAACAACCGTTTTTCGCGGGCCGTGGCGTTGTGCTGCGCGTGATAAGCCGCCTGGGCCGACGCGAGCGACGCCTCCGCCTCGGCCACGGCATCCTGAAACTCGCGATCATCCAGCACGACCAGCAGGTCGCCCTGGCGCACCGGGGCGCCTTCGCGCACCTTGACTTCGAGCACCTGCGCCATGACCCGCGCGGCCACGGCCATTTCCTCGGCGCCCAGCGTCGTGCCCAGCACGTGACGGATGCGGACCACCTTTCCGGTGCTGACCGACGCCACCTGCACGGCCACGGGCACTTCCTTGACCAGCGGCGCCTGGTCGCGGTCCCGGGCCCGTTTCAGGCGAACGAGCACCAAGCCGGCGATGACGGCCACGACAACGATGATTCCGATGAGTTTCTTCATTTCACGATCTCCTGTTCGACCAAGCTGTTGATGCGGGCGGCGGCGGTGAGCAATTCGCCGCGGGCGGAAGCCAGCGCGGCCCGGGCGCCTTCCTCGCGGGCGCGGGCGCGCAGCAAATCTTCAATCGTGCCCGCGCCGGTGTCGTAACGGACCTGTTCGATGCGGGCCGCCTCCGAGGCCGCCGCGATTTGCGCGCGGGCGGATTTCACGTTGGCGTGGGCGGCGTCCCATTGGGCGAGGGCGTCCTCGAGTTCGGCGCCCAGCTTGAGCTGCGCGTCTTCGAGGGCCGCGCGGGCGGCGGCGTGCCGTTCCCGGGCGGCGTCCATTCTTTGGAAACGCGACGTGCCGACGAACAACGGCAGCTCCACGGTCACGCCCGCCATCCAGGTTTCCTCGCTCCGATCAATGGTGGCCCCGGTGTGTTCGAGGTAATTCGCGCCCGCGTAGATTTTGGGCAGGAAGGAACTGCGCGCCACCTTCACGCTGCTTTCGCCCTGCTCGATGGCCAGTTGCGCCTGGCGAATCATCGAGTTGCCCTGCAGGGCAAACCGCAGCTCGTTCCGGTCGGTGTCGAGCGAGGGCGTTTCCTCGGGCAGCGGATCCACGCGCAGCCGGCCGGTCGGCTCGCGGCCCAGCAGGGAGCAGAGCATGGCCCCCACCTTGGCGCGTTGGGCCGCCGTGCCGGCGCGGCGGGCTTTCACGCCCTCCAGTTCCTCGACGACCTTCAGCCGGTCCACTTCCGGCCGCTTGCCCTGCCGCACCATGAGGTCCAACCGCGACCTGGTCTGCTCCAGGGCGGCCAGTTGTTCATCCAGCGAAGCCAGCACCTGATCGAGCGCCTGCGCGGCGGTGTAAAGCGAGATGACATTGAACCGCACCTGCCAGCGGGTGCCCTCCAGCAGGGCCTCGGTCTTGCGCGATTCGAGCCGGGCGATCTTGATCTCGTTGTTCAACCGGCCGCCCAGATAAAGCGGGATGCGGTAATTGACCCCGTAATGCAGTTGCTGCCGGTCGAACGGCAGACTGAGAAAGCCGAACTCCATCAACTGCTTCGACATGGGCCGGATCACCTGATCGTCGTTCAGGTAGGAGTAGGAAAAAGTCCCACCCAGCTCGCCCCAACGCGACCGGGCCAGGGCCTTGGCGTCGTGACGCGCGGCGTTGCGCCGGTGGCCCAGGGATTTCAGGCTCCGATTGGCCGTCCGGGCCTCCGCCAGCGCTTCCTCCAGGGTGAGACGCGCGGGAGCGGACCGCGAAGTCGCGACCGCCCCGGCCTCTTCCCCCTGAAGCCCGACCGCGCCCAGGCCGGCGATGATGAACAGGAGCGTAATTTTCTTCATGACCAGATTACGTTTGGGAATTCCGTCCGAGTTGCCCGATGACCCACTGCACAAAATCCTGTTCCAACCGATCTTCCAACGGCGGGTCGGGCTGCAAGCGGTGCTGAATCGCCACGATGGCCGGCAGCCCGATCAATCCCAGCGACAGGCATTCCGGGGTGACTTCGTTCGTCAAACCGCCTTCGCGTTGGCCCTGCCGGATGAGGTCCTGCAACAGGAGCCGGTATTCCTTGATCAGCGCCCGCATCCGTTCCAGCAACGCCTCGTCCCCCGTGGCCGACGCCTCGGCCAGCAGCAAAATCGGCAGGCTGTCCTGCTCCCGCACCAGCCGGATGTGATGCCGGATGATCCGGCGCAACCGCGTTTCGACCGGGAGCGTGGCGTCGGCGGCGATTTCGCGGATCGGCACCAGCAACATCTCCTTCAACCGGTCCATCAACCGCAGCAGCAGGGCCTGTTTGCTGGGAAAATGGCGGAAGAACGCGCCCTCGGTGAAGCCGATCCGCTCGGCGATCTTGCGGGTGGTCAACCGGGCCAGCCCGCCCTCGCGGAGCAGCTTCATGGCCGCCCGCAGGATTTCCTCCTGCCGGGGCGTGCTGGTGGTGGTTGGCGTCGTCATGGTTCTTGCCGCAAAGTAAGTAATCGCTCACTTACAAAGCCCACCATGCAGCATCCCCTCCCCTTCGTCAAGTTGGAGAAACGAAAAATTTCGCCCCCGCCCATCCGCCGGAATTCTGTTGAAAAAAACCCGAAGTCCGGGAAGCGCGCGGAGATCCAATTTCAACGGATGTTCCACCCTCGGACGCTCTGGAATTGATGTAATTTATTGTAAATCAAATACTTCCAACATTCCATAAACACTTTGACGCCACTACTCCAGGAGATGTTTTGATTTTTGTCCTGCAACTAAAGACCGGGAAACACATCTCTGTGCCCACGATGTATGTGGACACCTGCAAATCCGGAAAATACGTCCGCCACCTCCCGCGCGAAAGCTGCCGGGAGGGCGGCAAGGTCAAGCACCGCACCGTCACCAACATCTCGCAGTGCTCCGGGCAGGAGATCAAGGCCGTCAAATGGGCCCTGAAACACAAGCGTCATCTCGACGAGATCATCGAAAGCTCCGGCGATCCCCCCCCGGAGCCGGGCGGGTTTCGCTGCGCCAGGAGGTGTCTCGGCGCGGTCTGGCTGCTGGCCGAAACCGTCCGCGGGCCGGGCATCGCCCAAGGGCTCCGGGCGACTCCCGGCAGCGCAGGCTTCCAGTCTGCCGACTTGGGCCGCCGGGGAGGCGGCGAAAGGGATTCGTCCGCCAGGACGAAGGCCCGCAGGGCCAAGCGCGTGAGCACCCGCGCGCCAATCGTCGGCTTCCCGCCGGCCAGATGAGCGAGGAAAAGGGCGCAGCCGCGCAAAGGGGGGAAAGATCGGCAGATTGGAAATCTGCGATACGGCAGGCTGGAAGCCTGCGCCACGGGGGGCGCACGCGTCTCGCGTGCTCCGAGAGACGCCCCGTTCCTCAATCCCCGCGACCGATTTCCGCGGCCGCGCCGATTCCGCCCCTTCAGGGCCGGTCGGAAAACGCCGGCTTGGGGAACCCCGTCCTGCGAGGGCGTGATCCCTTTTCCCCGGGCACGTCGAGCTGCCAGGCGTAGGTGGCGCGTTCCTCGGGGAAGAGGTCAGGCGGCGTCGGTTTCCAGGGCATCTTTGGCGAGGGGCACGATCCGGCCCTCGTGGAGGCGAAAGGCGCAGTCCGCGAGCCGCCGGGCGTCGGCCAGGTTGTGGGTGATGTGGAGGATGGTGACCGGCTGGTGCCGGCGCAGGTCCCGCAACACGTCGCGAATTTCGCCGCGGGTTTCCTGATCGAGCGCGCTGAGCGGCTCGTCCAGGCAGAGAATGGCGGGCCGGAACGAGAGCGCCCGGCCGATGGCCACCCGCTGCGCCTCGCCGCCGCTCAGACCGCGCGGGCGGCGGTCCAGCAGCGGCGTCAGGCCGAGCCAGTCGGCCACCTCGGTCACCCGCCGTTGGATGGCGTCGGCCGGTTCGCGGCGGATTTCGAGGGCGAAGGCGAGATGCTCGCGCACGGTCAGATGCTGAAACAACGCCCCGTCCTGCGGCACCAGCCCGATGCCGCGTTCGGCGGGAGGCAGGTGGGTCACGTCGCGGCCGTTCAGCAACACCCGCCCGCCCAGCACGGGGCGCAGGCCGCAGATGGCTTCGAGCAGGGTCGTCTTGCCGCAGCCGGTCCGGCCCATGAGCACGCCGTGTTCGCCGCCGGGGATGCGCAATTGCAGGTCGCGGAGGCGAAACGCCCCGGCCCGGGTTTCGAGGTGGTCGAGTTCGATCATCCCAGTTCGAGGCGGTCGAGGGCGCGTTCGGCGCCCAGCATGCGAATGGTCAACAGGGCGGCCACGGCGGCGGCCACCATCAGCAGCGACACCGCCACCGCGGCTTCGATCCGGCCCACGCTCAGTTCGAGAAAGACGGTGGTGGAGAGCACCTCGGTGCGCATCCGGGTGGCGCCGGAGAAGACCAGGATGGGGCCGAATTCGCCCAGGGCCCGGGCCCAGGCCAGCGTGGCGGCGGTGAGCAATCCCTCCCGCGCCTCCGGCAGCACCACCCGCCAGAAGGCCTGACTGCGCCGGCAGCCCAGCGTCAGGGCCACCTGTTCCTGGCGGGGGCTGATTTGCTCGAAGGTGGCGCGCAGGGTGCGCACGGCAAACGCGCAGGCCACCATGAATTGCGCGAGGATGACGCTCGGAATGGCGTAGGTGACCGGGATGATCCGCTCGATGGCCCGGCCGGGCGGGGTTTGAAACAGAATCAGCAGGCTCAAGCCCACCACCAGCGGCGGCAGCACGATGGGCACGTCCAGGATGGCGTCCACCAGCGCCTTGCCGGGAAAGCGGGTCCGGGCCAGCAGATACCCGATGGGCACGGCCACCCAGAGGGAAAAGATGGTGGTCAGCGTGCAGGAGATGAGGCTCAGCTTGATGGCGTAGCGGATTTCCGGGCTTTGCAGCGAATGCCAGAACTGGCCCGGCGTGGTGTAGGCCAGGTCCGCCACCAGCATGGCCCCGAGCATCACCACGTAAAACCCGCCGATGACCCACAACACCGCCAGAAACCGGCGGTCGCCCCGGCCGGTCAACGGCAGGCTGGCGGAGGAGGACCGCGAAACGCCGCTCATGGTTGATCCGGGCGGTCGAGCCAGCGAAAGCCGATTTCCGCGTAGCGACGCTGGGATTCCGGCGTGCGAATGGCGTCCAGCAGGCGCTCCATCAGCCGGGGATGTTCGGAATTGGCCCGCACGGCGTAGGGCTGGACGGCCTTCGCCCCGGGCAGGTCGAGGTGCACCACGTCGCACCGGTCGCGCACCTGGCTGGTGTTGGCTTCATAGACGATCACCGCGTCGAGCGAGCCGGTTTGGAGCTGGTTCACCAGCAGGTCGGCGGTGGGCGTTTGCGACCGCACGTTGGCCATCACGGCGTCGTAGATGCCCTGTTCCTTCAGCAGCCGCTCGGTCAACGCGCCCAGCGTGCTTTGCTGGGGGTTGCACACCCCGAGCCGCAATCCCGGCGCGGTGAGGTCCTTCAACTGGCGGAGGTGCTTGGGATTGCCCTTCGGCACCAGCAGCACGATGTCGGTTTCGGAAATGTCCACCGCCGGACCGAACATCTGGCGTACGGGCGTCAGGAAGGAAACATCGCAGGCGAAATAGGCGTCCGGGCGCTGGCCGGCGCGAATCTGGGAGAGCAGGATGCCGCAGCCGTTGTACACCCGCGTGACCTTGGCCCCTTCGCGCTTCTCAAACTGGCGGATGGTGTCCTCCACCGCCACCCGGTTGACCCCGCCGCTGAACAGCAGCACCTCCGGCGTCTCCGCCCAGACGTCCCCCTCGACCGGGGTGTAATGAAAACGTTGAAAGACCGGCAGCCCCCGGTCGGTCGCGCCCAGATAACGGGCGAACCGCAACGCCGCCGTGGGCTGGCGGCTGGCCGTCAGGATGCCCACCGACACCTTCTGCACGCCGGTGGCCAGCTCCGGCACGGACACGATTTCCAGCTCCGGATATTGTTGCGCGACCGCGTCCCACAACACGGCGGCGTCCGCGCTGCCCAGTTTCAGGTCGTTGGCCAGGTCGTTCACGGTGGGCTTGAAGACCTTGGCGGCTCCGGAGATCGCCTTCCACTGGCCCGTTGCTTCGAGCAGCTTCCGGGTGATGCGCCCGATGGCGGCGGCGTCCGGATTGGCCAGCGCCACGGCCACGTCCGCCCGCGTCAGATCCTTGAGGCCGTGGATGCCCTTGGGATTGCCCCGGTGCACCGCGATGACCGGCGTGATTTTTGCCAGCGGAATGATCTCCGCCACCAAATGGTTGCTCCGCGCCGTGTCCAGATAACTCCGGTCCGCCGCCAGAAACAGGTCGCCCCGCGCGGCGATGCGCAGATTGCTCAGCAACGCGCCGCTGCCGCCGTACTGCAGCTCCACCCGCACGCCGTATTCCTCCTGGTATTTCTGGGCGACGACCTCCACCGGCGGCTTCAACCCGGCGGCGCAATACATCACCAACTTCTCCCCTGCTTCCCCTGGGGAAGGGGTGTGGTGGTACAGGAGCACGGCAATCAAAAACACCGCTAACGCCAGCGAAAAAAAGAAAAACCGGGACGCGCTTTTCATTGCTCGAAAGCCTAGCGCGAATGCCCGGCGGGGGCAATGCCGCCCCGCCATCATTGGGGAAAGCTCTATCTCTCACCCTGTAAAGTTGTGTCGCTTGACTCTCCACTGCCCCTGCGAGTCGAACCGCGTAGCCGCCGCGATGACGGAACGGCAGACGGAGGAGGCGAAATCCGAGGCCCGAGGGAGCCGGGGACCGAAGGAAATCCGAAATCCGAAACTTCTCCGCGCCGAAGGCGCAACACCCACCAGCCCCGGGCAACGCCCGGGGAAAACCGACCGCCCCATGTTTCCCCCGCCCTGAAAGGGCTGGACCGGCCCGCTGGCGCGGAAACAGGAGGACCTTGGCAGGTGGGCAGAATGCCCGCGCCCTCCATTCGCCCCCCGTGGCCGCCGAGGTGGTGAAACGGCCGCTCCCCCGCCGGCTGAGGTCAGCCGGCCTACAAGGGGGCGATACGCGGCCGCCGTTGCAGGCCGGGTCCCCCGACCCGGCGTTTGAACGGGGAAAAACGGGCGGAAAAAATCCGTGTTTTTTGTAGCGCAGACTTCCAGTCTGCTGTCTCGCTGGCTTCCAGCCGGCCAGGCGGACGAGCAAAAGAGGCCGCTGCGTGAAAGGGAAAGCCCGGCGGATGGTAAATCCGCGCTACGGGAGGGGCGACGTTCATTTCGGATTTCGGGGCTCCTCCGGGTAACACCCGCGTCTCGTCCCGCGCCGGCGGGAGGCGTCCGCCCGGCTCTTCGGCGCGCGGGAAAAGGGTTCGTTGTTTCGATCGCGCCTCTTTCCTGGCCCCGGACATTCCGGCACGCGTGAAACCCTCGAAACGGCCACGGTCAGAGCCCGGGGGGAGGGCTTCGGCGGGACGCCGAAGCCGACCCGCGAGACGCGGGTGCCACCCCGGCGCTCCTTTCGGATTTCGGGATTCGGATTTCGGATTTCCTTCGGTCCTTCGCGCCCTCGGTCCCTCGGATTTCCCCCGCCAGGCGGGGAGGATCGAGCGCCGCGAGCCCGAAATTTCCTTTTCCCGGCGTGGGGTTGTACCAAAGCGCGCGCAGAACAAAAAGAGAAGGAGGAACAGGGTTGGCACGTTATC
>CAZRPT010000160.1:0-19264 GCA_964601985.1 uncultured Verrucomicrobiota bacterium
CTCGAGGGTGGTGAGGATTTCGGCGAGGAAGAACCAGTTGCCCAGCGCGCGGCTGACGAGGTTGGTGTGCTTGCCGATGAAACCCACGCCCGCCCGCCGGGCCAGCTCGCGTTCGAGGATCGGGCCGGTGTCCACGTACCAAAGCGAGCGGGTGCCCGGCCCGCCCGTTCGATCCACCCAGGCGGTCAATTCCCGCAACGGCCCGGCCAGCGCGTCGTGGTAATCGGCGTAGCGCGCGTAGCGGGCCACTCCGCCGGTGGGCGCGTTCGCCGGGGGGGCGCTTTCCGCCGGCGGGGCGTGGTAGCTGACGGCCAGGGTGATGACGCTCCGCGCGCCGGGCAGGACCTGCCGGGGATCGGCGCGGCGTTCCGGGTTCCGCGCCAGCCAGCCCATCGTGGCGTGGCAACCGGCGTCGAGCCACGCCCGCAAATGCCGCGCGCCGGCGGGGGGATCGGCGGTGGTGACCCGGCAGAGATCGAACCCCAGCTCGCGGGCCCGCCGCTGGAGGGCCGTTTTCACGACGATTTCGAGCGGTGCGTGGCGAGCCGGAACTGGTGGATGACGTTTTGCACCACCTGGGGCAACTGGCGCAGGCCGGAGTTCATCAGCACGTCCGCCTGCTGATAGACCGGCTGCCGCTCGGCGAGCAGCTCGCGAATGCGGGCCTGGGGATCGGGCACTTGCAGGAGGGGGCGGTGGGTCTGGTTGCGGACCCGCTGCCAGACCGCCTCGGGCGAAATCCAGAGGCAGATGACGAGGGCGTGCCGTTTGAGCGAGGCGAGGTGGTCCGGGTTCGCGCCCACGCCGCCGCCGGTGGCGATGACCGTCCGGCTCCGTTCGGCGAGGCCTTCGACCACTTCCCGCTCCAGCTCGCGAAACGCCGCTTCGCCGCGCGTTTCGAAAATCCGGGAGATCGGCATGCCGGCCCGCTGCTCGATCAACTGGTCGGTGTCCACGAAATCGAACCGCAGCCGGTGGGCCACGCTCTGGCCCACGGTGGATTTGCCCGCGCCCATGAATCCGATCAGGGCGATGTTGCGGATGTCTCGCGGCGTTTCGCTCATGAACGGGATTCTTCCTCCTGATGCGCCCGCGCGACCAGCCGCAATCCTTCCAGGGTGAGGTCCGGCGCCACCGGCGGCGGGCCGGGCAGCTCCCGCGCGACCAGCCGCGCCGTGCCGCCGGTCAGGACCACCGGCAGCCGCCGCACGCCGAGTTCGCGGCGGATTTCCTCGAGCAAGCCGGTGATGAGGTGCCGGTAGCCGTGGACCGCGCCGATCAGCATCGCCTCCTCCGTGTTCCGGCCGATGGCCCGCCGCACGGAATGCACCTTTACCCGCGGCAGGAGGGCGGTTTTTTCGTGCAGGTAATCGGTCATCGCCGCCAGCCCGGGCGCGATGATGCCGCCGATGTAATCGCCGCGGCCGTCCACGACGTCGAACGTGACCGCCGTGCCGAGGTCCACCGCCACCGCCGGCGCGCCGTAATGGGCGCGAAGCGCGACCGCGTTGGCCAGCCGGTCCGCGCCGATGGTCTCCGGGCGGCCGTAGCGCAAGCCCACCCCGCGCACGGTGCGGTGATCCAGTCGCAACGGCGGGCGACCGGCCAGTCGTTCCACCGCGTGCGCCAGGGTGGCGTCCACCGCCGGGGCCACGCTGCAAAAGGCGCTTCCCGCGAGGCGGGCGTCGCCCACGAACCGCCGCAGGGCCGTCGCGGCCGCCGGGCCGTTGCGCCAGTCGTCGGTGGGCATCAGGGCGCGCCGCGTCACCCGGTGGCGACTGGCCAGACCGAGGTGCGTGTGGGTGTTGCCGACATCGAGCAGGAGTATCATGGCCGGGGCACGAACCGTCGTCGCATGGTGCCGCCGGGCCGGGGAAGGGTCAATGCGCGAGCGTGACCTCGCCGCCGATGATCGCTTCGAGCCGGCCGTGCTCGGTGCGGACCAGCAACGCGCCGGAGGGGTCCAGTCCCTCCGCCCGGCCCCGCACCTCGCGCCGGCCCACCCGGAGGCGGACGTTCCGGCCCAGCGTGCCGCAGCGCTCCGCCCATTCCGCGGCCATCGCGGCGAACTGCCCCTCGCGCAACCGCCGGTATTCGTAGTCCAGCTCGCGCAGCAACCGCACCGCCAGCGCCGCCCGGTCCACCGTCCGCCCGGTGGCCAGCTTGAGCGACGTGGCCGAGGAACGCAGCCGGGCCGGGAAATCCGCGCGGTCGAGGTTCACGTCCACCCCCACCCCCAGGATCACGTGCTGGATGCGGTCCAGCTCGGCGTGCATCTCGGTGAGAATGCCCGCCGCCTTGCGCCCGCCCACCAGCAGGTCGTTGGGCCATTTGATTTCCACGTTCGCCACGCCGATTTGCTCGACGGCGCGGACGAGGGCGTTGGCGGCCATGATCATCAGGCGCGTCGCCTCGCCGGGCAGCAGCCGCGGGCGCAGCAGCACCGAGAACCACAGCCCCTTGCCCGCCGGCGAGACCCACTTGCGCCCGAGCCGGCCGCGGCCGCGGGTTTGCGCCTCGGCAAACACCGCCATCCCCTCCCGCACGCCGTCCCGCGCAAGCTTCTCGACGATGTCATTGGTCGAGGCGGTTTCCTGAAACACCTGGATGTCGCGGCCCACCACCGACACCTTGCCCAGTTGGGCCAGCAAATCGTCCCGGATGAGGCGGTCCGGCGCGGCTTCGAGCCGGTAGCCGAAATGCGGGCTGGCCGAGATGTCGTACCCGCGCGCCCGGAGTTCGCGCACCCGCGCCGAGATGGCCGCCCGCGTCACGCCGAGCGCCGCCGCCAGGGCCGTGCCCGAGACGAACCCGCCCGGCTCGCGGCGCAACGCCGCCAGGATCGCCGTGTCGGTGGTGGGACCGGAACGGTGCGGGCTCATGCAAAGTGAAAATCCAGCCCCACGTCGGCGGCGGGCGCCGAATGGGTCAGCGCGCCGACGGAAATGAAGTCCACCCCCGTCCGGGCGATGGCGGCCACGCGCCGCAAGGTGATCCCCCCGCTGGCCTCGGTCTCGGCGCGGCCGGCCACGCACCGCACGGCCCGCCGGAGCGTGGCGGGCGGCATGTTGTCGAGCAGGACGCGGTCCGCGCCTGCCTCGACCGCCTGCGCCACCTGTTCGAGCGTGTCCGCCTCGACCTCGATCAGCAGCCCCGGACAGGCCCGGCGCGCGCGGGCCACGGCGGCGGCGATGGGGTTGGGCCGGGCGTCGCGCAACGCCACGAGGTGGTTGTCCTTGATCAGCACCTGGTCGAACAACCCCCGCCGGTGGTTGCCGCCGCCGCCGCACTGGACGGCGTATTTTTCCAGCGCCCGCCAGCCCGGGGTGGTCTTGCGGGTGTCGAGGATTTTTGCCCGGGTGCCGGCGGTGGCTGCCACGAACCGGGCGGTCAACGTCGCCACGCCGGAGAGCCGCTGCACGAAATTCAGCGCCACCCGTTCGGCGGTGAGGAGCGCCCGGGCGGGGCCTTCGAGCCGCAGCAGGACCGCGCCGGCGGCCACGCGCTCGCCCTCCGCCGCCCGGCGGGTCAGGCGCACGGCCCGGGACAGTTGCCGGAAGGCCGCCTCGGCCAGCGGCAGGCCGCACGCCACCAGCGGTTCCCGGGCCACCAGCGTCGCCCGCGCCCGCGCCCGCGCGGGAACGGTCGCCCGGGTGGTCACGTCGCCGGGCCCCACGTCCTCGGCCAACGCCCGCGTCACGGCGTCCCGCACCCAATCTCGCGCCAATTCAGCCACGGCCCCTGACTACCGGAGAACGCCCCCAAACCGAAGCGAAAAGCGCCGGGGGGAACGGTTTTCGCCGCCCTTCCTTTCTTTTTTTCAGACCGCGGGCTCTTCCGCGAAGGATTCGACGGTGTACACGCTCAGCTCGGTGGCGGGATCGCGCCAGGCGCCGGCGGGCAGGCCGGCCTTGCGGGCGAGACTGTCGAGGAAGCGCCGGGGTTCCGGCAGCTTCTCCCACACCTGCGGCAGGTAGGTGGCGGTGCAACGCCCGGCGCGCAGAATGACGCCGTCGCGGCCCGGGCGGAGCGCGGCCAGCCGGGCCTCGGGGGTGTCCGCGTCGAGCCGGCGGGGCGGCGAGAGGACGCTGATTTCGATGGTC
Source organism: uncultured Verrucomicrobiota bacterium (assembly GCA_964601985.1). Classification (GTDB taxonomy): domain Bacteria; phylum Verrucomicrobiota; class Verrucomicrobiia; order Limisphaerales; family J093; genus J093. The sequence goes on from CAZRPT010000160.1 coordinate 4,104, forward strand.
AGCTCGGGGACCTCGTCCGGTTCCACCGGCGGAAAGCGGGTGTCGCGCGTGGCGGCGGCGCGGGCGTTTTCCATCACGGCCCGGTAGAGCGGGAGGCGGGGTTCGAGGTTGCCGATGCAGCCCCGCAGAGCGCCCCGGCGGGTGAGGGTGACGAAGCAGGCCCGGGGCTCGTCCAAGCCGGGCGGGAGATAATCGGCGTCCACGCGCGGCAGGCGGCCGCGCTCGACCACTTCCCGGAGGGTTTCCCGGGCCAGCTCGAGCAGCAACGCGCGTTGCTCGGGGTCGTAGGCCGGCGCGCTCATTGCGGTACCACGAAGTAACGGGCGCCCTTGCGGGTGGGGAATTCCACCACGCCGGGCTCGACCGAGGTGAGTTTCACCCGACGGCCGGTGGCGGAACCGCGCCGGATTTCCACCGGGCCGCCGGCGCGCAGCCGGCACGGTTCGCCGGCCAGGGACGCGATTCGCGCCTCGGCGAGTTTTCCGGCCCGCCAGCGGAGGTCCACGACGAACCCGCCCCGCGCACGCAGGCCGCGAACCTCGCCCCGGGGCCACGCCGGCGGCAGGGCGGGCAGGAGGGCGAGCACGCCGGAGTGGCTTTGGAGCAGCATTTGGATGATGCCGGACGCGCCGCCGAAGTTGCCGTCAATCTGGAAGGGCGGGTGCAGGTCGAACAGGTTCGGCGCGGTGCTTTTGCGGAGCAGGGCCAGCAGGTGTTGATACGCCTCCGCGCCGTCGCCGAGCCGGGCCCAGAAGTTGATGATCCACGCGCGGCTCCAGCCGGTGTGACCGCCGCCGTGGGCCAGCCGCCGTTCGATGGTGGCCCGGGCGGCCCGCGCCAGTTTCGGCGTGCGTTCCGGGGTGATGTCGTGGCCGGGAAACAGGGCGAACAACTGGGACATGTGCCGGTGGCCCGGCTCCGGTTCGTCATAGTCCTCCTGCCACTCCATGATCTGGCCGTGCCTGCCGATCCGAAGGGGCGGCAGCCGGCGGAGGGTGGCCGCCAGCCGCGCGCAAAAGGCGGGATCGGCGCCCAGGATTTCGCCGGCGGCGATGCAGTTCTGGAACAGGTCGCGCAGGATTTCGATATCCATCGTGGGCCCCATGCAGAGGTAGCCCACCGTGCCGTCCGGCAGGCGGTAGCGGTTTTCCGGCGACATCGAAGGCCCGGTCACGAGGTAGCCGCGGGGATCCTCGACCAGGTAACTCAGGAAAAACTCCGCCGCGCCGCGCATGGCGGGCCAGGCGCGTTCCCGCAAAAACCGCCGGTCCCGGGTGAACTGGTAATGCTCCCAGAGGTGCTGGCACAACCACGCGCCCCCCATCGGCCACAGGCCCCAGCGCGCGCCGTCGCCGGGCACGGTGAAGCCCCACACGTCGGTGATGTGATGCGCCACCCAGCCGTCCGCGCCGTAATGTTTTCGCGCGGTTTCATGGCCGGGCTCGCGGAGGGATTCGATGAGCTGGAACAGCGGGTCGGCGCATTCGGAGAGGTTGCCCGCCTCGACCGGCCAGTAGTTCATCTGGAGGTTGATGTTGAGGTGGTAGTCGCTGTTCCACGGCGGTTTCAATCCCTCCGCCCACAGGCCCTGCAAATTGGCGGGCAGGTCGCCGGGGCGGGAGCTGGCGATCATCAGGTAGCGGGCGAACTGGAAATAGAGCGCCTCCAGCCCCGGGTCCTCGCCGCCGGCCTTCACGCGCGCGAGCCGCTCGTCGGTGGGCCGGTCGGACGGCGCGCCGCCCAGATCGAGGGTCACCCGCCGGAAGAGCCGCTGGTAATCGGCCACGTGCGCGCGCCGCAGGGCGGCGAAATCCTTCTGGCCGGCCGCCGCCAGGGCGGCGTTCGCGTCGCCCTCCGCGTCGCGACCGCCGAAGCTCGTGGCCGCCGCGAGCACCAGCAGGACTTCGTCGGCGTCGCGAATCTCCAGCCGCCGGGCGGGCGCGAACATCCGGCCGCCCTTGGCGAACGCCCGCAGGGCCACGTGGTAATCCAGGCCGTTGCCGCCATCGAGCGAGCCGTCCATGAACAGGAGGTCGGGCTTTTGCGTGGTGGTGACGAAGTCCGCCGGCCGGTCCAGCGTGGCGAACAGCGTCAGGGCGCCGGGTTTCGAGCAGGTGAACCGCAGCACGATCACCTGGTCCGGGTGGCTGGCGAAAATTTCGCGCGTGTAGGTCACGTCGCCCACCCGGTACCGCACCCGCGCGATGGCGGTGTCGAGGTCCAGTTCCCGCCGGTAATCGGTGGCCCCCTCATGGCCGGGCAGGGTGAGCCGGAGGTTGCCGAGGGTCTGGTAGGGACGCAGGGTCTTGGGGTTCCCCATCAGGTATTTTTCGGCCAGCTTCGCGGCCTGCCGGGGATGCCCCTCGAAGAGCAATCGCCGCACCTCGGCCAGGTGGGGCAGGGCCTCGGGATTGTTGCAGTCCCGCGGACCGCCGGACCAGAGGGTGTCCTCGTTGAGCTGGATGCGTTCCCGGGCCGGGTCGCCGAAGATCATCGCCCCCAACCGCCCGTTGCCGATGGGCAGGGCCTGGCGTTCCCAGTTGGTGGCCGGATGGGAGTACCACAGCAGCAGCGGCGCGCCGGGCTCCGTCCGGGCGGCCTCCGGCGCCGCGGGCGTCGCCGGCCCGCCGCCGCAACCCGCCAGCAGCATGCTCAAGCCCGCGCAAGCTCCGAGCGCCCGCGTCCACGGTTTTTTCTTCATGCCCCGACGATTGCGGGAGCCGCCCCCACCGTCAAGCCGTCAACCGCCTGACGACTCGCCCTTTCCCCTTGCTCCGCCGCCGGCGCCGCCTTCACGCGCCTTTCGTTCCGCCAACATCCGGCGAATGCCGGCCAATGGCAGCGCGGACTTGTTTTTTGCCGCGATTTCCCCAAGCTGTTGCCACTCCTGCGGCGCGCGATCCCGTCGCCCGGAGGAGCAATCGAAAAACACAACATGAGCGCGCAAACGACCGATTCTCGTCCCGCCGGTCCGCCCGTGGTTGCCCGGGCGGTGCTGTTTCCCTTCATCCTGGTCACCAGCCTGTTCGCCCTGTGGGGGTTCGCGAACGACGTCACCAACCCCCTGGTCAAGGCCTTCCAGGACGTGTTCGTCATCAGCAGCGCCCAGAGCAGCCTGGTGCAGACCGCTTTTTACGGCGGCTACGCCACCATGGCGATCCCGGCGGCGCTGTTCATCCGGAAGTTCACCTACAAGGCGGGCATCCTGGTCGGGCTGACGTTGTACGCCATCGGCGCGATGATTTCGTGGCCGGCGGCGGCGCTGGCCAATTTCAACCTCTTCCTCGTGGCCCTTTACGTGCTCACCTTCGGCCTGGCCTTCCTCGAGACCACCGCCAACCCGTTCGTCCTCTCGATGGGTTCCGCGGAGACCGCGACCCGGCGGCTCAACTTCGCCCAGTCCTTCAACCCGATGGGCTCGTTGGTGGGCATGTCGGTGGCCTCGATGATCATTCTCGCCAACCTGCACGTGCAGGACTTCCGCACGGACGTGCGCGAGTTTCACGACACCCACAAGGCGGTGGAAAAAATCGCGGAGCTCAAAGCGAAGGGCAGGGACGTCGTCGCCATCGAGAATGACCTGGACGTCAAACGCTACCTCGACGGGACCTATCTCGCCAACGCCGACACCGACACCCAAAAGGCGGAGTTGAAGTCCCGTTTCGAAACCGCCTTGAAGGCGGAGCCGCTTTCGAAGGCCGCACTGCTGGATGTGTTCTTCTCGGTGATCCCGATGGACGCGAACTTGAAAAATTACCTCGACCAGCTCGCCGCCAAGGGGGTCGAAGTAACCAAGGAGAACGGCGCGAAAGAGACGGTGCCCGTGGCCAAGCTGGGCTACGACGCCCTGCTCCACCAGGCCCTGGCCGACTTCAAGGCCGGCCGGATCAAGGAATTCAGCGGCCAGGTGAAGGGGCAATCGTTCGGCCCCGAGGGCTTCAAGGAGATGCAGGACCACGATTTGAGCATCGTCAAAATGCCCTATGTCGTCATCGGCATGGTCATCATCGCCGTCCTCGTGGTGTTTGTCTTTTCCAAGATGCCCGACACGGGGCATGACCCCGCGCTCGACGAGGGTAAATCGCTGCATCTCGGCGCGACGGTCGGCCGCCTGTTCCGCAACCCCCGTTACCTCGGGGGCGTGGTGGCCCAGACCGCTTACGTCGGGGCGCAGATCATGTGCTGGACCTTCATCATCCACTACGCGACCACGAACCTCGGCTTCACCTTCGCCAAGGCGCAGAACTACAACATCGTGGCGATGGTGATCTTCTGTTCCAGCCGCTTCATCTGCACCTTCATGCTGAAATACATCAGCCCGGGACGCCTGCTCTTCATCCTGGCCTGCGGCGCCATGGCGGCCACGGCGGGAACCATCTTCCTGTCAGGCATGCCGGGGCTCTACAGCTTGATCGCCATCTCCGCCTGCATGTCGCTGATGTTCCCCACGATTTACGGCATCGCCCTCGACGGCATGGGCGAGGACGCCAAACTCGCTTCGGCGGGGCTGATCTTCGCCATCGTGGGCGGCGCGCTCATGCCGCCGTTGCAGGGCAGGATCATTGACCTCGGCGGCGAGAGCGGGAAGCTCTTCGGCCTGCCCTCGGTCAGCGTCTCGTTCATCCTCCCCTTCGCCTGTTTCATCGTGGTGGCGATCTACGGATTCCTCACCTTCAAATACTTCCACGAGCACGGCGAAGAAGTGGTGAAGGCCTGAGAGCCTGCTTGACAAAACGCCCCCCGCGGGGGGCGCGCGGCCGGCAAGAAGAACGCAAAACGCCCCTTGGCCATGAACCGGGTTCCCCAACCCGGCGCTTGCCGACCGGCTCTGGCGCCGCGTCGCGAATTCCTCCCGCCGTCCCGGGATCCCGCCCGGACGGCGGGATTTTTTTCGTGGGACCGCCTCCCGAAAACCCGCCGGTTCGCGACGAGACCGCGCGGGAGCGCCGTGACCGCGAACCGCCGCCGCGGAGGCAAGGCTTGCGCCCGCCGGGGCTGGTTCGGCACGCCCGGACCGCGTACACTGGCGCGCGCGATGAACGCAGACGGAGCAAACGGCGCATGAGCGGGCGGCTGCGATTGGACCGGGCGCTCGTCGAGCGGGGCTTGTTCCCCAGCCGCGAGCAGGCCCAACGGGCCATCATGGCCGGCAAGGTGCGGGTGAACGGCCGGCCGGCCCCGAAGGCGGGCGCCCGCGTGCCGGCGGACGCGGAGTTCACCGTGACGGCGCCGGAGCGTTTCGTCAGCCGGGGCGGCTACAAGCTCGAACATGCCCTCGACGCCTTCGGACGGGACGTGACCGGCGCCCGGATGGCGGACATCGGCGCCTCGACCGGCGGCTTCACCGACTGCCTCCTCCAACGCGGCGCGGCGCGGGTGTACGCCGTGGACGTCGGCCGGGGACTGCTGGCGTGGAAGCTGCGCCGGGACGACCGGGTGGTGGTGATGGAACGGGTGAACGCCCGCCACCTGACGCCCGCCCATTTCCCGCCGCCCTTCGTCCCGCTGGACGGCGCGGTGATGGACTGCTCGTTCATCTCGCTGCGGCTCCTGCTGCCGCCGGTGGCCGGCGTGGTGCGTCCCGGCGGATGGCTGGTGGCGCTCATCAAACCGCAGTTCGAGGCCGGCAGGGCGGAGGCGGATCGCGGACGCGGCGTCATCCGGGACCCCCGGGTGCACCAACGGGTGCTCACCGAACTGGAGGCCTTCGTGACGCAACGCGGCGGTTTGCGCTGGCGGGAGGTGGTCGAGTCGCCCATTCTCGGGGGCGCGGGCAACAAGGAATTCCTCGTGCTGCTTGAAAAACCTGACGAACCAGATTGAGCGGGTGGGCCTGGTGGCCAACCGCGACAAGCCGGACGTGGCGGCGGCCACGCGCGCGGCGGGGCGGCTCCTGCGCCGGCGCGGCGTCGCGGTGCTGGCCGACGCCGACACGGCGGCGCTGGCCGGGTTGCGGGACGCCACCTGCGCGACGGTGGCGGCGCTGGCCCACGAGTGCGACCTCCTCCTGGCGCTGGGCGGCGACGGCACCATGCTGCGGGTGGCCCGCGCGACCGCCGGCACCCGGACGCCGATCCTCGGCGTGAACCTCGGCACGCTGGGATTCCTCACCACCTGCCAGGCGCGCGAGTTGAAAAGCACGCTCGACCGGGTGTTCGCCGGCGAATGCCTGGTGGATTGCCGCAGCCTCATTCAAGCCCGGCTCGCGGGGCCGGACGGTGAACAACGGGAGCTGGCCCTCAACGATTTCGTCATCAGCCGCGGCGCCACGCCCCGGTTGATCGAGCTGGCCGTGAAGGTGGACGGCGCGCCGCTGACGCGCTACCGCGGCGACGGCCTGATCGTCAGCTCGCCCACCGGCTCGACCGCCTACTCGCTGGCCGCCGGCGGGGCGGTGGTGAGCCCGCAGGCCGACGTGTTCGCCCTCACCCCCATCTGTCCGCACACCCTCTCGAACCGGTCGGTCATCGTGAACCTGCGCGCCACCATCGAGGTCCGGCTGCTGACCGAAGGGGTGGAGACCTTCCTTTCGGCGGACGGCCAACCCGGCGTGCCGGTGGCCGCCGGCGCGCGCCTGCTCATTCGCCGCAGCCGCCATCACGCCTGCCTGGTGCGCCTGCCCGGCGCCTCCTTCTTCCAAACCCTCAGCCAGAAAATGAACTGGAGCGGCACGGCGGTGTAGGCGGACGTTTGTCTCAAACTCCGGGAAACGGAAGAAATCGGAGACCTTCCCCAGGAGATGGCCGCCGATGGAAAGCTCCCCAGCACGGGAATAAAAACCTACGCCATCAAAAACCCGGCGTGGAACGCGAAGCCCCACAAACACCGGGGCGGAGAATCCGGCCTGCAAGGGCCGACCGCGCGACGCCGCCCCCGCGGATGAAAAAAACCGCCCGCGAGAAGCGGGCGGCGCGAAGGGCCGACGGAGGAGACGCCGGACGGGGCCGGTTCAGGCCTTGAATTCGGTGAACCAGAGGCCGTGGAGGTTGCAACCGCCCACGGCGAGGAGCGGCGTGCCGGCGGGAACCTGCAATACGAAGGTGGCCTCCGGACGGGATTGCTCGGGATGCAGCGTCACGGTGCTGAGCAGCTGGCGGTTTGCGTCGTAGAGGCGCAGCTCCTCGACGTGGTGCTTCCGGCCCTGGGGGTGTTTGACCACCAGCTTGATCCGGGCCAGGTCGCCGTCGCGGGTCACGGTCACCACCGGCATGTGCTTGTTGCCCCGGGGGGAGGTGAGCCAGCCGCCCGCCACCTGCACGCCGTCGGAGGCGTTGGCGAAGTTGTAGTCGTCTCCGCGCGCGGCGCCGGCGCCGGCCACGGCTCCGAGGGTGGCGGCGGCGCTCACGCCCGCCAGTTTTCGCAGCGCATCCCGTCGGTTTACTGATTCGTTCATTGTGATTCTCTTGGGATTTCAGGTTTCGTCAGGGTCCACCGTGGCACGGGCCGGGGATGGCGTCAAACGACGGCACAAAAAACCCCGCGACCGGATGGGCCGCGGGGTGAAGGTTTGCCGATCAAGCATTGATCGGTTTACGGCCCGATGGGCCGGGCGCGGTAGAAGCGCGGGCCGGGCGCGCCGGTGTCTGGATCCTCGAACAGCAGTTCGCCGTCCACCAGGCCCACGGGGGCCACTTCGTGCCAGTGCACGAGGTCGTCGGAAGCCTCCACCACCACCAGCTGTCCCGGCGCGCCGCGAAGGCGCAGCCGCACGCCGCCGTCGTGGCGGTGCTCGACGCCGGTGAAGCGCACGACGGTGTCTTCGTCCGCGGCGACGGCTTCATGCCGGCCGCCCAGCGGTTGCACGTGGCCGTCGAAGGAGACCCAGCCGAGGAAGTGGGCGACGCTGGTCACGCCGTTCGGGGCGATGGCCCGGTAGCTGAGCTCGGCGGGTTCGTCGCCGAAGAACAATCCCCAGCGGATGCGCCGCTGTTCGGCATCGAACTGGCCATCGTCACTGATGTCGGTGACGCGCCAGCCGCGGGGCACGACTTCCTCGACCGCCCACGCCAGGGTGCCGGCGGGGGGCCGGATGGTCACTTTCGTGGCGAGGGCGGCGCCGGGCCGGCAGCCGGGAGGCAGCTCCCGCTCGGCGTGACCCAACCCGCGGTCCGCCAGGCCGGCGCCCGGTTCCGCCGGGGGCGGCACGTTCACCCAGCAGGCCGGCGGCGCGCCCGCGTCGGGTTCGTAGGCATAGACTTCGCCGCCCTTCCAAAGGGCGCCGGCCCGGGTCACGTAGCTCAACGGGACGGGGATCGGGCCTTCCGGCCATTCCTGACCCGTCTTCCACGCGGCGGTGTAGGCGGTGACCTCGTTCATGGTCAGCGTCATGTCGGCGGGCGAACGGTCCGCCGGGTGGCGGTCGTTGGCCGGGCGCAGCACCTGGTCGCCGCCGAGGCGGAATTGCTCGCCGTCCACCGAGGCGTGTCCGACGAAGTGTTGCGGGCCCGCGGCATCCCGCGGCGGGGTCACCTGGTAAACGAGCGTGCGGGGCTCGTGCTCCATGAACGGGCCGAACTTCACCTTGCCGGTGGCGGGATCGAAGACGCCGTCGTCGAACACGTCGCTCACCTGCCAGCCTTCCGGCGGGCGGTCCTCGATGGCCCAGGCGGCGCCGTAGTCCGGCGGTTGCACGACCACGCTCACGGACAGCGGCTCACCCGGCACGTAGGCGGCGGGAAGCTCGCGCCGGGCGAACGCCAGTCCGGTCCCTTCGCGCACGAACACGGTCACGCGGCGGGAGGTCCGTTCCGCGCCATCGTTGTCCGTGGCGCCGGCGCGGAAGGTGTACCGGCCGGGGCTTTCGGGGGTCCACTCGGCTTCCAGGTGGTCGCCCGCGCCGGAGGCCAGTTCCTCGTGATTCAACCACAACTGCACGCGGACCACGTCGCCGTCGGGATCATGGGCCCGGGCCACGATGGTCACCGGCTCGCCCAGCGGCAGGACGGCGCCGTGGCGCGGCCGCACGATGGCCACCTGCGGCGGAAGGTTGCCCGTCGGGGGGGTGTCCTGGATCGTGATTTGGGCCGTGTCCGGCCGGCCCACGAGATAGCAGCCGGGCGGCGGCGGGACGATGGCGATACAGGCGGGCGGCAGGAGCCGCGCGATCACCGTTTCCCGGCCTTCCTTCAGGTCGTCCGGGAGGGGCACGATGGGAATTTCGAGGGTTTTCGCGCCGGCGGGCAGCACGAAATCAGGGCCGATCTTCACGTAATCCTCGCCGTTGTCGGCCGTGCCCGTCAGCTCGAGGTACACCGGCAGCTCCACCTCCAGCGGGCCGGACACGCGGCGCACCACGAAGAAGGCCGGGGGCGCGTCCTCGTCCGGCGCGGGCTCGGAGATCCGGGGATGGGGCGCGGTGATGGCCAGCACCACCCGGTCGGAGGCGTCCGGCTTCACGGTGATCCGCACCGGAGCGGATTCCACCTTCACGCCGTCCGGGGTGACGGCGCGCGCGACGAGGGCGTGCGCGCCCGGCTGGGGGTGCTCCCAGAGGATCTCGTGCTCGACGGGCTCGCCCGGTTCGGGCGGACGGACGAAGGCGATCTCCGAAACGCCGATCAACTCGTCGTCGGCGAACACCTCGACGCGGGCAATGTAGCCGTGGGGATCCACGGCCAGAATGTTGACCGGAACCGGCGTGCCCGGCGGGAAGGTGGCGCCGTCCGCCGGATGGTGAATGACCAGTTCGGCCGCCGCGGGCACGTCATTGTCGTGAATGAGCACCCTGGCCCGGCTTTGCTCGGGATCCACGAGATACGGCGGGGCGAATTCCGGAAATCCGCCCGGTTCCCAGGCGCCGAACGGGGTGGCCAGCACCTTGAGGATCACGCTTTCCGTCTGTTCCGGCAGGGCGTCGTCCAAGGGGAGGACGCGAATTTCGAGGCTTTCGCTGCCGGCGGGAATGACAAAGGCGCCCACCGGGCCTCCGCCCGGAATGCGTTCCGCCTCCGCTCCCCAATCCAGCAGGCCCAGGGCCGGATCAAGCTGGTAGTCCGCTTCCGGATCGGCGCTGCCGGTCAGGAGGCACACCACTTGGAGGGGGTCGTCCACCGGGCCGGTGCGGGTGAGGCGGAACACGCCCGGCGCCACCTTCGTGTCGGGCGAAGGCTCACTGGTCTCGGGCACGACGGCCTCGAGACGCACCACCGGGCGTTCCGGCGGCAGGGGCTCGGCGAGGGCGGTCAGTTCCAGGTCAAAGCTCAAGTCGCTGCTGGTCGGGCGGTACTGGTGCACCTCCACGGCGAGGATGTTGGCGCCCGGCACGAGCGCGTCGGCGGGCACGTCGAAACGATGCCAGCGGTTCTCGGGCCGGCCGGCGGGGCCGTTGGCCGGCGTTTCGAAATCCAGCGGGCCGTCGGGCAGGTTGCTCCGCAACAGCTCGACGCCGTTCAGGTACACCGCCGCGCCGTCGTCCCGCACCAGGCGGACCCGCAGGGCGGGCACGCTCAGATCAGCGGGCGCGTCGAACCGGGTCCGGAAATACGCCGTCATCGGATGCGGCGGCCCGGCATCCCGGGTGACGGTGGCTTCGTCGCCGTCGCCGTAACCAAGCTGCGCCGGGCCGCTTTTCCAGCCTTCCTCGGAATAATCCAAATCCTTCCACCCCCCGGCGGGCGGCGCGTCTTCATTCCAGTAGCTCCACACCGCGCCGGCCGGCACCAGCACCAGCGGTTCGGGCGGCGGCGGGGCGCCGTCGTCCACGATCACGCCCCGGGCTTGGGCGGGATGGCCGGGCAGGTAGCAGAAGGGCGGCGGCGGGAAGATTTCCGGACAGGCGGGCGGCACGATTGTCACCACCACGCTCTCCTCGCCCTCCGGCACGTCGTCCGGCAGGCTGCGCACCTTCAGCTCGACCGCTTCCTCGCCGGCGGGAATGGTGATCGCGCCGGGCAGCTCCGCGTAATCCTCGCCGGCGGTGGCCGAACCGCCCAGCCGGTAATACACCGGCATGTCCACGTCCAGCGACCCGTCTCGTTGAATCAGAAACCACAGTTCGCCATCCGCGCCGTCCGCGCCTTCCCGGGCGTGCGATTCGGCGGCCTCGATGGTCACCCGCGCCAGAGGGGCGGCCGGCGCGACCACGATGGGCACCGGCTCGGAACGCACCAGGTTGCCGTGCAGGTCCTCGGCTTCGGCGCGGATCCGATATTCGCCGGCGGGGGCGTTTTCCCACACCCACTGATGACGCATGGGGTTGCCGGGAATGATGGCCATCTTGATCCACAACTCCGACACGCCCAGTTTCTTGTCGTTGGCGTAAAAGATCACCCGCCGGATGTCGGCCTCGGGATCCACCGCCACGGCGGTGATTTTCACCCGCCCGGGCGCGGTGAACGTGGCCCCGGGTTCCGGCTGGCGGATGACGATGAAGGCGCGCTCCGCCTGCTCCACGTGGAGCTTGACCGGCTTGGACAGCGTCCGGACGCCCGTGTTGTCAAAGGCGCGGGCCTGGAGGAGGTAATCCCCCGCCAGCACCCCCCGCCACTGAAAGCGGAACGGGGTCAGCGGGCCCATGCTTCGCGAGTCCCCCTCCGCCACGCCGATCACGTGATCATCAGCCAGGAACTCCACCCGGACCACCCAGCCGTCCGGGTCCGAGACGCGGGCGGAGAGCAGCAGATCCTCCGGCGCCACATATGGCCCCTCGGAAGCAATGCCCAGGGTCACTTCCGGCGGCGCGGAAGCCGGTGGATGATGGGACGGCGCGCCGCCCGCCCAGAGGGAGCCCGCCCCCAGCAGGCCCCACAGCCACGGCAGCCATCGTCCGCCGCGGGCTCCGGAAGAAAGAAGAAACGAAGTTTTCATTTGTTGGTGTTATTTGTTTGGCAATCCCAGTTGCACTCCCCGGAGCACTCCGCCCGGGGCGCGCGATTTATCAGCAGCTTCCATGCCCCTTTTCGGGGAAGTTTGAGTTTTTCTCAACGCTCGCGGTACCATGTCATCTTGGGACGCGGCGTCAACCCGGGAAACACCCCCGTCTCCCGCCCGCGGGGACGGAGCGGGACGCCTGAAGTTTGACCTCACAGCGGATGTTCCAGCTCTCGAAGCAGGGGATTCGGTTTCCAAACCATTGATGATCAATGGTTTTTTGTGCATCTTGGGCAACTTTCGTCCGGCGGACACGCGGATTCTTCGGTTCGGAAGGACCTCGGGCAGCGACACCCCGGCGAGATCCAGCAACTCCCGGAGGTCGGCCCGGGGTTGCGGTATGCAGCGGACCCGGCGGAGCCGTCCAGCGAGGCCCCCATGGCGCAGCGTCGGCGCCATTTGCGCAAGGCGACTTCGGCATCGGCGCGCGGATGCTCTTTCAGATGGATGTCGAGTTTTTCGGCCGCGGCGCGCAGCGAGGCCAGTTTGCTTCGGCGCGTGAACTCGCTCTCCCGGATTTCGGATTTGCGCCCCGCTTTACCCTGTGTGCCGAGCAATCTTCCCCGGGAACGACAACAGACCGTCAGTTCCCGCGTTTTGCAAAAAGGAACTTTTGGGGCGCCGGCTGAAAACTCCCCGCCGCAACGCCCCAACGGCGCCTCATTGGTTGTCCCGCGACGGCTCCCCTTGTTCGGCCGCTTCCGGCTTCGGGAGCGGCGGCGACGTCGGGGACTCGCCGGCGGGCGGTTTCGGCGCGGATTCGACCGCCGGGGTGCCGCCCAGCACGTCGGCGGCGGTGGCCGAGAGGTCCTCCGTCGGTTCGGAGGCCGACGGCGCGGACGGGGCCGGGGCGGGTTTTGGAGCTTCCGACGCGGGTTCCGGTTGGGCCGCCTCACTGGCCGACGGTTCAGACGTCGCTTCCCCGTCGGAGGCCTTGGGCGCGGGAGTTTCCGCTGCCGGGGCAGACGCGGGCGAGGCGGGTGGTTCCGCCGGAGCGGACGGAGCAGCCGGTGGTTCGGTCGGTTGCTCCGCCGCTTCCGGGGCGGATGGCGTTTCCGCCTCGGCCGCTTTCGGCGTTTCGGATTCGGTTTTTGCTTCGGCCTTTGCTTCGGTCGGAGACGCCTCGGGTGAGGCGGCTTCAGTCGGTTTCGTTTCCTTCCTGGCCTTCTTCTTGGGTTGTGGTTTCGGCTTGGGCGGCGGAGCCAGCTCCATGTGGCCGCTGGTGAATTCGATCACGTGGCCCTGATGGATCAACCAATGCAGGTCGGCGATCACGGCCGCCTGTTCGGGCGTGGGGCCTTTCGGCTGCTCCGGCTTCGGCGTCGCCTGGGGCTTCTCCCCGCCGGACGGGGCCGGCTTTTCCGCGGCGCTTTCCGGCGCGGCGGTGGCCGGCGGTTCCGCCGTTTCCGCGGCGGCGGTCTCGGCTTTTTCCGGGGCGGTTTCCGGTTTCGCTTCACCTTCCGCGGGAGGTTGGGCTTCGGTGGTCGCGGGGGCCGCTTCCCCGGTGGCGGCGGGCGCGGGTTTCGCCTCCGTTTCCGGCGCCGGCGTTTCCGCGGCGGGCGGCGTGGGGGCCAGGGCCTCCAACAGATCGCGGCGGCGACAACGGTTGTGGGCGCGGATGTATTCCACGATCCGGCGGACGCCGTCGGACACCACGGTGGTTTCGAGGTTCAGGTAGTGCGGTCGCGCCACGCAAACGTGGGTGATGGTGCGGTTGACCTTGAAGAATTGCAGGCCGTGCCGGGCGAATTGCTGGCTGAGCACGGTGGCGACCTTGAGGGGGAAGCGCCGTTGTTCTTCGAGCATCCGCTGGGCCAGCAACCGCAAGCCGCGCGACATGGGCGGCCATTCCGCGCCGGCCGGCAGGGAGACCTCGTTCACCTCGCGGGCCAGGTTGGGCAGGTGGTGTTCGGTGAAGTGTTTCTCCACTTCCTCCCGGCTGCTGAGCTTGAGCGGCTCGGGGACGTTCAGGCAGGTGTATTCGTTCCGGAAACTCTGCTCCTCGATCCACTGCTTCACCACCGCTTCGTCGGTCACCATCCGGATGCGGGCCTTGTAGGCCTCGAACGGCATCCGGGAAAACCGCTCGGCGTGCAGGCGCCGGAGCTTGGCGTGATAATCGTGCAGGTTCGGCGGCCCGAGAATCACCCCGCTCATCGGGCATTGGGCCACGAGAGTGTATCTGCCCTTGGGCGGGTCGGTGGGGATTTTATCGGTCTGATAGAGGGTGTCGAAGTGCTTCGACAACACGTGCCGGGCCACCTCGTCGCGGGTCAGCCAGACGGACTCGTCCAGCGGGCAGGTGTAGAGCTTCTGCGCCACCTCGCCCTGGGCGTTGCGCTTGGTCTTGAAGACGACGTGAAACCGCTCCCGGCGCTTGAGAATCAACGACGCGATGTCGAACAGCGGATAGGCGCGGCCGGTCAGCTTGATCTGCTGGGCGAGGGAGTTGACGCCGGCCTCTTCGGGGACGATCGAAACGTCCACCTCCGGCAACGGGATTTCCTCGCGCCGGGGCGGGCGATCGCCCCGCGCCCCGCGCCGTCCGCCGGGACCGGGCCGTCCCCGTCCGCCGCCTTCGCCGCGCCCGCCGGAGCGTTTGTCGCCGCGGGGCGGACGTCCGCCCCGGTCCCGATCCGGTCGTGGGCCCCGGCGGAAACCGGGCTCGCCCCGCCGCCGACGGGGGCCTTTTTCACGCTCGCGCTCGCCCTCGTATTGGGCGTAGCGGTTCACCGTGGACGACTCGCGCGCCCACTCCGGCAAAAGCTGGAGATCCAGATCCAGCTCGAAGTCCGAGTTCTTGCTCATGGTGCTGGCGACCGGCTCCCACAGGAAGCCCGCCGGGGATAATTGACCAACGCTGCGCGCAGAATGGGCCGCCTTGCGGGGGATTGCAAGCCCGTCCGCCCCCGGAACCCTCCCCGTTCCCGGAGCGCGGTCGGAAACCCATGGGCATTTCGTCTTCCCGCTTCCCCGAACGACGGGACTCCGGGGTGCGCCGGGCGAAACCGGAGGTCGCGCTTTCGGCGGGGCAAGCCAGCCTCTCGCGCCTTTGCTCCGCGCCGGGGGGCGGGGCATGCCGTAAAATCATCCTCTCCTGAAGGCCGAACAGTTTTCGGTGAGAATATTTGAGGAAAGAGCCGCGTCGGGTAGCCGGGGGCTTCGGTTTGCCTGCCGGCGGGCAAACTGGTAAAGCCCTCCGGCATGATAAACGGGGCGCGATCATGGTTTTTCGCGACCGGCAGACGGGCGGCGGCCGTTTGCCGGGGCGGGGCGCTGGCGCTTTTGCTGGG
>CAZRPT010000161.1:0-2841 GCA_964601985.1 uncultured Verrucomicrobiota bacterium
TCCCTTACGCCTCCCGCGCCACCAATGCTCTTCATGCCCTCGTCCTCACCTGGCCGGAGGTCAACGCCATGAAGGGCAAGCGCACCGCCCGCCAGTTCATCATGGACGAGGGGAGCAAGGAGGTGCCCGGCCGCCCCAATCTGAGCATTCGCTCGCTGGCGGAATATGATGAATTCGTCGAAAAACTCGACACCAAAGGCCATCCCGACGATCAACGGCGGAAAAGAGCCCGCAAGGCCCTCCTCCAGACCACCACCTTCGACGCCCGCGAACAGGACTTCACGCCGGGGCAGTTGACCCAGTCCAGCCACCTGATGAAGCTGGCCCTGCGCGGGGTGGCCCGGCGGTTTCCCCACGCCACCACCGATCCCATCCCCGGTCCCGTCAGCGCCGAGCTGCGCAAGGCATGGAACCTCACCGGCACGCTGAAACTGGCCTGTCCGGAGATCATGGACCCCGGGAGCAAGCGGCCGCGGCCGAAAGACGAGATTCGCGGGATCACCCATCTGCACCACGCCCTCGACGCCTCCGTGCTGGCCCTGGCCGCCCATTATCTGCCCTTGCGCCATCACGGGCGCGACATCAAGGGCAGGCTTTGGGAGGCCCTCCTGAAACGCAACCCCGCTCCGGAAGACCAGGCGCTCCTGCGCTCCTTGCGCATCACCCGGCTCAACGCCCGGGGCCGCATCGAGATTGTCCCTCCGCCTGATGCCGTGAAACAAAACCTCGCCCGGCGGCTGGCGGAATGCCGCGTCATGCAGCACGTCCCGGCGGACCGGAGCGGGGCCAAGGCGGAGCTCAACACCTGGGGAGTCGTGGCGCAAACCGCGGATCAAACCATTCTCATCCAACGTCTGAACCGAACTGGCTTGGAGCTTGAAAACGAGAAAGGAGTACGGCGCTGGAAGGATAAAACCCCCACCAAAGAGGCGCTCCAATTGCTCGCTCAATATGGCGACCAACTGACCCCGCGCCAGCGCAACCTGGTGCGCCGGGGACTGCTGAAACTGGTGGCGGAACGAACCGGCAAGCTCTTGGGACCCCACCCCAAAAACGGCCACGGCAAACTGGCCGCCATCAAGGGCGCCCTGGTCATCGGCGGTAATTTCGGAGCCACTCTCGACCCCGCACCTGCCATCATCGAATTTCACGAGGTTCCCGGCAAACTGGCCCGCTTGGCCTCATCCGGCAAACCTGTGCGACTGCTGCGTCCCGGCATGCTTGTCCGTTTTCCAAGACAGGGAAAACGCACCGGAATTTGGAGAATCTTTTCTGTAAAGGCGTCTCTCGAACTTGATCTAACCCGACCAGACATTGTTGGTCGTCCCAGCAAAGGCGAACACGTATGGCGTGACGTTCGCATTGTGAAACTGCTCAAAGGCGGCTTGGAAATTCTCCCCCGCCGTTACACCGGCTATCCCAAGGAGTAAAATCGTGTCCTATCACATCGTCAGCATTGACGCGCCCACCTGCTCGCTCAGTTGTCGCGACGGCCAACTGACCTGCCGCGACGATCACGGCGAGCGGCGGCTGCCGTTGGAAGACATCGCGGCCATCGTCATCACCTCCTTTTCGGCCCACATTCATTCCCGGCTGCTGATCGCGGCGGCGCAACACGGCATCGGGCTGGTGGTGTGCGAGCGCTTCAAACCGGTCGCCCTGCTGCTGCCGGCCAACCGCGCCACGGACACCCAGCTCACCCGCGCCCAGGTGCGGTTGCCCGCCCAACTGCGACGTCGGCTGTGGCAGAAGACCCTGGATGCCAAATGCGCCAACCAGTGTCATCTGGCCGGGGCGCTGGCGCCGGAAGACGCCCGTCTGGAACGCTTCCGCGCCCTGGCCGGTCACTCCTCGCCGCACAAGGAATCCGAATGCGCCCGCCTCTTTTGGAGTCTCTTTGCCGACTACGCGGTGAAATCGGGCGATTTCAAACGCCGCCGCGACGGCGACCCGCCCAACAACCTGCTGAATTTCGGTTACGCGGTTCTGCTGTCCAACGTGCTCCAGAAACTCTTCGCGCTCGGGATTGATCCCACCTTCGGCATTGCCCACGCCATCCGGGAACACGCCACCCCGCTGGCCTACGACCTGATGGAGCCGTTTCGCCCCGCCGTGGACCGGCTGGTGCTCCGCTGGCTGCGCGAGCATCCCGCGCGGGAAGACTGGACCGTCACCACCGAATACCGCCGCGCCGCGGCCGGCCTGCTCGCGGAACGGTGGGACAGTCCCCGGGGACCGGCTCCCTTGGAAACCCTCATCGAAAGGACGTTGCGCTCCTTCCGTCAGGCGCTGACCCTGGCCCGGTCCGGTCCTTATCTCCCATGGATTCCCACTCCCGAAAAATGGGCTGGCTGTTAGTCGCCTTCGATCTGCCCGTCAAGACGGCGGAACAGCGGAAACGCGCCACGGACTTTCGCAAGTTCCTGCTGGACGACGGCTACCAGATGATTCAGTTCAGCGTGTACGCCCGGCCCTGCGTCACCTTCGCCCGTCAGGAAACCCACCTGCGCCGTCTCCGGTTGAGCGTTCCGCCGGAGGGCGCCGTCCGGGCCATTTTCATCACCAAGGCCCAATGGGAACGCGCCTACATCATGCATGGGCGCCCGGCCCGGGAGGCGCCGCCCGAGCCCCTTCCCGAACAAATCCTCCTCTGGTGAGCCCGCCCGCGCCACTCCCGTTTTTCCTCCGGAGTCCCAACCCCTTCTCCGACAACATTGAGGGCGGGATGGATTGTCCCGCCCTCAAATTTGGAATCAAGGCAAAGCGGTCAACCCAATCATCCAACACCTCATCGCATTGTCCCGCCCTCAAATTTGGAATCAAGGCAAAGCAACCGAGGCC
>CAZRPT010000162.1:0-23554 GCA_964601985.1 uncultured Verrucomicrobiota bacterium
CCGTGAATTCCGTCCCGCGAAAATTCCCTTTCGTCCGGGGGCGCGCCCCGTTAAAACCTCCCTCACAAGACCAAGCACTATGAACAGCATCACCGCGCTCCGCATCGTCAAAAAGAACACCCAGTCCAGGGTCGAGGCCGAACTCGGCCGCACCGGCGGCCTGCTCCGGCTCGCGCCCTGCTGGGTGCCCCGCTCCTTCCTCCAGCCCGGTCTCCGGCTCAAGCTGCACCCCGACGACATCTACGCCTACGGCGCGAACCGGGGCGGCATTGACGAACGCTGGTTCGCCTCCACCACCGAGGCCGCCAACGAGGGCCGCGTGCCCGACGAGGGCCTCAGCTACTGCATCGTCGGCAGGTCCCGGTTCACCCTCCGGCAGGCCGTGGCCGATTGCGGCGCCACCCTGGTGGGCAAACGCATCTGGAGGAAATACGGGCGCTGGCCGGTCTATTCGAAATTCTTCGACAACATGGGGCCCATTCCCCATCACATGCACCAGAACGCCAAGCAGGCGAAGCTCGTCGGCCAGGAGGGCAAGCCCGAGAGCTACTACTTCCCGCCCCAGCAGAACAACGTCGGCAACAACTTCCCCTACACCTTCTTCGGCCTCGAACCCGGCACCACCAAGGAGCAGGTCCGGCGCTGCCTCGAAAACTGGAACCGGGGCGACAACGGCATCCTCGACCTCTCGAAGGCCTACCGCCTCCAGCCCGGCACCGGCTGGCTCGTCGGCCCCTGCATCCTCCACGCCCCCGGCAGCCTCTGCACCTACGAGCCGCAATGGGGCAGCGACGTCTTCGGCATGTACCAGAGCATCGTCGAGGGCCGTTACGTCCCGTGGGACCTGCTGGTCAAGGACGTGCCCAGGAAGCGTTACAAGGACCTCGACTACCTCGTGAACCAGCTCGACTGGGCGGCCAACGTGGACCCGAACTTCAAGGACAACCACTACCTCGAACCCGTCCCCGTGGCCGACACCCGGGCGGAGGGCTACGTGGATCGCTGGGTGGTGTACGGCAAGATCGGCGGCAAGCAGTACTTCACCGCCAAGGAACTCACCGTGGATCCCGGCGCCAAATGCGTCATTCAGGACAAGGGCGCCTACGGCCTCATCTGCACCCAGGGCGTGGGCCGGATCAACGGCCAGCCCCTCAACAGCCCCAAGCTCATCCGCTTCGGCGAGCTGACCGAGGATGAATACTTCTGCACCGAAGACGGCGCCCGGGCGGGCGTGACCTTCGAAAACAGCAGCGAGACCGAGCCCCTCGTCTGCCTCCGCTACTTCGGCCCCGACGCCAACCCCGACGCCCCCGAACTCGGGGCCCACCGGAAAAACGCGTTCTGAAAGCCGGTCGGAAAAACGGGCTTGCTTGTCGGGGATGGCGCCCGCGTCCCGCGGGAGGGTTTTGGCGTCCCGCCGAAGCCTTTCCCCCCGGCTCTTGATCGCGGTCGTCTCAACGCTTTTCCGCGCCCGGTCGCCTCGCGGACGTTCCTCCCGGTTCCGAAAAATCGCCGCCGGGTGCCGCCGCGAGTTTGCTCCGAATCCGAGGACCCGACGCTGAAAAACGCAGCGGATTCACGCCCTCGCTCCCCGGAAAAACACCCCGCTTTCCGATTCGCGGGGACAAAGGAAGGGTTGCGGCGGGCGCGCAAGCCGGTATGCTGGAGGACGTAAACACTTGAGAAAATGCAAAGGCTTTTACGATTGTTCCGGGTGAACCGGCGGGAAGCGCGGCGCGCGGTGGCGGCGGGGATTTGCGCCCTGGCGCTGCCGGGGGCGGCGTCCTCGCGGGCGGCCGACTGGCCCACGTATCAGGCGGACGCCGCGCGCAGCGGAGTGACGGCCGAAGCGGTCCCCCCGCCCCTGACCGAGGCGTGGCGGTGGCAGTCGCCGCACCGGCCCCGTCGCATCTGGAAGGGCGAGGCCAAGGCGGACCTCTACCACAAGATTTACGACCTCCCGGACCGGCAGGAGTTCGACAAGGTCTTTCACGTGGCGGTGGCGAACGGCGCGGTGTTTTTCGGTTCCTCGGCGGACGACAAGGTGTATTGCCTGGACGCGGCGACCGGCGCCGAGCGGTGGACGTTCTTCACCGAAGGCCCCGTGCGGCTGGCGCCCACCGTGGCGGCCGGGCGGGTGTACGTCGGCTCGGATGACGGCTGCGTGTACTGTCTCGACGCCGAAGACGGCCGGCTGGTGTGGCGGACCCGCGTGGGGCCGCGGGATGTGCGGGTGCCCGGCAACGGCCGCCTGATCTCGATGTGGCCGATCCGCACCGGCGTGCTGGTGCAAAACGGCGTGGCCTACTGCGGCGCGGGCATGTTCCCCTCGGAAGGGGTTTACCTCTGCGCGCTGGACGCGAACAGCGGCGCGGAACGCTGGAAGGTGGCACACCACGACCTGCCGGCCCAGGGCTACCTGCTGCTCTCGCCCCGGCGGATTTACGTGCCGGCGGGCCGGAACAACCCGGTGGTGTACGACCGCCGGAACGGCCGGCGCATCCGGGTGGTCCAGGGCGGGGGCGGCACCTACGCGCTGCTCTTCGGCGACCTCCTGATCTTCGGTCCCGGCAAGGCCGGAAAACTGGACGCCGTGCCCGGCGAATCCGGCGACCAGCTCGCCACCTTCCCCGGTCGCCACATGATCGTCACGCCGGACCGCTCCTACCTTCAGGGCAAGGATCAATTGAGCGCGTTGGATCGCGCCCGCTACCTGGACCTGGCCCGGCTGCGCAAAAAGGCGCTCGCCGAGCGGGACCAGTTGCGGAAGGATCTGGCCGCCGCGCAGAAGCGGCAGGACAACGCCGCCGTGGCCCGCATTCGCGCGCAGTTGAACGACGTGGGCGGCCGCCTGGACGAATACTCCCGCGGGATGGACGCCTGCCTGCTGTGGCGCAAGCCCTGCGCGCATCCGCTCAGCTTGATCCTCGCCGCCGACACGCTCTACGCGGGCGGCCATCAATCGGTGGCCGCTTATGACACAATCCGCGGCGACCGGGTCTGGCAGGCGCCGGTGCCCGGTCAGGCCTGCGGCCTGGCCGCCGCCGAAGGCCGGCTGTGGGTCAGCACCGACGAAGGCACGATTCTCTGTTTCCAATCCCCCGCTTCCACTTCCCGTTAGATCATTTTGCCATGAAAAAGAGGATGTTTTTCCTGCTTCCTTTGCGCCTCGCCGCCCTGGGCGCGGCGGCCGGTTGTGTCGCGTGGGGCGCCACCGAACCCGGGCTGCTGGGCTGGTGGCGGGCCGACCAGTTGCGCGACCGCGCCCTGCCGGCCGTGCAGGGCGGCCCGGACGGCCAGGTGGAGGGAACGGTGGAGCTGAT
Source organism: uncultured Verrucomicrobiota bacterium (assembly GCA_964601985.1). Taxonomy (GTDB): domain Bacteria; phylum Verrucomicrobiota; class Verrucomicrobiia; order Limisphaerales; family J093; genus J093. The sequence goes on from CAZRPT010000162.1 coordinate 3,324, forward strand.
CACCGACGAAGGCCCGCCCGCCCTGGTCTTCGACGGCAAACGCAGTTGCGTCCGGCTCGGCGACCGCTTCTCCGAGGCGCCGTTGCCGGAGCGGGCCTTCACCATCGAGGCGTGGGTGCGCGTGGACAAGCCGCTGGACTGGGGCGGCATCATCGGGGCGTTTCAGGACAACGGCAGCTACGAGCGCGGCTGGGTGCTGGGCTTTCGCGGCCAGAAGTTCTCCATCGCCCTCGCCAGCGAGGACGCGGGGCGGATGACCTACCTCACCAGCCCGCGCCCCTTCGCCCTGCGCGCCTGGCATCACGTGGCGGGCACCTACGACGGGCGCCTGCTCCAGCTCTACGTGGACGGCGCGCTGGCGGCGAAGACGACCGCCCAGTCCGGCCCCGTCCTCTACCCGCCCGCCGCCCCCTACGTGCTGGGCGCCTACCAGGACGACAACGAGTTTTACGGCCTCACCGGGCGCATCCACGAAGCGCGGGTGTACGCGCGCGCCCTGGACGCCGGGACGTTGCGCGCCCGCTATTTCGGGCGGAAGGATGAATTCCCCCGCCCGACGAAGCCCCAGCCGCCGTTTCGCGCGCTGAGCGGGCCGTTCGTCGAGTGGATCGGGCCGGGCCGGATCGCGGTCAGTTGGACCACGCGCGACCCCATGCCCGGCGCGCTGGAATTCATGGACGGCCCCGGCGCGCCGCGCCGTCTGGAAGACGCCGCCCCCGCCCGCCGCCATCGCTTCGAGCTGGACGCCATTCCCCGCGAGACGATCTGCCACTACCGGATCATCGGACGCAACGCCGCGGGCGCGGAGTGGCGCTCGGCCCGGTACACCTTCGACTCGACCTTCGATTACCAGCTTCCGCCGATCCCCGAGCGCCCGAATCCGTATCCGGACAACGCCTGGCGCCAGACGTGCGTCCAGGCGGCGAAGCGCATGCTCGCCGAGCTGGGCGCCGATCAAGGGTGGTGCCTGGTGCTCGGCGCGCGGGACGGCTGCCTGGCGTACGAACTGGCCCGGCGTTCCCGGCTGAACGTGGTGGTGATCGAGGCGGACGCCCGCCGCGTGGCCGCCATTCGTCGCCGCCTGGATCAGGCGGGGCTCCATGGCATTCGCGCCTCCGTGATCCACCTGACCGGCGACACCCTCCCCGTGGGGCGGTACTGCGCCAACTTGATCGTTTCGGAAAGCGCCCTCAACGGCGGAACCCCGCCGGTGAACGCGGCCGAGGCGTTCCGCTGCCTGCGCCCCAACGGCGGCCTCCTGCTCCTGGGCCGGCCCGGCGCGGACGGGGCGGACGACCCGGCGCTCCTGCGCGCGTGGTTCGCCGACGGCGGCATGACGCCCTCCCGCGAAACCACCGGCGGCCGGTGGGCGTGCTTCCGCCGGCCGCCGCTCGCCGGCGCGGGCGCGTGGTCGCACCTCTACGGCGGCCCGGACAATTCATCGTGCAGCAAGGGCGATTTGGTCGCCGGCGACCTGCAGGTGCTCTGGTGGGGCGATCCCGGCCCGCGGCCCATGCCGGACCGCGACCCCCGCAACCCCGCCGCCGAGACGATCAACGGCCGCATGTACGTGCAGGGCGACCGCATCCTCTTCGGCATGGACGCCTACAACGGCACGATCCTGTGGAGCGTCCAGGCCCCGCAGGTGCGCCGGGCCAACATGCCCCGGGATTGCAGCAACATGGCCGCCGCGGACGACTACCTCTACGTGGCCGTCAGCAGCGCGCTCGTGGGATTCAACGGCCAGACCGGCGCGCGCGAGCTGGAATTCCTCACCCCGCCCACGAAGGACGGCCGCACGGACGACTGGGGCTACGTGGGCGTGACGGGCGGGCTCGTGATCGGCAGCGCCGTCAAGCCGGGCTCCACCTACCTCGGCGACGACGGCGAATGGTACGACGGCGGCAAACCGCAGGAAGTCTCGGTGGTGACCAGTGAAGCCCTGTTCGCCCGGGACCGGCACAGCGGCGAACTGCGGTGGACCTACGAAAACGGCATCATCCTCAACCCCACCATCACCGTCGCCGACGGCCAGGTCTTCTTCGTGGAAAGCCGCAACCCGGCGGCGAAAAACGCCCCCACCGGCCGGCTGCTGCGCGAACCCTTCGCCGACCAACGCCTCGTGGCGCTGGATTTGGCCACCGGCCGGCCATTGTGGGAACAGCGGGTGGACTTCAGCGCCGCCCGGCGGGTCCTTTTCCTCAGCTACGGCCGGAACACCCTCGTGGCGATGGGCGGCGCGCCGGACGGATATCACCTCTGGGTCTATGACGCCCCGGCCCGTTCGCGGCTCGGCCCCAGCGCCACCGGTCCCCGGGAATTGCGCACCCTCCTGTGGAAAAAACAATACCCCGCCGTGCGGGACAACCACGGCGGCTTCCTGCAGCACCCCCTCATCATCGGCGACACGCTCTACTGCGAGCACCGGGCCTTCGCGCTGCGCACCGGCCGGCAGTTGCGCAACGACGTGCCGACCCGCCGGGGCTGCGGCATCATGGTGGCCAGCAATCACAGCTTCTTCTTCCGGGACCACTTCCACGGCCAGTGGGATCCGGTCACCAACCAGGAAAAGGAATTTCGCGGCATTCGCGGCGGCTGCTGGATCAACCTCATCCCCGGCGAAGGCGTGTTGCTGGGACCGGAAACCAGCTCGGGGTGCAGTTGCCTTCACTCCATCCAAACCTCGGTCGGCTACGCGCCCAAGGCGACCCCGAAACCGGCCCGCCCCAAGCTCCAGGCGGCCTTGGACGCTGATGACGTGGTGCTGCTCTGGGCGCCGGTGTGGAACAACTACGTGCTGGAACGGGCCTTCTCCCTTTCCGCCGGCGCGTGGGAACCGGTGGCCGGCGTGGGAACCGGGAGCCGCGTCCATCTCCGCAAGGACGCCCCCCACGCCTTCTTCCGCCTCCGCCAGCAGTAATCCGGCAACGAAAAACCGTTCGCCCCGCGCATCCCCGCGCATCCATTCCTCCCGGCCCGATCCTCCGGCAGGGGGAAGTCCGAGGCACCGGGGAAGCCGAAGGACCGAAGGAAATCCGAATCCCGAATTTCGAAATGAGGCGCGTGCGCTCCTCTTCGTAGCGCAGGCTGGCAGCCTGCTGTAGCGCAGATTTCCAATCTGCCGATCTTTCCCTTTACGCGGCGGCCGCTTTTCCTCGCCCGCTTGGCCGGCTGGAAGCCGGCGCAACAGCAGACTGGAAGTCTGCGCTACCGAAGCGCGCGCGCTTCTTCTTTCGGATTTCGGGATTCGGATTTCCTTCGGTCCCTCGGCTCCCTCGGCCCCTCGGATTTCCCCTCGCGGGGTAGCACCCGCCTCCGGCGGATCGGCTTCGGCGTCCCGCTGAAGCCTCCCCTCGCGTCCCGTGTTCGCGGCCGCTTCCCCGACCTCACGCGCGTGGGAACGCCCGGGGCCACGAAGGACGCACGACCGGACCAAAGAACCCGTTTCCTCCGCATCGGGGAGGCGGGAGGGACGGTCAGCAGGGGATTTCCACCCGCTGGCCGCTTTGGGCGGATTGTTCCTCCGCTTCGCAGATGGCGACGGCGTCCATGCCGTCCTGCCCGGTCACGATGGACGGCGCGACGTTTTGCTCGATGCACTCGACCATGTGCCGCAGCTCGCCGATGTAGCCGTCGCCGCCTTCGGGATGGAGGGTTTCCGGCTCGTGATCCTTGCGGAACAGGCGCAGGGCCTCCTTGCCGCGGGTGCTGTCGTAATCGGCGGTGGCGTTTTCGAAGTTGACCCGGTAGGCCATCTTGAAACCGTAGCCGGGGTGCATCAGCCAGCTTCCCTCGGCGGTGACGCAGGCGCCGCCGGCCACTTGGTAAATCGTGCTGACGTGGTCAATCGCGCCGCTGAAGCGGGTGCGCCCCGTGGTGAACACCGCCTTCGGTTTGCCGAAGCAGAACTGCACGAAGTCGGTGTCGTGGATGTGCAGGTCCAGGAGCGCGCCGCCGGATTCGGCGCCCTTGAAATAGCTGCCCTGGCTCCAGGCGGGCGGTTCGCTGAGCCGCTCGAAGGCGGCGGAGAGCACCTTGCCGTAGGTCTCCCCGGCGATGGCCTGTTTCAACCACGCCCACTCGGGCCAGAAGCGCAGGCACATGGCGGGCATGAAGAAGCCCTTCGCCTGTTGAGCCGCGTCGAGAATCTGCCGGCAGGTGGCGGTGTCGCGGGCGAGGGGTTTCTCGCAGATGACGTGCTTGCCGGCTTCGAGGGCCGCGATGGCCATCGGCGCGTGCAACGGGGTGGGCACGCAGATGTCCACCAGTTGGACGTCCGGGTTGGCCAGCATCTCGCGGTAGTCGCGGTAGCCCTTTACCTCCGACATGTCGAAATGCAGCGGTTCGGTGTCCGCGATGTTGCCCTGCAAGCCTTCCAAGTTGCCGTCTTCCGGCAGCCGGACCGCGTCGCACAACGCCGCAATCCGGGCGTTCGCCACGTTTTTATACGCCTTCAGGTGGGTGAGCCCCATGAAGCCCAAGCCGATAACGCCTACGTTGACCATGAGAAGTGTTGCTTAATCAGTTGCGATTGAGTTGAAGGTTCGTGCCTTCGTTTTTTCTGCAATTGAGAACGAGCGCGGAGTTCAGCCGTTCAAAGTCCAGCCCGGCCGGTAGCGACGACGGAACAGCTTGTTGGCCTCGGGGAGGTTGGTCACCCGCCCGGCGGCCCCGTCGTATTCGAGCTTTTTGCCCACCCGGTAGGCCACCAGGCCGAGCATCATCATCTCGATCATCTTGCCGGCGTAGTCGAAGTTGCAGGAGGTCTTGAGATCGCCCTTGCAGGCGTTGATCCACTGCCCCTGGAAACTGCCCAGCGGCGGGATCACCTGCTCCCGGGTGCGCCGGCGGTAATAGGTGAAGTCGGCGCTGTCGCCCTGCGGGATGAGGTAGCGGTTGTTGAAGCTGGCCACCAGCGTGCCCTTGCGCCCTTCGAACATCGCGCCGTGGCCGATGCGGTTGAGGTCAATCACCTTCGACGGCGATTCCGGCATGGCGCCGCCTTGATACCAGGAAAGCTCGATCTCCGGCCGCCAGTTGTTGGCGGGGATCGTCCAGTCCATTTGGAGTTTCACCGGCGTGACTTCGGGGTTGTAAGGATCGCCCTTGCCGAAGGCGGTGGTGGGCAGTTCGGCGTCGAGCGCGTTCCAGGCGAGGTCCATCGTGTGGCTGCCCATGTCGCCCACCTGGCCGCTGCCGAAATCCCAGTACATGTTCCAACTCAAGCAATTCATGCCGGGGCCGCGGGAGAAATAGCCCGGGTTGTAGGGGTGGAACGGCGACGGCCCAATCCACAGGTCGTAATGCAGGTAGGGCGGGGGATCCCCCGCGGCGGGCAGGTAACCCGGCCGGGGAATTTTGCGGTTGCCCCAGGCGCTGACCCGTTCCAGCTCGCCGATCGCGCCGTCCAGAATCAGCTCGCGCACCCGGTTGAAGTTTTGAAAGGCGTGCCGCTGGGTGCCCACCTGGGTGGCCAGTTTGTGCCGTTTCTTGAGGTAGGTGGCGTGGACCACCCGGGCTTCCTCGACACTGTTGGCCAGCGGCTTCTCGCAATACACGTGCAGGTCGCGATTCATGGCCCAGTTGGCGATGAACGCGTGGGTGTGATCGGTCGTGGCGCAGAGCACGGCGTCCAAGTCCTTTTGGTCGAGGCATTTGCGCCAGTCCACGTACTGCTTCGCGCCGGGGAAACGCTTCGCGCCGAAGGCGAGGTGCCGCTCGTCCACGTCGCACAGCGCCACCACGTTTTCCGACGAAAGCGCCCGGAAATGCGCCGCCGCCCGGCCCCACGTGCCGATGAGGGCGATGTGGAGTTTGTTGCTGGGAGCCTCGGCGCCGAAGATCGTGCCGCGCGGCAGGATCAGACTGCCGGCGCCGGTGGCCGCCACGGCTTTGAGGAAGTGCCGCCGTTTCAGGCCGCGTTTCCGGGAATTCGGAGAGGAAGATGCCGTGTTGTGCATGGATGCCATATTGTTCGCTTGAATTCGTTTAATCGCGCTCTGTCGGAACATCCGGCGGAGTTGAGCCGGCAGTATAGGCGGCGGCCCCGGCCCCGACAACGGGGAAAAGGGAGAGCGCGGGAAAAACCGGAGGGATCGCGCCCCTCTTGCGCTGGTTTCGCCGGCGGTGTGGGGAGGACGGGAGCTGCGGGGGCGATGGCGCGCCAGCCCCGCTTGGAGCCGGAAAAACGCCGGGCGGGGGAACCCGGCCTGTATTTGGCGCCCTCACGCGGCGGAAGACTCCGCTTTCCCGCCCGGTTCCCGGGAGCCGGGCGCCACCGGGGAGGGGGGCGCCGGGCGGTCGCCGCCATTCCGGCCTTCGGCCGCTTCGGATTTCTTTTCCCCTACCGCTCGGCGTCAGGATCGTCCAGGTAGTCGCCGGGAGGCAGGTCGCCGTAGGGGGCGAAATGCTCGGGGCGCAACGGTTCCGAGACGCGATGCTCTTCGCCCAGCCATTTGCCGAGGTCAATCAACCGGCAGCGTTTCGAGCAGAAGGGGCCGTACGGCGTCTCGAACCACGGACCCCGTTTCTTGCAGGTGGGACAGGGCAGCTCGGGAGGAACTTGCGAAGCCATGACAACTCCGGGTTGAGGGCTGGAAAATCTCAGGCGCTTTGCTCGTCCGCGGCGGTGTCCGGGGCCGCGGACGGTTCGGCGGCGGTTTGGGGGGAAGGCGGCGGCGTGTCCGCCGACGGTTTTTCGGCGGGCGCGTCCGACGGGGGTGTTTCGCCCGACTCGCGGTAGCTGGCCACGACCCATTCGCTGAGGACCTTGTCGGGGGCCTCGACGGCGGCTTCGTCCAGCTCGAATTCCCGGCGGTCGGTGTTCTGGGCCACCAGCTTGAGGCCGAACTGGAAGTCCTTGAACCGGCGGGCGCAAAACTCGCGCACCGGCGCGCCGTCCTCCTGCGCCAGGGCCACCAGGCGATCGGCGGCGGCGGCGGTGAAGGTGAGTTTCAGGCCGTGTTCCTTGGTGAACTTGGCGGCGAAATCGTGCACCAGCCGCCGCATGACGTCGCGCTCTTCGAGGTCGTGCTGCTCCAGCAACCGTTGCAGGGCGGCGGGCGGATCGTCCACCACCTCGCGCGTGACCACGAACCGCTTCACGTGGGTGGAGGGCAGCTCGTATTTGAACTCGCGAAAGACCCGTTCGCAAACGGTCATCAACCCGCGCGCGCCGGTCTCCTCCTGCTCGGCCAGCTCGGCGATCCGGCGCAGGCCGTCGTCGCGGAACAGGACCTCAATCCCGTAGGCGGCGAAGGTCTGCTCGTATTGGCGGATGATGCTGCCCTCCGATTCCTTGAGGATGTTGAACAGGTCGTCCACCGAAAGCGGGTGGCAAAAGACCCGCACCGGGAGGCGACCGATGAATTCCGGCTCGAAACCGTATTCGATGAAGTCGGGCGTCTGCGCCTGGGAGACCACCGCCACGTCGTCCGCCACGGTGTTCGGCGCGGCGGCGAAGCCGATGGTGGCTTCGCGCAGCCGTTTGCGGACCACCTTGTCGAGCCCGGTGAAGGCGCCGCTGACGATGAACAGGATGTGCTTGGTGTTGATGTGGTCGGCCTGTTTGCGCCCGCCCCGGGTGACCTCCATCATGGCCTGAAGCTGGCCCGCGATGTCGTTGGGCGAGCGGGCGGGCACGTCGGTCTCCTCCATCAGCTTGAGGAGGTTCGTCTGCACGCCGCGCCCGCTGACGTCGCGCCCCGAGGCGTTGCTGGCGGCGGCGATCTTGTCAATCTCGTCAATGTAGATGATCCCATACTGGGCGCGTTGCACGTCGCCTTCGGCCCGCCGGTAAAGCTCGCGCACCAGGTCCTCGACGTCCGCGCCCACGTAGCCGGTTTCCGAAAACTTGGTGGCGTCGGCCTTCACGAACGGCACCCCGATCAGGTCGGCGATGCTTCGGATGAGGTAGGTTTTGCCGACGCCGGTGGGGCCGATGAGGATGATGTTCTGCTTGGCGTAGTTGGGCTGTTCCTGCCCCTCCATGGCCAGGCGCACGTGGTGGTAATGGTCGCACAACGCCACGCTGAGCACCTTCTTGGCCTCGTCCTGCCGGATGACGAACCGGTCCAGGTGGGCCTTGACCTCGCGGGGCTTGGCGGCGAACTCGAAGCCGGTTTCCGGCTCCTCCGGTTCCGGCTCGGGCGCGCCCGGGCCGGTGGCGACGCCGGTGGAAAACGTGCTGAACTGACGCTGCATCAATTCGGCCAGTCGGCGCTGGAATTCCTCCGGCGACGACGGCGGGGTGGTTGGTCCTTCCGTTGACATGATGAAAATCGGGCCGGCGGCGGCGCGGAAAAAGCGCCCCGCCCGGCAACCCCTTCACAGTGCCTCAACCAAGCCCGCAACGCAAAACCGAAGAAAATTCCACATCCCGAAAACGGGAAAACCAGCTTCACGGATGCGGGGTGTTGTAACCCCGATAACCGCCGCGATCCGGCGGGCAGCGGAGGGGGCGAAGGCGGTCGGGATTCCTTTCCCCGGAGGGCGTGGTTGTAACCTTTCCTCCCTTGGCGGCTCCTTCAGGGCGTAATTGAACGGAAAGAAGGAAATAAAATGAGTCAAGTTATCGAAGTTACTGATCAGAATTTTGACACCGAGGTGCGGCAGTCGTCGTTGCCGGTGATGGTGGATTTTCACGCCACGTGGTGCGGGCCGTGCAAGATGGTGGCGCCGCTGGTGGAACAACTGGCGGCGGAGTACGACGGCCGGGTCCGGTTCGTAAAGGTGGACGTGGACCAGGCGCCCAACACGGCGGCGGCCCACCGGATCACCGGCGTGCCCACGCTGATGTTTTATCGCAACGGGCAGGTGGTGGACCAGGTCGTGGGCGTGGTGCCGCCGGCGGTGTTGAAGCAGAAGCTGGAAACGCTGGTGGCCTGAACGGAGCGGCGCGAAGCGGGGGAGGACACGCCGGGACGCGCTCCGGGGAGGGGCGCGCGGAGGGCCGGCCGGACGCGGGCCATTCGGCAATCACGAAAGGAAACGGCATGAGCATCGAGAACGCAATCCGGGTGTTGGCGGGCACGATGGTGCTGATCAGCCTGGCGCTGGGCCATTGGGTCAGCGAGTGGTGGCTGTTGTTGGCGTGCTTTGTAAGCCTGAATCTGATTCAATCCGCGTTTACCGGTTTTTGTCCCGCCGTGACCGTCCTGAAGAAGCTCGGGGTGGGGCGGCAGGAGCAGGCGCGGGACGAGGGGACGAAACCGGGAGCGTAAGCGCCCTTCGCGGAGCGGGATCCGTTCACCCATTCAGTCGGCCGTGACGCTGGAGGGCAAACCAACAACAGCGAAAGGTCCTGAATGAGCAACACAGCAGCAACTTCCGGCGGCGGCCGGCCCCGGGGCCGGTGGAGCCCGTATGTGGTGGGCGCCGGCATCGGCATTCTAAGTTGGGCGGTCTTCGCCGTCATGAACAAACCCCTGGGCATCACCTCGGCCCTCGCGGCGGTGAGCGGGTGGGCGGCCACGCCCGTCCTGGGCGCGAAGACGGTGGCCCACAACACCTACTGGGCGAAGTACGCCTTCAGTCTCAACTACGGCGTGCTGTTTCTCATCGGCACGTTGGGGGGGGCGATGTTCAGCGCGGTGGTGTCCGGCACGTGGAAGCTGGAAACCGTCCCGGCGGTGTGGAAGGGACGCTTCGGCGGCGGCAAGGCCAGGCGGCTGACGGCGGCGTTTCTGGGCGGCGTGATCATCATGTACGGCGCGCGGATGGCCGGCGGCTGCACCAGCGGTCACGGCATCAGCGGATCGCTGCAACTGGCGCTGAGCAGTTGGACGTTTTTCCTGACGCTGTTCGCGGCGGGGTTGCTCACCGCCTTTGTCTTGTTCCGCAACCCCCGGGGAAAGGAGGGCTGACATGCATTTGCCGCTGGATTTGGGAACGTGGAAATGGATGGGCCTCCTGTGGGGGTTTTTGTTCGGGATGTTGCTGCACCGCGGCGGGGTGACCGATTACAACGTGATCGTGAACCAGTTCCGCCTCCGGGATTTCACGGTGCTGAAGGTGATGTTCACCGCCATCGTCGTGGGAGGCGTGGGGGTGCTGTGGCTGCATCAGACCGGCCACGCGCATTGGCACATCAAGCCGGCCAACATGCTGGGGGTGGCGCTGGGCGCGGCGTTGTTCGGTGTGGGGATGGTGATTTACGGCTACTGCCCCGGCACGGGCCTGGCCGCCACGGCCACCGGCAGCCTGCACGCCCTGGTCGGCGTGGCGGGCATGCTGCTGGGCGGGGTGTTGTACGCGCTGAGCTTCCCGTGGGTGAAGGAGCATATCCTGAGCGTGGCGGCGCTGGGCAAGAAGCGCCTCCCGGACGTGACCGGCATCCCGGACTGGGGCTGGATGGCGATCCTGGCCGTCGTGGCGGCCGTGATTTTTGCCTTGTTGGAACTCAAGGAACGGCAGTCCCGCTGACCGGCGCGGGAGGCCGTCGAGAAATGGAAGATTGGGAACGATGAACCAGATGGTTGCTCGAATGTGGCGGAATCCGTCGTCCGTCCGGACGCGCCTCCTCCGGCGGCGCGCGCGCGGAATCGCCCTGCTGTGGCTGGCGGGGACGACCGCCCTGGCCGCCGGGGGCGAAACGAGTGCGCCCGCCGCGGGCGGGGCGTGGACCCTGGCGCGCGCGGTGGAGACGGCGTTGACCAACAGTCCCAGCGCCCGCATCGCGGAGCACCGGCTGCGGGCCGCGCGCGCCGTGGTGCGGCAGGCGAACTCGGCCCTGTGGCCGAAGTTGCAGGTCGAGGCGAGCTACCAGCGCACGGACAATCCCATGATGGTCTTCGGGTTGATCCTGAACCAGCGCGCCTTCTCGCCCGCCCTGAACTTCAACGACGTGCCCACGGTGGACAACTTGAACGCCCGGGCCACCCTCACCTACCCGCTCTACGCGGGCGGCGCCATCACCGCCCAACGCCGGGCGGCCAAGGCGGGCTCCGCCGCCGCCGAGGCGGACGCCCGGGCCATCCGCAACACCCTGGCCTTCGAGGTGGCGCGCACGTTCCACAACGTGCTCAAGACCAAAGCCTTCATCGAGGCCGCCGAAGCGGCGGTCCGGGCCTTCGAAGCCAACCTGAAAATCGCCCAACAACGCCGCGAAGCCGGCACCCTGCTCAAGGCCGAGGTGCTGGACGTGGAAGTCCGGCTGACCCAGGCGCGGGAAAATCTGGTCCGGGCGAAAAACGCCAACGCCCTGGCCAAGCGCGCGCTCCTGAACCTGATGGGACTGGAGCAGCCGGACATCACGCTGGTTCCGCCGGCGGGCGCGCCCGAACCGCCGCCCGCTTCCACCACGCCCGCCCGGCGTCCGGAACTGGACGCGGCGGCGCGGCGGGCCGAGGCGGCGGCGGCCACCGTGCGCGCCGCCCGGAGCGGCTGGCTGCCGCGCCTGGGGCTGTTCGGCTCCCTCCAGACCGACCACGGCTTCGAGATGGACGGCGACGGCAACAGTTGGAGCGCCGGGGCGCTGGCGCAGTGGGACTTGTGGGACGGCCGGCTCACCCACGCCAAGGTGCAGGAAGCCAAGGCCAACCTGGACACCGCCCGCGAGTACGAACGCCAGCTCCGCCTGGCCGTGAATCTGGAGGCCGAGCAGGCCCGCCTGAATCTGCATGAAGCCCGCCAGCGCCTCGAAGTCACGGCGCGGGCGGTGCAGCAGGCCGAGGAGAGCGCGAAGCTCACCCGCGCCCGCTTCCGCCAGGGACTGGCCCTGGCCACCCAGCTCATTGACGCCGAAACCGCCCTCACCGCCGCCCGGGTGCGCCGGGCCGAGGCGGAGGCCGACGAGCGCATCGCCGTGGCCGCGCTGCGCAAGGCGCTGGGACTGCCGCAAATCGAATCTCAAACCAACCCGCAATGATTGCCATGCAAACCAACTTCACTTCCCTCAACGTGTCGTGGGGCGCCGCCTTGTCCGCCCTGCTGCTGGTGACGGGCTGTCACCAGGCGCCTTCTGAAACCCCGGAGGCCGCCGCGGCCCCGCCGCCGGTGACCGTGACCAGCCAGGTGGTCGAGCTGACGTCGCACGTGACCACCGAGGACGTCGTGGGCACCGTGGAGCCCAAGCTGCGGGCCACCCTCGAGGCCAAGGTCAGCGGCCGGATCACCGAGCTGCCCGTGGAGCTGGGACAAAAGGTGAAAAAGGGCGACCTCATCGCCGCGCTTTCCGTCGAGGAAATCCAGGCCAAGCTCAACCAGGCCGAGGCCATGCGGGAGCAGGCCGCGCGCGACCGCGACCGCTACCGCCGGCTCCTCGCCCAGGAAGCCGTGACCCAGGCGGAGTTTGACGCCGTGGAAGCCCGCGCCCGGGTGGCGGAGGCCGCCGTGAAGGAGGCCCAAACCATGCTGGACTACGCCCGGGTGCGCGCCCCCTTCGACGGCGTCATCACCCGCAAATTCGCCGAAGTGGGCGATCTGGCCACGCCGGGCCGGCCCTTGGTGGGGCTCGAAAACACCGCCCGTTACCGGCTGGTGGCGGACGTGCCCGAGACGCTCGCCAACCGGGTGCGGGTGGGCGCCTCGTTGCGCGTCACCGTGCCGGCCCTGCACCGGGAGCTGGGAGGCATCGTGGCCGAGCTGGCGCCCGCCGCCGACGTCGGCAGCCGCACCTTCCGGGCCAAGATTGACCTGCCCCCCACGCCGGGGCTGCGCTCGGGGCAGTTCGGCCGGGCGGCCGTGCCCGTGAGCGACGGCCAAGCGCTCTTCGTCCCCGCCTCCGCCGTGAGCCAGCGCGGCCAGTTGCAGATGGTGTTCGTGGTCACCAACCAGGTGCTCCAGATGCGCCTCGTCAAGACCGGCCGCCGCCGCGACGGGCGGGTGGAGATTCTCTCCGGGTTGAACCCGGGCGAACGGGTCGTCACCCGCGAGGTGCGCCAGTTGCGGGACGGCCAGCCGGTGCGGGACGGCGCCGGCGCCTGAGCGCCGCGCCTCCGGAGCGGAACGTCAAACCGTGAACCCCTGGGTTTTTGCTCACCGTGAAACCGATTGCTGAAGAACATGCCATGGGAGTGGCCGGCCGCGTGGCCCGGGCCTTCATTGATTCGAAGCTCACGCCGCTGATCGTTCTGACGTCCATCCTCCTGGGCGTCGGCGCGGTGCTGCTGCTGCCGCGGGAGGAAGAGCCGCAGATCAAGGTCCCGATGATTGACGTGATGGTCCGCATGCCGGGCGCCTCCGCCAAGGAGGTGGAAGAGCGGGCCACCCGCCCCATGGAGCAGTTGCTGTGGGAGATCCCGAAGGTCGAATACATCTACTCCACCTCCCGCCCGGGGGAGAGTCTGGTGATCGTCCGCTTCGTCGTGGGCGAGGACGTGGAGCGCGCGCTGGTGCGGCTCAACCAGAAACTCCAGTCCAACTTCGACCGCATCCCGCCGGGGGTCACGCCGCCGCTGATCAAGGCCCGCTCCATTGACGACGTGCCGATCCTCGCGCTCACCTTTCACAGCGCGCATTACGACCATCTGGCCCTGCGCCGGATCGCCAAGCAGGTGGAGGAGGAGATCAAGCAGGTGCCCCTGGTCTCGGAAACCCACCTGATCGGCGGCGCCCGCCGGCAGGTGCGGGTGCTGCTGGACCCGGCCAAGCTGGCCTCGCGCGGCCTGACCGTGGCCGGGCTGGTGCCCATGCTTCAGCAGGCCAACCGGCAGAACATCGCCGGCGGCCTGACCACCGGCAACCGCGAGGTGATCATCGAGACCGGCGGTTTCCTCCGCAACGCCGAGGACGTGGGCCGCGTGGTGGTCGGCGTGTACCAGGGCCGCCCGGTCTATCTCCGGGAAGTGGCGCGAATCCTCGACGGCGCCGAGGAGCCGTCGCAGTACGTCTTCTTCGGCCGGGGGGCCGCCCGCGCCGCCGCTGCGGAGGAGCAGCCCGCCGTCACGCTCAGCATCGCCAAACGGGCGGGCGCCAATGCCATCACCGTGGCCGACGAGATACTGCGCAAGGTGGACACGCTGAAGGGGCATGTCCTGCCCGCCGACGTGCGGGTCACCGTCACCCGGCACTACGGCCGGACGGCGGAGGAGAAATCGGACGAACTGCTGCTGCACATGGGCATCGCGGTGGTCAGCGTCTCGCTCCTGATCCTGCTGGCGCTGGGCCTTCGCGAGGCGCTCATCGTGGTGGTGGCCATCCCCACCACCCTGGCGCTCACCCTCCTGGTGTTTTATTTGTACGGCTTCACCCTGAACCGGATCACCCTGTTCGCGCTCATCTTCAGCATCGGCATTTTGGTGGATGACGCCATCGTGGTGGTGGAAAACATCGTCCGCCACTTCAAGCTGCCGGAGAACGCGGACCGCGACCGGTTGCGGGTGGCCGTCGAGGCGGTCAACGAGGTGGGCAACCCCACCATCCTGGCCACCTTCGCCGTCATCGCGGCGGTGCTGCCGATGGCCTTCGTGGGCGGCCTGATGGGGCCTTACATGCGCCCCATCCCCATCGGCTCCAGCGCGGCCATGCTCTTCTCGCTGGCCATTTCCTTCATGGTGACGCCGTGGACCGCCGTGCATATCCTGCGCCGGCGCCGGAAGGCGGCCGCCGCCCGCGCGGCGGGCGGGAGCGCCGCCGCGCCGGAAACGGCGGAATCCTCCCGCCCGAAGGAAAGCCTCTTCGCGCGCGGCTACCGCCGGATGATGCAGCCGTTGATCCGGCACGCCCTCTGGCGGTGGGGATTGCTGGCCGCGCTGGGCGTGCTCCTCGTGGGCGCCATGGCCCTGGTGCCGCTGGGCGTGGTCAAGGTGAAGATGCTGCCCTTCGACAACAAGAGCGAGTTTCAGATCATCCTCAACATGCCCGAGGGCAGCTCGCTGGAACGCACCGCCCAGGCGGCCCGCGAAATCGCCGCCGCCGTCCGCGTCGAGCCGGAGGTGACCGACTACCAAATCTATGTCGGCACCGCGGCGCCCTACAATTTCAACGGCCTCGTGCGGCACTACTTCATGCGGCGCGGCGCGAACGTCGCGGACCTGCAGGTCAACCTCACCAACAAGCACGAGCGCAAGGCCCAGAGCCACGACATCGCCAAGCGGGTTCGCCCCCGCGTGACCGCCATCGCCCGGAAATATCACGCCCGGGTGGCGGTGACCGAGGTCCCGCCCGGCCCGCCGGTGCTGCAAACCCTGGTGGCGGAGATTTACGGCCCCACCGAGCAGGCCCGCATCAAGCTGGCCCGCAAGGTGATCGAAATCTTCCAGCAGACCGACGGCGTGGTGGACACCGACTGGTACATCGAGGCCGACCAGCCCAAGCTGCGGTTCGTCATTGACAAGGAAAAGGCGGCCCTCAACGGCATCAGCGCCGAAGCCATCGCCCAGACCCTGCGGATCGCCGTCTCCGGCGCGCCCATTGATCTGGTGCACGTGGATCAGGACCGCGAGGACGTGCAGCTCATGCTGGAGCTGCCGCGCTCGCGGCGCAGCACCCCGGAGGATTTGCTGGCCCTGCGGGTGCGCTCCCGCAACCCGATGGCGCCCGGCGGATTGGTGCCGCTGCGGGAGCTGGTCCACGTGGAAAAGACCATCACCGACAAGAGCATCTACCACAAAAACCTCAAACCGGTGACCTATGTCATCGGCGACGTGGCGGGCAGGATCGAAAGCCCGGTCTATGCCATTCTGCGGATGAACGAGGCCCTGGAAAAACTGGATCTCCGCCAGTACGGCAACGTGAAGCCGGCCCTGGACATCTATAATTTTTACCTCCCCTTCACCGAGCAGCAGCTCAGCATGAAATGGGACGGCGAGTGGCACATCACCATCCGCGTGTTTCGCGACCTGGGACTGGCCTTTGCCGCGGTGTTGATTCTGATCTACATCCTCATGGTCGGCTGGTTCCGCTCGTTCCTCACCCCGCTGATCGTGATGACGGTGATTCCCTTCTCGCTGGTGGGCATCCTGCCGGCGCACGGCGCCCTGCACGCCTTCTTCACCGCCACCTCCATGATCGGCTTCATGGCGGGCGCCGGCATCGTGGTGCGAAACTCCATCATCCTGGTGGACTTCATCGAGCTGCGCCTGGAACACGGATTGTCCCTGGCCGACGCCGTGATCGAAGCCGGCCTGATTCGTTTCCGCCCCATCATGCTGACCGCCCTGGCCGTGGTGGTGGGCGCGGGCGTGATTCTGTTCGACCCCATCTTCCAGGGGCTGGCCATCTCCCTCATGGCGGGCGGCGTGGTTTCCATGGTGGTGGCCCCGGTGATGGTGCCGTTGCTTTACTTCATGTTCCGGCCGCGTCCCACGCCCAAGCATCCGGGCGGCGCGGACGCCCCCCCCACCCCGTAACGCGCGGAACCGACGGCGGAAACGCGCCCGTCCGCCGCCCCCGCTGGAAGATTGCTTGGCTTGCGTCGCGCGAAGCAGGCACACTGGCGGGCGCATGCCGTCCACCGGTTTGAAATTGAATCTGGGCTGCGGAACCAGGCGCCTGCCGGGCTACGTCAACTGTGACGTGCTCCCGGAGGTGGCGGCGGACCGGCATTTCGATTTGAACCGGCCGCCCTATCCGTTTCCCGACAACGCCGCCGACGAGGTGCGCATGGACAACGTGCTGGAGCACCTCGACGACGTGCCGGCCGTAATGGGCGAGATTCACCGCATCCTGCGTCCGGGCGGGCGGGCGCGCATCTGGGTACCCTACGGCAAGAGCGACTGGGCGTTGCAGGACCCGACCCACAAGCACTACTTCACCGAGCAGAGCATGCACTACTTCTGCGAGGGCTGGGATTACAACTACTACGTGCCGTTCCGGTTCAAGCTGATCGAGGCCCGGCTCTTCGCGGACGCCAACAACTGGCGGCAACGGCTGCGCAACCTGATCCCGTTCCGCGGCGTGCTGCGTTATTTCCTGTTCAACCTCTACGACGGCATTTACTTCGAGTTGGAAAAGCCGGCGGCATCGGACGCCCCGGATCGCCCGCCCGCCCCGCAAACCTCATGAGCACTCCCGCTTCCGCTTCCTCCCCCGCCGACGCGCGGCGTTCCCGTCCGTTGCTGGCCCTGCTGCTGGTTTTGCTGGCGCTGTTGTTGCTGCTGTTCCACCAGAGCCTCGCGGCGGGCAAAATCCTGTTTTCCAGCGACGGCCCCCTGGGGGCGAACGCGGCGGCCTACGCGGCCATGCCGCAGGCGTTCACCGGCATGTGGCAGGATTTGAACTGGGTGGGCGGTCCGGCGGGCAGTGCGTTTCCCAGCACCACCTACCTGCTGCTGTGGTTGCTGGGGCCGCTGGGGTTCGCCAAGTTTTACGCGCCGGTGAGCATCTTGCTGCTGGGCCTGAGCGCGTGGGTGTTTTTCCGGCAGCTCGGTTTCAAGCCCTTCGTCTGCGTGCTGGGCGGCGTGGCGGCGGCGCTGAACACGGACTTTTTCAGCTACGCCTGCTGGGGGTTGGGCACGCTGACGCTGGCGGTGGCGGCGACGTTTTTGGCGCTGGCGGCGCTGGTCACGCCGGTGACGCGCCGGCGCTGGTTGAAGGACGCCCTGGCCGGGCTGGCCGTCGGCATGGCCGTAATGGAGGGATTCGACAGCGGGGCGATCCTGAGCGTGTACGTGGCGGCGTTCGTGCTGTTTCAGGCGTGGAACCAGGGCCGAAGCTGGAAGGCGCTGGGCCGGGGCGCGGCCCGGGTGGCGGTGGTGGCCGGCATGGCGGTCTTTCTGGCCACGCAGGCGTTGACCATCCTGGTGGGCACCCAGATCCAGGGGGTGGTGGGCATGAAACAGGACGCCCAAACCCGCGAACAACGCTGGGATTCCGCCACCCAATGGAGCCTGCCCAAGATCGAGACCCTCCGCACGGTGGTGGCCGGCTTGTACGGCTACCGGATGGACACCCCCGACGGCGGCAATTACTGGGGCCGGGTGGGCGAGATGCCGGGCCATCCCGAGATGATGCGCCGCCACTCGGGCGCGGGTCATTACGCGGGGGTGGTGGTCGTCCTGCTGGCGTTGTTCGGACTGGCGGCGGCGCTGCGGCGAACGGACGCCGTCCTGAGCGCCGAGGAACGCCGGGCGGTCTGGTTCTGGGCCGTGGTGGCGGTGGTCTCGATGGCGCTGGCCTGGGGGCGGCACGCGCCGTTTTACCGGCTGGTGTACGCCCTGCCCTATTTCTCGACCATCCGCAATCCGATCAAGTTCCTCCACCCGTTCAGCCTCGCGATGGTGATTCTGTTCGCCTACGGACTGGAGGCCTTCTGGCGGCTGTACGCCGACCGGGCGGCGGAAACCGCCGGCGGGGTGAAGCAACGCCTGGCGGCCTGGTGGCGGACGGCGTCCCGCTTCGACCGGCGCTGCTTCGGCGGCTGGGCGTTGCTGACCGGCGTGAGCGCGCTGGCCTTTTTGATGTTCGCCGCCTCCCGCCGCACCTTCGAGACGTACCTGGTCAAGGTGGTGCCGACCTCGGCGGAAACCGCCGCGCAAATGGCCTCGCACAGCCTGGGCGAGGTGGCGTGGACGATCTTCTGGCTGCTGCTGACGGGCGCGTTGTTGCTGGCGGTGGCCGCCCGGCTGTTGAGCGGCGGGCGGGCGCGCTGGGCGGTCGTGGCCCTCGGATTGGTGCTGGTGGCCGACCTCGCGCGCGCCAACCGCCCGTGGGTGGTGTATTGGAACTTCGCCGACAAATACGCCCCGAACGGCCTCACCCGCGTATTGAGCCGGGAGGCGTGGACCCACCGCGTGCAACTGATCTCCGGCCAGCTCTGGTCGCAGCCGGAAGTCCTCCAGCCGCTGCAACAGGCCGGCGTCCTGAACTACGTGCAACTGCTCATGCAGCTTTACCGGGCCGACTGGCTCCAGCACGGCTTCCGCTACTACAACATCCAGTCGCTCGACGTCGTCCAGGAACCCCGGGTGGCGACGGACAACGCCCTTTACCGCGCCGCGCTCGCCGGACGGGGCATCGAAGGCGAGGTCCGTCTGTGGGAGCTGACCAACACCCGTTTCCTGCTCGGCCTGGGCGGCGACGTGGTGACCTTGTTCAACCGCATCCTGGACCCCGGACGGGAGCGGCTGCGCGTGCACACCCTCTTCACCGTGGATCAAGCCCGGCCCGGCGCGCCCCTTCGCGTCCAGACCAACAGTGTCGGTCCCTTCGCCCTGATCGAGTTCACCGGCGCCCTGCCGCGGGCGAAGCTCTACGCGCGCTGGATCACCGAGACCAACGACCAGACCGCCCTCCAGCGCCTCGTCAATCCGCTCTTCGATCCCGCCCAAACGGTCGTGGTGTCGAGCGCCCTGCCGGCGGCGCCGCCCGCCGGCGCCAACACCGCCGCGGGCACGGTCGCCTTCCGCGATTACGCCCCCAAGCGGCTGACCCTCCACGCCGAGGCGACCCAACCGGCGGTGCTCCTCCTGAACGACAAATACGACCCCGACTGGCGGGTCACGGTGGACGGCCAACCCGCGCCGCTGTTGCGCTGCAACTTCCTCATGCGGGGCGTCTATCTCGAACCGGGCGCCCACGACGTGGTGTTCCGCTACGCGCCCTCCAGCCTGCCGCTCTGGGTCAGCGTCCTGGCTCTGCTGGTGGGCTTGGGCCTCCTGACCCTCCTCCTCCGCGACGCGAGAAAAAGCCGGCCCGCCCCGGCGGAAAAGCCCGCTTGAGCAGACCGGGGAAGCGAGGGAAATCCGAAATCCGAATCCCGAAATCCGAAACTCTCCGCGCCGAAGGCGCGACACTCATCAGCCCCGGGCAATGCCCTGGGGAGCGGAACGCGCCCCTTGTAGGCCGGGTCCCCTGACCCGGCGTTTCCCGACCGGCCCTGAAGGGGCGGAATCGGCGCGGCCGCGAAAATCGGTCGCGGGGACCGAGGGGCGGGGCGCCCCTCGGGGCACGCGAGGCGCGTGCGCTCCCCTCCGTAGCGCGGGCTTCCAGCCTGCTGTATCGCAGATTTCCAAACTGCCGGGTTTGCCCCGTTACGCGGCGGCCGCTTTTGCTCGCCCGCCGGGCCGACTGGAAGCCGGCGACACGGCAGACTGGAAGTCCGCGCTACCGACGCGCCCCCTGCTCTTTCGGATTTCGGGGCTTCGGATTTCCTTCGGCCCTTCGCTCCCTCGGCCTTCGGATTTTCCCTACGGCATCACCAACCGGTAGAAACGGGCGGTCGCCTCCGTGGGCGGAGGGAGCGGGACGCTCGCCGCTTCGGTTTCCGCGGGGGCGGGGCGTTCCTGCCAGAGCTGCCAGGCGCCCGTGCCGAGGGCGGCGCGGGTTTCGATGCGGATGACGCGGCCTTTGGG
>CAZRPT010000163.1:0-38014 GCA_964601985.1 uncultured Verrucomicrobiota bacterium
GCTGAACGCGGGGACGTTCCAGCACTTGCCGTTCACCGCCGAAAAACGCGCCACCTCGTCGTATTGCCCCGGATTCGGCCGAACCAGCCGGATTTCTCCCTGCTCGGTCAGGACCAGCAAATGGTCCGAAACCATCAGCACGCCGCCGCGCCCTACGCCGCCTTGGACCCACTGGGTCGCGCCGGTTTCAGCTTCGAGACACTCCAGCCGCACGGAGTTCTGGCCGTAGATGCCGTAGAAGTGGCCCTGATAATACACCGGGGTGGCCCAGTGATTCATGTTGTCGCCCGGCGTGCGCCAGACCTGGGAGGCCGTGAAGGCGTCACCGTCGCGGGTGATCCGCGCGAACCCCGCGCCCTTGCCATACGCCGCCGAGCAATAGATGCCGCCCTCCGCGACCACCGGCGAAGCCGCCGTGGAAACGCTGTAGGGGAAGGAGTAACGCCACAGCAGTTCGCCATTTTCGGGCCGGACGGAAACCATGCCGGACTGCGCGAAAAAGACCACCTGCGGCACGCCGTCCCACGTGGCGGTGACGGGGGTGGCCTGGGTCATGCGTTCGTCGTGCAACCGCCAGACCACACTGCCGTCCTCCTGCCGGACCGCCAGCAACGCCGCGGATCGGGCATTGGAATTGGCCAGGATTAAATCACCCACCAGCAGGGGCGAGGCGGCGTTTTCCCACGCGATGACGTGGCTGCCGAATTCCTCGACCATGTCCAGGCGCCACTGTTCCACGCCGGTTGCCGCGTCCAGACAAACCAGCCGCAGATAGGAGGAAAACACGAAGACCCGCCCGTCGCGCACGGAGGGGGTGGAGCGCGGGCCGTCATCGGATCCCACACCGCCGTGGGGATACTCCGCCTTGCCCACGTCCGCGGCCCACAGTTCCGCGCCGGTTTCGGCGTCGAGCGCCACGCAAAACTCCCGTTCCGCGCCGCCCGCCCGGCGGCGGACCTGGGTGTAAACCCGTCCGTCCTGAATGCTCAGGGAACTGAGCGCCGGATCCAGCGGCTTCCGCCACAGCAGCTTCGGCGGATGGGCGTTCCAGTCGGTCAAAATCGTTTCCCGGGAAATGCCGTCGTGCCGCGGGCCGCGGTATTCCGGCCAGGCTTCTCCCCGCGCCGCCAGCAGGCACAGGCCGAGACCCGCTCCCCGCATCCATCGCCAATACGCCGTGACTCTCATTTGCAAGTTGAGCAATTTAGCATATTTCGTGCGTGAACCAAACCTCCCCGTCTTTTTCCGGCGGCGCGGCGGGGGAGGGAAGGCGCGGCGGGGGGAATTTGCTGGCCACCGCGGGCGGCTTTTTCCACCCTCCCAGCATGGCCACTTCGGCGGATGTCTTCATTGCCGCGCACCTCGCGCACGCGCCCCGCGTGCCGGAGCTCAACGTGCCGACGTCGCTGGACGCCTGGGTGGCCCGGCGACGGGAGATCCAGCGCACGCTCCGGGGGCTGCTGGGCCGTTTGCCGCCCCGGCCCCGCCCCGTGTCGGCGCGGGTGCTTGCCACGTTCGAGGCGGAGCACTACACCACCGACAAGTTCGAGCTGGACAACGGCGCGGGGGAAACGATCCCCGGCGTGCTGCTGCTGCCCAAGCAGCGGCCCGCCAGGGTTCCCGCCGTCATGTGGTGTCACTGGCACGGAAACGAATACCGCAAGGGCAAGGTGGAGGTGTTCGAAAGCCGGCACACGCCGGAACCGCCGGGCGCGGCCCTGACCCGGCGGGGATTCGCGGTGCTGGCCATTGACGCCCCCGGCTTCGGCGCCCGCCAACGGCGCGGTCCGGGCGGGGCCCAACTGGAGGGCGAGGCCGCCGAGCTCGCCGCCGGCAAATTCCACCTCTGGTACGGCCGGACCCTGTGGGGCATGATGCTGCGGGACGACCGGCTGGCGCTGGACTACCTCCTGACCCGCCCGGAGATTGACGCCAACCGGATCGGGGTCACCGGCATCAGCATGGGGGCCACCCGCGCCTGGTGGTTGATGGCCCTCGACGAACGGTTTCGCGCCGGCGTGGCGGTGGCCTGTCTGACCCGGTATCAGGACCTCATCGCCGCCGGCGGTTTGAACGAGCACGGCCTCTACTACTACGTGCCGGGCATGCTGGCGCACTTCGACACCGAAGCCGTGGTGGCCCTGGCGGCGCCCCGCCCCCTGCTGGCCCTGACCGGCGACCAGGACCCCGGCTCGCCGCTCGCGGGCGTCCGGGCCATCGAGCGCAAGGCCCGGCAGGTGTACACGCTCTACGAGGTGCCGGATTCATTCGCGTCGCGGGTGTTTCCGGGCGTGGGCCACGAATACACCCCCGCCATGTGGACGGCCATGCTGGAGTGGTTCGAGCGGCGCCTCGGCGGAACCCCCGCCCGCTGACGCCGCCCGCGCCCTGCCGGGAATCAGGACTGGCGTCCGCCTTCTCCCCCGGCTACAACCGGGACCGCGTTCTCATGAATACGAAAAAACCGTTGTTTCTGGCTCTGCTCCTGACATGCGCCCCCGCCCGCGGGGGCGCGCCGCGAAACGCCGCCGCGACCCCGCTCCGCGTGAGCGGCAATCATCGCTTTCTGGTCCACGCCGACGGCGCGCCCTTTTTCCCCATCGCCGACACGGCGTGGGAACTGGCGTGGCGGCTCGACCGCCGGGAGGCGGCCCGTTACCTCCACCGGCGCGCGGAACAACGGTTCAACACCATCGCCCTCGTGGCCTTTCCGGGCGAACCGAAGGGCGGGCGGGCCAACCGCCAGGGCGATCACCCGTTCGCCTTGCGGCACGGCCGCTACGACCCCTTGCGCCCCCTCGTCACCCCCGGCCACCGGCCCGATCATCCGGACGAATACGATTACTGGGACCATCTGCAATACCTCCTCGACACCGCCCGCGCGGAGGGGCTCTACGTGATTCTCCTGCCGACGTGGGGCAATTGCGTGGCCGGCGACTGGGGAACCGGCGCGCCCTCGGACGAGATTATTTTCACGCCGGAAACCGCCCGGCGTTACGGGGAGTGGATCGGCCGTCGCTTCCGCCGCCAGGCCAATCTCCTGTGGATGGTGGGCGGCGACCGCAACGCCGTGTACGGCGCGCGCGATTACCGGCCCGTGTTTCGGGCGCTGGCGGAAGGAATCACGCTCGGCGTCGGCGGGCTCAAGGACGGGCGTCCCAACTACGACGCCGTGTTGATCAGCTACCATCCCCGCAAGTGGCAGCCCAACTCCTCCGCGTGGTTTCACCGGGATCCGTGGCTCGCCTTCAACTCCATCCAGGACCAGCCCCGGGATCAGGTGCCCGCCATCGAGCACGATTACGCCCTCCAGCCCCCGAAACCCACCTGGCTGTTTGAAGGCGGCTACGAACATCGGCGCGGCGGCTACGGCCCCTGGCAGATTCGCTACCAGTCCTACCAGACGGTGTTCGCCGGCGGCTTCGGCGTCACCTACGGCAACATGTACATCTACTACTTCCCGCGTTCTTCGCGCGACACGAAACAGGAAGTCGAAGGCTCCGCCCAACGCGTCCGGAACTGGGAAACCGCGCTGGACGACCCCGGCGGACAGCAGATGCGGCACCTGCGCGCGTTGATGGAATCCCTCACGCCGGCCCAGTTTCTCGGGCGCGTCCCCGATCAGGCGCTGATTGCGGGCGATCCCGGCGGCGTCCACGACGGCGAAGGACTCCGGTCGGACCGCCTCCAGGCCACCCGCGGCGCCCGCGGGGATTACGCCCTGATCTACAGCGCCAACGGGCGCGACATCCCGGTGCGCATGGAGCGGCTGGCCGGTCCCGTCCTGAGCGCCGCCTGGTTCAATCCGCGCAATGGCCGCTGGCGGATCGGCGAACGCGAGACGGACGAGCCCGTTCCCTTCCTCGATCGCATACCCGGCGGCCCCGGCGCCCCGGTGCACGTATTCGATCCCCCCGGCGTTCCCGCCCCCGGCAACGACTGGGTGCTGGTGCTGCGCGCCCCGAAGTAAGAAGGAAACTCCCCCCCCGGGAAAACTTCTCCTTCCCCCGACCGCCCGGGAGACGGGACGTGCCCCGCCGGCCGGGCCTTCGCGTTTTGCGGCGGAGGAGGGGTGTCGCTGGGGTGAAACGCCGCCGGAGCGGTGTTCGAGAATCCGAAAGGGAAGGGAATTTTTGGGGGGGATTCGGGCGGGCTACCAATCCTCTTCACGCGAACGCCGCCGCATCCGCCCCACCACAACTCCCCCGATCATCAGCAAAAGCAGCACGCCGACAATGGTCAACGGCCAGGCGCCCTGCTCCAGCAGGCCCATCCCCCCCGTCGCCGCCAGGGGATCCTTCTCCGGCGCCTCGAGGTTTTCCGGCACCACCGTTCGCGGAGGCGGCGGCGCCCAATCCGCGGGCAGGGCAAAGGGATCATTCGTGGCCGCGCCGGCGTGCCGGGAGGGGGCGTTGGTTCCCCCCTCTCCTTCTTCCAACGTCAGGGACGGCATACTCCCCGGCAAGGCATGCTCCTCCATCATGGCGCCCCACGCGTCCCCGGGGAGCAACAAAACAATTCCCAGCATGCCCGCGACCAGACCGCGAGTCACCGGCCGCCGCCATTTTCGCCCCCGCTCCCTCCTTCGCAAAACAAGCATGCGTGTTCCGCGTTGTTCCGAACACCGCTGCGTCTTCATGGTATTGTGTCTTTCTGATTTGGATGGAACCCGCACTTTGCGTTTCCCACGAATCTTCCGCAAGAAAAAACCATCCATCCGCCGTGCCGCCGCTGGTTTGCATCCAAGGGGGTCGCGGGACCCCATTGCGAGTTTTGATTTTGCCTTTTTCCCAAGGGGGTGAGCTTTCCCCAGCGGGTGGCGCCGGCTTCCGGCGCGTCGAGCCGGGTGTCCCCCCGGCTTCCCGGCGCGCGCGAAACAGTTGAAGCGGCTGCGATCAGGGGAGGGGGGAGGCTTCGGCGGGGCGCACCGGTTTGGTTTCCGTGCCTTCCTTCCGTTTCCGGACGGCGGCGGCTACGGGGAGGAAGGATGGCGCGGAAACAGGGCCGGGGCGGGGGACGCGCCGGGCGCGCCGCCCATGACCCGGCGCCAGTCCGCCATGGCGTCAATGAGGTGTTTCTGCCAGGAAAAATGGGGGTCGTGGAAATAAGGGATCGTGGGGCGGTCGTGGCTGCCGATGGCGTCCGCCACCTTGCGCCAGGCGCAGAGGGCGCCCTGCAATTCCAGCAGGGCGGTCTTTTTCGCGGCGGGCGCGCCGTCGCGCCGGAAGGTTTCCCACGCCACGCCGCCCCGGATCTTGGCCGCCGTATAGCGCGCCAGCCAGGCCCAGCTTTCCAGATCCTTCAGTTCACAAGCCAGCGTGGGCGGGACCGCGCCGGCGGCCCGCTGGCGCGCGACGAGCTTGAACACCTGGTCGGCGTGTTCCTCCAGCCGGCGGGCCACCTCCGGCGGGCTGGTCCGGCCCGGCGCGGCGTGGCAACCGGCCTTTACATAGTCCGCGATGCTGAGCCAGCGCGGATCGAGCGGCGGATGGTGAATGAAGGTGTCGAGGTCCAGAAACTCCATTTTGCCGCGCCGGTTCGCCAGAAAACCTTCGGCGTACAAACCGCCCTCCTCCAGGCCGCGCTGAAACGTGGCCAGGATGAGCGGCACGCGGCTGGCGTGTTTGTAGGCGGCGAGCAGGGCCGCGCCGCGTTCGTCGCCGTAGCGCCGGCTCAGGGCGTCGGCGAAGAGCGTGTCCGGCGTGGCGGGATCGGCCAGCAGCCGGCCCCAGATTTGATAGAACAACCACTGCCGCTCGAAGGCGTAACGCCAGGTTTTATGCGGGCCGTCCTGATGAACATAGTCGCGGGCCGGAATATAGTTTTCCGAGCCGATGAGACAGCCCGCCACGTCCGGCCCGAGGTTTTGCGCCAGAAACGCCCGCACGAAATCCGGATCGCCCCAGCGCAGGACGAAGAAGTCCTCGTTGCGCACCGTCCAAACCCGGCGGCAGTTCGGCGGCAGCGGTTTTCCCTCGGCCGGTGTTTGCCGGCGGGGCGAGGCGTGGCCGTGGGCGCCGTTGAAGTCGAACGCCAGCAGGACCGGCTCCGGCAGGTCCGCCCGCGCGCAAAGGGCTTGAACGAGCGCGGCCGTTTTTTCCGCCGCCGGACTCCCCGTTCCGGGCAGGCGGCAGAGCAGGCGCGCCGGGCGGCGTGCCGCTTTCAGGCCCGGCAGGACGACCTCGGCCAGCCAGTCGCGCATCCGGCCGGGATCGTCCCCGTCGCTCCAGGCAATCCCCACGCCGGCCAGCGGGGGATGGGCGTCGAGCAGCCGGGTCACGGCCGCGGGGGCGGGGCGCGGGGCGGACACCCCGGATGCCGCGCCGGCTTTGATCAGCCAGTACGGGGCAATGCCGCGATCCCGGGCCCGCTGGAACAGCGCCGCCCAAAACCGCCGGTCCGGCGGGCCGTTGGGGGGAATCGGGGAAGTCGCGGGGCGCGCCCCGGACAACCAATCCGTCGCGCGCCCGCTTTCCAGGACCAGCGTGTTGAACCGGTCCTCCGCCAGCCGGTCCAGGAACGCCGTCCAGAAGTGGAGGTCGGCGCAGGTCTCGCGATGCAGTTGGAGCGCCGGATTTTCGCTGCCCCACGGCAGGCGGAACAACACCCCGCGAAACGGCGGCGCGGTCGGGGAAGCGGGCGACGCGGGTTGGTCCGCCGCCGCCTCGGCCCCCGTCACGGCGCCCGCGCCTCCCAATGCCAGCAGGCCGGCCAAGCCCAGCGCCGCCGCGGGCGCGAAAAAGCGCCGGCGGAGCGCCCCGGGTTTCGAGGGGACGCCGCGTCCGACCCGACGGAGGCGGGTGCGGCCCCCCGGCTGCCTTGCCGACTTCCAGTCGGCAGAACGCCCGCCAAGCTGCGGCTGTGGCGTCATTCGCTTCCCGTGCGGACGAAGCTTTTTCCGCGCTTCCCCGCCGCTCAAGTGGGCCGGTGAGAAGTCAGGACCGCGGGAAGAGCGCCGGGGCGGGCAGGATGCCCGCCCTCCGTTGAGGGGCAGAGAGGACATGGGCTCAAGTGCGCGTTTTCCGGTTGTCGAACGGTTTTCCGCCCGCGCGCGGCTCAACCGATGAACTCGCGGGGGTCGGTCACGTGGCCGGTCAGGGCGCTGGCCGCCACGGTGGCGGGGCTGGCGAGGTACACCTCGCTTTCCTTGCTGCCCATGCGCCCCGGGAAGTTCCGGTTGGTGGCGCTGATGCACTTCAACCCGCCCTCGTTCATCCGGCCGAAGGTGTCCACCGGCCCGCCCAGACAGGCGGCGCAGCCGGCGTTTTCGGTCATCCGCACCCCGGCGGCTTCGAGCACCTGCCAGAGGGTTTGGTCGCCCCACCACGTGGTCTGGAGCTGATGCACGATGGCCGGCGTGGCCGGCACGCCGAAGGTGTCAATCTTCACCTTCCGCCCCCGCACCACGCGGG
Source organism: uncultured Verrucomicrobiota bacterium (assembly GCA_964601985.1). Classification (GTDB taxonomy): domain Bacteria; phylum Verrucomicrobiota; class Verrucomicrobiia; order Limisphaerales; family J093; genus J093. The sequence goes on from CAZRPT010000163.1 coordinate 7,413, forward strand.
CGAATTCGACGAAATCGCTGAGCTTGCCGCCGGTGCAGGAGCCCACGTAGGCGCGGTCGAGGCGCAGGTGTTCGAGTTCCTTGGCGGTCTTGCGCCGGCCGGGGTCGGGATGGCAGGCCACGGTGGGCTCCAGTTGGTCCAGCTCGAGCACCAGCTCGTGACGGAACCGCTGGTCGGCGTCGGGCTCGACCGGGTCGTAGCTCTGCTTCGTGCCGTTGAGCCGGGTGCGGGCCTCGACGTATTCCGCCGTGCGGGCGTCGAAGGGGAAGATGCCGTTCTTGCCGCCCGCCTCGATGGCCATGTTGGCGATGGTCATCCGGTCGTCCATCGAAAGGGTGGCCACGCCCGGGCCGTCGAACTGCATCGCCCGGTAGGTCGCGCCGTCGAAGCCGATCTCGCCGATCAGGTGGAGGATGATGTCCTTGGCCATGACGCCGGGCCGGAGCCGGCCTTCCAGCCGGAACCGCATGGTCTCGGGCACCTTGAGCAGCAGTTTGCCGGTGCCCATGACGAAGCCCGCGTCGGTGTTGCCGATGCCGGTGGCGAACTCGTTGAACGCCCCGGCCATGCAGGTGTGGGAATCGGTGCCGAACAGCACCTCGCCCGGGCGGGTGTGGCCCTTCTCGGCCAGCGCGGCGTGGCACACCCCCGCGTAACGGGCGCCGTATTGCCGGGCGTAGGGCCCCTTTTCCGCGTCAAACCGCCACGTGCCGCGGGGATCGTCAATGACGTCGTAGAAGTAGCGCAGACCCTGCTCGCGGGCGAACTCGCGCAGGATGTCCACGTTGCGGTTCGACTTCGCGTCGGCGGTGAAGATGTAATGGTCCGGGATGATGACCACCCCGTCCGGGTTCCAGACCCGGGCCTGCTCGCCGAACTCCCGCCGAAAGATGCCGATGGTGCCGGGCCCGCAGACGTCGTGCGTCATGAGCACGTCGGCGTTGACCCAGACGCTTTCCCCGGCTTCCACCCGGGCCTTGCCGGCGGCGCGGGCGAGGACTTTTTCCGTCAATGTCATAATGGCCGGTTACGCTACCGAAGTCCCCGCGCCCAAGCCAAGCGGTTTCCCGGCGGGCGCCCGGCGTCGGGGGCGTGCCGGAACGGCCGGAAACAAAAATCCCGCCCGCCGGAGCGATCGCGGGAATCCGGGAGGAAAACCGGGCGCGGCGCGAGGCCGGGATTGACAGGACGGAGCAGGGCCGCACCCTTCGGGGATGCTTGCGTGGTTGAAAAAGAATCCGGTGAAAGAACGCCCCGTCGCGGGGAGGGCAACGCGCCCGCGGCGAAACGGGAAAGGCGGCCGTTTTCCGGGGGCGAAAATGGGGATTTTGCTGGTCGGGCTGGCGGGAGGCGCGATGGCCGCTCCGGCCGCTCCGGCCGCGCGGCCCAATATTCTGGTGATTCTGGCCGACGATCTGGGATACGGCGACCTGGGGTGCATGGGCAGCCGGGTGATTCGCACGCCGCACATTGACGCGCTCGCGGCGGAGGGGGTGTTGTGCGCGCAGGCTTACGTGGCCAGCGCGGTGTGCTCGCCCTCGCGGGCGGGGTTGTTGACGGGGCGTGATCCGCGCCGCTTCGGCTACGAGGGCAACCTCAACCAGGGCGCGGCCCATTACGCCACGCGGCCGGAGCTGCTCGGTCTGCCGCCCACCGAGCACACGCTGGCGGATCATCTGAAGGCCGCCGGCTACGCCACCGCGGCGATCGGCAAATGGCATTTGGGCGTCGGCGCGCCGTTTCATCCCAACGCGCGGGGCTTCGATTATTTCTGCGGCTTCCTGGGCGGCGGGCATCGTTACTTTCCCCAGGCCGGCAAGCATCGCATCGAGCGCAACGGACAGCCGGTCCGGGAGTTCAGCAGCCCGTATCTGACGGACTTCTTCACCGACGAGGCGGAGCGCTGGATTCGCGCCCGCGCCGCCGCCCGGCCGCGCCGGCCGTGGTTGCTCTACCTGGCCTACAACGCGCCCCACACCCCGTTGCAGGCCACCGAGGCCGATCTGGCCGCCTGCGCGGCCATCCCGGATCCGAAGCGCCGCACCTACGCGGCCATGATGCGGGCCCTGGACCGGGGCGTGGGCCGGGTGCGGGCGTTGCTGGCGGAGTTGGGCGCGCGCGAGCGAACGCTGATCGTGTTCTTCTCCGACAACGGCGGCGCCACGATCAACCGCAGTTGGAACGGTCCGCTCTCGGGGGCCAAGGGCTGCCTGCGCGAAGGCGGCATCCGCGTGCCGATGATCTGGACCTGGCCGGGGCGCCTTCCCGCCGGCCGCCGGCTGGCCGCGCCGGTGTCGAGCCTCGATCTGCTGCCCACCTTTCTCGCCGCCGCCGGCGCGCGCCCCCTGCCGCTGGCGCCGGCGCCCTCGTATGAAGATCGCCGCAACCGCCGGCGGGCCAGCCGGCGTTGGGGCGATTACGACGGCGTGAACCTGCTGCCGATTCTGACGGGACGGGCCGCCCCGCCGGAGCGGACGCTCTTCTGGCGCCTGCAGGGGCAGGCCGCCGTGCGGCGCGGCCCGGACAAGCTGATCCGGCTGTCGCATCGCCCGGCGCAACTGTTTCGTCCCGCCACGGACGTGGCCGAGGCCCGCGACCGGGCCGCCGCGGACCCGGCCACCCGCGACGCGCTGTTCAAACTGCTGGCCGAATGGGAGGCCACCCGCGCCACGGTGCCGCTGTGGGGATCCTCCCCCTTCTGGCAGGGCGAGAGCGCCCGGATTTACGACACCTGGCGGCCCGGGCCGGAACCGGGCCGGCCCGTCTCCCCGCCGTGATTTTTCCCCCCGCCGCTCGGCGCGGACCGGGGAACCCCTTGCCGGGCGCGGGCGCGCAAAGGGTTTGCCTCCCGGGGCGCGGCGGCCTAGCCTTGGCGCGGTGCTCAACAAGACGTTTGCGCAGGCGGACTATCCGGGCCGGTTGATCGCCGTGGAAGGCATTGACGGCTCGGGGAAGTCCACGCAGATCCACCTGCTGATGCGGTGGCTCGAGGAGCAGCGTTTGAAGGTCTATCTCAGCCGCTGGAACTCCTCCGAGCTGGTCAAGAGCGCCACCCGCCGCGCCAAAAACACCAACCTGCTCACTCCCACCACCTTCAGCCTGATCCACGCGACTGATTTCGCGGATCGCTACGAGCGCCACCTCGTGCCGCTGCTGCGGGCGGGGTACCTGGTGCTGTGCGACCGCTACGTGTTCACGGCCTTTGCCCGGGACGTGGTGCGGGGCTGCCCGCCGGACTGGGTGCGGGGGTTGTACGATTTCGCCCTGCGTCCCGACCTGACGTTTTTCCTCAAGGCGCCCCTGGAGGTCTCGCTGCAACGCCTCCTGGACGGAAAACGAAAGTTGAAATACTTCGAGGCGGGCATGGACCTGCGGATCGCCTCGGACATCCAGGAGAGCTACCGCATCTTCCAGGGGCGGCTGCTCGAACAATACCTCGCCATGAGCCGGGAGTACCAGTTTCACCTCATTGACGCCCATCAGCCGGTCGAGCCGCAACAGGCGGTGATCCGCCAGATCGTGGCCGACCGCATCCGGTTGTCCGATTATGCCGCGTAAATCCGCCTCCACCGCCCGGCGCGCCGCCGCGTCTGCCGCGCCCCGTTCCCGGTTGCCGCGGGTGCCGCTGCCGCATCCCACGGCCCGGCGCTACTACGGACACGGCATTCCCGGAGTGCCGCCGGAGAGTTTGTCGGGCAAGTTGATCGTGGTGGAGGGGGCCGACGGCTCGGGGCGCTCGACCCAGATCGCCCGGCTGGTGCACTGGCTCGAAAGCGAGGGCCACGGCACCGTGCAGGTGGGCCTCAAGCGCTCCACCCTCGTGAGCGAGGAGCTGGATCGCGCCCAGGCGGGCAACATCCTCAGCCACACCACCCTGAGCCTCTTCTACGCCACCGACTTCGCCGACCAGCTCGAAAACATCATCCTGCCGGCGCTCAAATCCGGCTTCATGGTGCTGGCCGACCGCTACATCTACACCCTCATGGCGCGGGATTTGGTGCGGGGCATGGATGAGACCTGGCTGAGCAACCTCTACGGCATCGCCCTGGTGCCGGACGCGGTGTTCTACCTCCAGGTGCCCCCCGAGGTGCTGGTCCAGCGCACCTTCGCCAAGAGCCACGCCCTGGACTACTGGGAAAGCGGCATGGATTTGGGCCTGTCACGGGACATGTTCGACAGCTTCATGAAATACCAGCGGCTGCTGACCGAGCAGTTCCGCCGGCTGCAAAAGCTGTACGATTTCACCATCGTAAACGGGGATCGGCCCGTGGACGAGATCAACCATGAATTGCAGGAACAGATCGCGGCCGTGCTGCGGGGCCGGTCCCACGGCGGCCGGTCCGGCTGAGATTCACGCGGATTTCTCCTCCTCCCAAACCTCAACCACTCAAGCGCCGCCTTGCGCGGCCGCGTTTGCAACAGCCCATGGCCAGACAAAATCAGCAGTACGTTGTCGGGGTGGACCTCGGCGGGACCAAAATCCTCGCGGGCGTGTTCGACGCCCAGCTCAACCTCATCGGCAAGGCCAAGAAAAGCACCAAGGCCAAGCGCGGCGTGGACGCCGTGGTGGAGCGCATCGCCCGCTGCGTGTTCGACGCCATTGACGAATGCGACCTCCAGCCCGCCCAGTTGCGCGGCGTGGGCATTGGCGCGCCCGGGGCCACCGACCCCGAGACCGGCCGGGTGATCTTCGCCCCCAACCTCCAGTGGCGCGACGTTCCGCTGAAGAGCGCGCTCGAAAAACTCCTCAAAGTGCCGGTGTTCGCGGAAAACGACTGCAACATCCAGGCCCTCGGCGTGCACGAAAAGGAACTGCAGGGCAGGCCCCGCCACCTGGTGGGCATCTTTCTCGGCACCGGCATCGGCGCCGGAATCATCATCAACGGCGACCTCTACTCCGGCTTCAACCGCACCGCGGGCGAGATCGGCCACATGGTGCTGGAACTCAAGGGCCCCCGCTGCGGTTGCGGCAACGCGGGCTGCTTCGAGGCGCTGGCCGGCCGCTCCGGCATCACCCGCCGCCTCAAGCGCGCCCTCAAGGACGGCCAGAAAACCGTGCTCACCGCGATGCTCGGCTCCTCCCTCAAAAACCTCCGCAGCGGCGACCTCCGCAAGGCCATCAAGCGCGGCGACAAGCTCGTGCAAAAAGTCATCAAGGACGCCGCGGTGTACACCGGCATCGCCGTCGGCAACGTCATCAACCTCCTGAACCCGGAAGTGGTGGTGCTGGGCGGCGGCATGATGCAGGCGCTCGGCGACCAGATGTTTCCCGTCATCGAACAAAAAGCGCGCCAATACGCCATGGGGGGCGTGGACAAGGGCATCCGCATCCTGGCCACGAAGCTCGGCGACGACGCCGGCATCACCGGCGGCGCCGTCCTGGCCCTGCGCGGCACGGCCTGACAGACAAAAGAAAAACGCCCCCCGAGCCGGAGGGGGAAAATCGGACGCCGCGCCGCGTGCCACGCCGCGAAACGGCAGGCTGCCGGCCTGCGCTGCGGCACGGGACGGAGCCCCCCGCCCCCTCACCCGGCGACTGCGAAGGATGTTTTTCTTTCGGATTTCGGGATTCGGGATGCGGATTTCCTTCGGTCCCTCGGTCCTTCGGCCCTCGGATTTCCCCCGGCGGCGCCGGGGGGCGTTACGCTTCCCGGTCCTTGTGCTCGACGTTGGCTTCTTCCGCCAGAAAGCGCGCGGTGAGGGGGGCGTAGGCGTCGGTGCGACGGTCGCGGAGGAAGGGCCAGGTGACGCGCGCGCTTTCGATCCGTGACCAGTCCAGCTCCGCCAGCAGGATGCCTTCCCGGTCGGGCGCGGCCCGGGTGAGCAGCGCGCCGTCCGGGCCGGCCACGAAGCTCTGGCCCCAAAACTCGATCCCGCCGCCTTGCGGAGCCGGCTCGAAGCCCACCCGGTTCACCGCCGCCACGTAGCAGCCGTTGGCCACCGCGTGGCTCCGCTGGATCAGCTCCCAGGCCGCGTGTTGTTCCGCGCCGAGGGCGGCCCGTTCCGCCGGCAGCCAGCCGATGGCCGTGGGGTAGAGCAGCAGGTCCGCGCCTTGGAGCGCCGTCAGCCGGGCCGCTTCGGGGAACCACTGGTCCCAGCAGATCAGCACGCCGATCCGGCCGTAGCGGGTGTTCCACGCCCGGAAGCCGAGATCGCCCGGCGCGAAGTAGAACTTCTCCTCGAACTGGGGGTCGTGCGGGATGTGCATCTTGCGGTACCGCCCCAGCAGGCGGCCGTCCGCGTCAATCACCACGGCGGTGTTGTGGTAGAGGCCCGGGGCGCGTCGTTCGAACAGCGACGCCACGATCACCACCGCGCGGTCGCGGGCCAGTTTTTGGAACGCCCCGGTGCTGGGGCCGGGGATCGGCTCCGCCAGCGCGAAGGCCGCCGGGTCCTGCGACTGGCAGAAGTAGCGGCTGCGAAACAGCTCCTGGGTGCAGATGATTTGCGCGCCCGCCCGGGCGGCTTCATCCGCGGCGGCCAGGGTGGCGGCGAGGTTGTCCGCGGGGTTTTCGCCGGCCCGGCGTTGCAGCAGGCCCAGCACCGCGGGGGAAGGTCGCGCAGTATGCGGCATGGGCGCAGAGTAGGAACCGGCCGCCCGCGGGGCAAGGAGGCAGGCGGGGGGACGACAAAACGCCCGCGCGGAGGGCGCGGGCGGGAAAGGGGGAAAACGGTCGGCGCGCGGGTTAACGCTTGCTGAACTGGAAACGCTTGCGGGCGCCGGGCTGACCGGGCTTTTTGCGTTCCTTCACGCGCGGGTCGCGGGTGATGAAGCCTTCCGCCTTCAGGACGGGCCGGAGGCTGGCGTCGTATTGCAACAGCGCGCGGGTGATGCCGTGCCGGATGGCCCCGGCCTGGCCGCTGGGGCCGCCGCCCTGGACGTTTACGCGGATGTCCACCTTCGATTGCAGCTCGGTGAGCACCAGCGGCTGGCTGACCAGCATGCGGTGGGTTTCGATGGGGAAGTAGTTTTCGAAGGGCCGGCCGTTGATCGTGATTTTGCCGGCGCCTTCCGACAGCCGCACGCGGGCCACGGCGCACTTGCGGCGTCCCGTGCCAAGATGTTCCTTCACCTGTTCCATGCTTTCAAAAACTATGCCGTGACGGACAGCGGGGTGGGTTGTTGCGCGGTATGGGGATGCTCCGGCCCGGCGTACACCTTGAGCTTGGTCAGCAGGCGGGCGGCCAGGCGGTTTTTGGGCAGCATGCCCTTGACGGCGTGGAGGATCAGCCGTTCCGGGTGGCTGGCCCGGACTTCGGCGGCGGTGCGGGTGCGACGCCCCCCCCGGTAGCCGGAGTAGCTCTCATACACCTTGCCGGTTTCCTTCTTGCCGGTGAGCCGGACTTTCTCGGCGTTGATGACCACGACGAAGTCGCCGGCGTCCAGATGCGGGGTAAACACCGGTTTGTTTTTCCCGCGCAGGATGTCGGCCACCTGAACGGCCAGCCGGCCAAGCACCTGGCCGTCGGCGTCAATCACGTGCCATTTTTTGGCGTTCTGAGCGACTTTGGGCAGATATGTCTTCATTCCCTTGCAAACCAAAGGGAGCGAAGCTTAACAGGGGTTTTGCCCAAGTCAACCGTCATTTCGCCTTTTACCCGGCTGGCGACGGAGGGGGTCCGGCCGGGGGCGGGATTTTTCAACCCGCTGGGCGACAAGGAATTGAGAATTCGATTGCGCCGTGTTTCCGGCCCGGAAACGCCGTCTCCCGCGGGAGGGAGGCGAAAAAGCGGAAAAATTTCCTTTTTTTCGCGCGCCGGCGGAGGAGGGCGGAAAGCCGGCGCGGGCCGGGGCGGCATTCTCCGTTTCGACACGCAAAAGCCGTGCCGGGCGGGGCGGGGTGTGGTTCAATGGCCGGGGTGATGGACTACGAAGCAGTCATCGGGCTCGAGACCCACGTGCAACTCAAAACCCGGTCCAAGATGTGGTGCGGGTGCGCCAACGCCTTTGGCGCGCCGCCGAACACGCTGGTCTGTCCGGTGTGTCTCGGGCTGCCCGGGGTGTTGCCGGTGCCCAACGAGGAGGCGCTGCGGTTGACGGTGTTGACCGGGCTGCTGCTCCATTCGGAAATCCCCCGACACGCCCGGTTCGACCGGAAGAATTATTTTTACCCGGACATGCCCAAGAACTACCAGCTCACCCAGTACGCCCTGCCGAGCACGTTGGGGGGCTACCTGGACTTCGAGTTCGAGGGGGAGATTCACCGGGTGCGGATCACGCGGGCGCACCTCGAGGAGGACGTGGGCAAGAGCACCCACTTCGAGCGGCACAGCGGGGTGGACTTCAATCGCGCGGGGGTGCCGCTGCTGGAGATCGTTTCCGAGCCGGACCTGCGCAGCCCGGACATGGCTTATGCCTACCTGAACGCGCTGAAGGACGTGCTGGTGTACGGCGGCATCAGCGATTGCGACATGGAGAAGGGCATGGTGCGGTGCGACGTGAACGTGAGCGTCCGCCCGCGCGGGAGCGAGACGTTGGGGGCGAAGATCGAGATCAAGAACATGAACAGCTTCTCGGGGGTGCGCCGGGCGCTGGCCTACGAGATTCCGCGTCAGATCGAGGCCCTGGAGCGCGGGGAGACGCTCGTCCAGTCCACCCGTCGTTGGGATGACGGGGCGGGCATCACCGAGGAGATGCGCACCAAGGAGGACGCGCACGATTACCGTTATTTCCCCTGCCCGGACATCATGCCGGTGGAGCCGTCGGACGCGTGGATCGAGGCGGTGCGGACCCGGGTGGTCGAGCTGCCGCTGGCCCGCAAGCAGCGGTTCATGCGCGATTACCAACTGCCCGCCGGCGACGCGGAGGTGTTCAAGAACGACGTGGCGCTGGGGGATTATTTCGAGCCGCTGGCCCGCCAGACGAAGCACCCGAAGGCGGTCGCCAACTGGATCATCAACAACCTCCAGGCCCGCCTGGCGGAGGCGAACGAAAAACTCGCCGCCGAGCAGGCCGCGATGGGCCTCGAGGAGGGCGACGGGGAACGGCTCACGCTGGCCGATCTGCGGTTTCCGCCCGCGGCGTTGCTGGAGCTGGTCGAGCTGGTCGAGTCGGGCCGGATCAGCTCGCGCAGCGCCCAGCAGGTGTTTCAGATCATGTTCGACACCGGAGACGCGCCGGCGGCGATCGTGGAGCGCGAGGGGCTGGCGCAGGTGAGCGACACGGGCGCCATCGAGACCCTGTGCGCGGAGGTGATCGCGGCGCATCCGGGACCGGCGGCGGATTACCGGGCGGGCAAGACCGCCGCCCTGAACTTCCTCAAGGGACAGGTGATGAAGCGTTCCCGGGGCCGGGCGAATCCGGCCCTCGTGGGCGAGACCCTCGAACGCCGGCTCAAGGAGTCGTGATGGTGGCGTTTCCTTCCGCACCGTGGCCGCGCGAAAAACGGGGAGCACCCGCGCCCCCGCGGGTGGGGTTCGGCGCCCCGCCGAACCCGGAGGAGCGTCCAACCGGACATTCGGTTCGGGGAGCAAAACCAAACGGTGAGCAATCGAAGGGCCGGGGGGAGCCGCGGCGGCCGCGAAATGAGGACGCGGGGAAGCGATGGGCGGAGGCGCTCATCGCCCACCCGCAGGGGCGCGGGTGCTCCCCGGAAATCCGTGAACGGAGCGCGCCGGCGAATGTCTGACGATTTAATGAAACCTTTCACCGGGCAACGGAGAAAGCGCGGCGGGGTCGGCCCGCTGCTGCTGGGCGTTTTTTTGCTGCATGGCGCGCCGGCGGGGGCGGCGGAACCGGACGCCCCCGACGGGCCCGATCCCCGGCGGGACGCGGTGGTGGCGGCCGTGGCGAAGGTGATGCCGGCAGTGGTCAACATCGGCACCGAGACCATCATCGAGGTGCGCGATCCGCTGGCGAATTTGTTCGAGCAGTTCTGGGGGCCCTACTACCGGCGGCGGCCGCCGCAGGCGCAATACAGCCTGGGCTCGGGAGTCATCATTGACGAGGAGGGATACGTCCTGACGAACGACCACGTGACCCGCCGGGCCAGCCGCATCTGGGTGAAGCTCACCGACGAGGCGGGCGGCAAGACCTACGAGGCCGAGCTGGTGGCGGGCAGCGAGCGGACCGACGTGGCCCTGTTGCGCCTCAAGACCCGGCCGGGCGAACGCTTCACGGCGGTGCGGTTCGCCGAGGACGACGACCTCCTGCTGGGCGAGACCGTGCTGGCGCTGGGCAATCCGTTCGGCCTGGGCGGTTCGGTGACGCGCGGCATCCTCAGCTCGAAAAGCCGGCGTCCGCCCGAGGAAAACGCCCCGATGGGCATCGAGGACTGGCTCCAGACCGACGCCGCCATCAACCCCGGCAACAGCGGCGGGCCGTTGATCAACCTGCGCGGGGAATTGATCGGCCTGAACGTGGCCGTCTTCCGCGAGGGCCAGGGCATCGGGTTCGCCATCCCCGAGAAACGGGTGGCCGAGGCGCTGGCGGAGATCTTCTCGCCCGCCCTCGGGAAGTTGTGGTTCGGCGCGCGGGTGCGGCCCTCGGGCAGCGGGGTGCGCGTGAGCCGGGTGGAACCGGGCAGCCCCGCCGCGCGGGCGGGCCTGAAAAAGGGCGACGTCATCCTCGAGGTGAACGGCGAACCGCCGGGCGGCTTCGTGGCCTTCACCCGCAAGCTGCTGGCCTCCGGGCCGGACCGGGACATTGACCTGATGTACCGCCGGGACACGGTGCGCCGGCACGCCGTGGTGCGGCTGGTGCCGGAGGCGGAGGTGTTCAACGCCCGCCTGATCCGGAAAAAGACCGGCCTGAGCGTGCAGGAACTGACGCGCGACCTGGCGGAAAGCCTCGGCCTGTGGACCACCCAGGGGCTGGTGGTGGCCGGCGTGGAGCCGGACAGCCCGGCGGACCAGCTGGGCATCGTGCCCGGCAACGTCGTGCTGGCGCTGGACGGCCAGCGGGTGGACGATGTGGTTTCCGCGGCGCGGCTGCTGCACGCCAGGAAGGCGGGCGAAAAGGTGGCGGTTGAATTGTTGATCCAGTTGCGTCGCGGGAGGATGATCCTGCACCAGCGCGTGGCGGGCGACCTGACGATTCGCTGAGCCGCCGCGCGCCGGACCCGGCGACCCGCACCATGAGCGACACGGACAGTCCAATGATCGAGGTGGAACACCTGACCCGGCGCTACGGCCGGAAGGTGGCGGTCCGCGATGTGTCCTTCACCGTGCCGCGCGGCGAGATCGCCGGTCTGCTGGGGCCGAACGGCGCGGGCAAAAGCACCATCCTGCGCATCCTCTCCTGCTTCATGCCCGGCACCGCCGGCACGGTGCGGGTGGCGGGCCTCGACGTGGCCCGCGAGGCCACCGAGGTGCGGCGGCGGATCGGCTACATGCCGGAAAACAACCCGCTGCATCTGGATTTGCGGGTGCGGGAGTACCTGAAATTCCGCGCCCGGTTGAAGGGGCTGCGCGGCCGGCGCGGTCGCGCGCGCGCCGACACGGTGCTGGAGGAGTGCGGCCTGACGGAGGTGGCGCGGCAGATCATCGGGACGTTGTCGAAAGGCTACCGCCAGCGGGTGGGCCTGGCGGACGCGCTGATTCACGAGCCGGAATTGATCATCCTGGACGAGCCCACCATCGGCCTGGACCCGCACCAGATCCGGGCCTTCCGGCAGCTCATCCGGGACTTGGGCGAGGCGCACACGATCCTGCTTTCCTCGCACATCCTGCACGAGGTGGAGATGATTTCGCACCGGGTGCTGATCTTGAAGGACGGCGAGATCGTGGTGTCGGGCACGCCGGACGAGCTGCGGCGGCACATGGCCGGCGGGGGACAGGTGGTGGCCGAGATTCAGGCGGAGCAGGCCGCCCTCGAGGCCGGCCTGCGGGAGCTGGACGGTCTGGGCGAATGCGTGTTGACGCCGCTGAGCGACGGCTACTGGCAGTGCCAGTTGAGCCCGCGCGCGACGGTGGATTTGCGGCCCGCGTTGTACGAGCTGGTGGTCCGGAAAAACTGGCCGCTGCGCGAGCTGGCCCTGCGCCGCCATTCGCTCGAAGACGTGTTCATTCACCTCACCGAAAACCGGGAAGAAACGGAGGGCTGGGAATGAGAGTGTGGTTCACCCTGTTGCGTCGGGACTTGGGCGGCTACCTGATGTCGCTCACCGGCTACGTCATCATCACCGTGGTGGCGTTCCTGCTGGGGGTCGGCTTCACGCTGGTCCTGATGGCCTACAACGGCGATTCGCTGACCGTGCCGCTGACGGAGCTGTTTTACAGCACCCTGTTTTTCTGGCTCATCCTGCTGGTGGCCACGCCGGTGATCACCATGCGGTTGTTTGCCCAGGAACGCTTTTCGGGGACGTACGAAACCCTGATGACCTGTCCGGTGAGCGACGTGGCCGTGGTGCTGGCGAAGTACACGGCGGGCTTTCTGTTTTACGTGCTGATGTGGCTGCCGCTGGTGGGCTGCCTGCTGGTGATCCACCGGTTCACCGGCGGGGCGGCGGTGTTCGACTGGTGGCCGGTGGCGAGCACCAGCCTGGGCATCCTGCTGATGGGGGCGCTCTACGTGGCCATCGGCTGCCTGGCCTCGGCGGTGACCCGGAGCCAGATCGTGGCCGCCATCCTCAGTTTCGCGATGGGGCTGACGCTGTTCCTGCTCAGTTTCGCCCGCTACAGCGTGGGCGATCATCGCGGCTGGCTGACGGACGCGGCGTCGTACGTCTCGATGATCGAGCACATGGAGGATTTCGTGCGGGGCGTGGTGGACACCCGGCCGGTGACCTTTTACCTGAGCCTCACGGTGTTCTTCCTGTTTCTCACCGTAAAGGTGGTCGAGGCCCGGCGTTGGAGGAACAGTTGAGATGAGCCGCCCGTCCCCCCACCCGCCCAGTTTCACGCCGGAGCAGTCCTACCGGGCCAGCTTCCACGTGCTGGTGTCGGTGCTCGCGCTGCTGGCCATCGTGGGCATGACCAACTACCTGGCCGCGCGCCATTTCCGGCGCTACCAGTGGTCCGCCGACCAGCGTTTTTCGCTCAGCCCGGAAACCCGCCGGGTGCTCAACGCCGTCACCAATGACATCCGGGTGGTGGTCCTCTTCAACCGCAACCACGAGCTGTTCGGGCCGGTCACCGGCCTGTTGCGCGAATACACCTACGCCTGCCCGCGCCTCCACCTGGAGCAGGTGGATTACAACCGCGATCCCGGCCGGGCCGAGCTGATGGCCTCGCGCTACCTGCTGCCCAGCGAGATGGACGACGTGGTGGTGTTCGACGCCGGGGGGCGGGTCAAGGTGGTCCGCGCCAGCGAGCTGTCCGATTACGACATCGGCGCGCTGTTCAAAGGGGAAAAGGAGGTCCGGCGGCTGACCTTCAAGGGCGAGCCGCTGTTCACCTCCGCCATCGCGGGGCTGCTTCAGGAGCGCCTGCCGGTGGCCTGCTTCCTTCAGGACCACGGCGAGCATGATCCGAACAGCGACGACGAGCTGGCGGGCTACTCGCGCTTCGCCACGTTGTTGCGCAACAAGAACGTGGCCGTGCGCAAGATCGGCCTGGCCGGAGAGAACGCCATTCCGGAGGACTGCGCCCTGCTGGTCATCGCCGGGCCGCGCTCCCGGCTGGCCGACGCCGAGCTCAAGAAGATTGATCGCTACCTGGCCGAGGGCGGACGGGTGCTGGCCCTCCTGAGCTTCTACCAGGCCCACCGGACCGAAACCGGCCTCGAACGGCTGCTGCTCAACTGGGGCGTGGCCGTGGGCAACAACTACGTCTTCGACCCGCCCAATTCACTGCGGGGCAATGACCTCGTGTGCACCAACTTCAGCGCCCATCCCATCGTGAAGCCGCTCCAGGGCCGCTCCATCTACATGGTCTTCGCCCGCTCGGTGACCCCCCGGCGGATTCCCGGCGCCAGCGGCGACGCCCCGAACGTGCAGGCGCTGGCCTTCACCGGCGAGCACGGCTTCACCGCCAGCGCCCTCAGCTCGAACGGCGCCCCCCGGTCGGATCCCCGCCGCGACCGGCGCGGGGCCATTCCGCTCGCCGTGGCGGTCGAAAAGGGGAGCCTCGCGGGGGTGTCCGCCGACCGCTACTCCTCGCGGATGGTGGTGGTGGGCGAATCGTTTTTTCTGGGAAATGAAACCATCGTCAAGGCGGCGAACTGGGAGTTCGCCAGCCTGGCCGTCAACTGGCTGCTGGACCGGCCGCAATACCTCTCCGGCATTGCGCCCCGTCCGATCAAAGAATACGAAATCGCCCTGACCCGCACCCAGATGACCCGCGTCACGTGGATCCTGCTGGGCCTCCTCCCCGGCGCCGTGCTGGGCCTGGGACTGCTGGTCTGGATGCGCCGCCGCGCCTGAGTCATGAATGCCGCCACCACCCGCTGGCTCGTGGGCATTGCCCTGGCCCTGCTGTTGTACCTCGTCATCTTCGACCGCCGGACCACCAACACGAAGGATTTTCTGGACGCCCGGGACCGCGTCCTGCCGGCCCTGAATCTGGACACGGTGGACGGCATCGAGGTGCGCAACGCCACCAACGTCCATCTGAAACTCGTCCGGACGGAGGGCGAGTGGCGGCTGACCGAGCCCCTCCCCTATCCCGCCCAGGCCACCAGCGTGGAACGCTTTTTGACGGCGCTGCGGGATTTGCGCTTCCGCGGCCGGATTCGCGCCAACGAGGTGCTCGCCCAGACCAACGGGCTCGCCGCCTTCGGCCTGAAGCCGCCCGCGGCCTCGATCATTCTCACCGCCGGCGACCAGCGCACCGAAATCCGCCTGGGCGCGCGCACGCCCATCGGGGGGCAGGTCTATTTGCAGGTGGTGGGCGCGGACGATTTGCTGGCCGTGCCGGACGCCTTTCTGCGCGTGCTGCCCGCCTCCTCCTTCGCCTGGCGGCACACGGCGTTGCTGGTGGGCGGCCTGCCGGATTTCGACCGCTTTTCCGTGCTGCCGGTGACCAACGGGTTCGAAGTGGTCCGCGCCCCGGACGGCCACGCGTGGAAAATGGTCCGCCCCCTCACCGCGCCGGCCGACGGGCCACGACTGGAGTATCTCTTCCACCAGCTCGAGCTGGCGCAGGTGGCGCAATTCGTGACCGACCAACCGGGCGACCAGCTCGCCCGCTACGGACTCGCGCCGCCGGTGCGGGAGCTGGTCTTCGCGCGCGGCGAGGAGCCGCTGTTCCAGCTCCAGATCGGCCGCGGCGCCACGAACCACCGCGATTTCGTGTATGTCCGCAACGCCCGGCTGGGCAACGTGATGCTGGCGGGCCGCAAGCTCATCGAGCCCTGGCTGGCCAGCTACCGCGATTTTTGCGACCGCCGGTTGATGGTCTTCGCCCTGCCCGAGGTGCGCCGCATCGAGTTCCGGGCGGACGAGGAGGTGGCCCTTGACCGCGGCACGAACGACACGTGGCGCATCGTCCGGCCGGTGGCCGCGCCCGCCGACACCGTGCTGGTGCTGGAGTTTCTGGCCCGACTGGCCGGCTGGGAATTCATGGATTTCGAGCGCGAGGTGGTGACCGACTTCGCCCCCTACGGCCTGGACCCGCCGCTGCGCGAGTACCGCGTGCTGGGCGCGCCCACCAACGCCCCGCCGAACGCCACCAACCGGGTGCTCGCCCGGGTCCGCCTGGGGAAGCCCAGGGGCAACCTCTACCTCGCCCGGCGCGGCAATGAAAACGCCGTGGTCACCGTGGTGGATGACGGGCGGCTGCCGCGCGCGGCCTGGCAGTTGCGCAGCCGGCAGATCTGGAACTTCTCCACCAACCAGATCGTGGACATCACCGTCCACCAGCAGGGCGCCACCAAGAAATTGATCCGGCGGGGCCCGATGAACTGGGTCGCGGCGGAAGGTTCGCCGGCGAAATTCAACCCGCTGACCATCGAGGAAACCGCCTACCGGCTGGGCCGCCTGTACGCGGATCGCTGGGTGGCCCGGGGGGCGGAACGGCTGCCGCTTTACGGCTTCCCGAAAACCGCCTATCGCGTCGAGGTGACCCTGAAAAACGGCGACCGGACCGAGACCCGCACCCTGTTTCTGGGCCGGCGGGGCCCCAAGGGCAAACGCTACGCGGCGGTGCAACTGGCCGATCCGCCCGGCTGGGTCATCTTCGAATTGCCGCTGCCCATCCAGGCCTTCATCGAGGGGGATTTGTTGGTGGCCCCTCTGCCCTGAAATGCGCGGCGGCGGTCCCACGCGCCCCGCCGGGCGGTTGCGGCGAATCCTTCGCGGATGCCGGCGGCTTGTGCTCGCCGGCGTTCTGCTCCTGACCCTGCTGCTGCTCTGGATCAACCAGGTGGGGCTCCCCGCGCCGCTCACCGCCCTGGTGCGCCGCGAGCTGAAACAACGGGGCTGGACGGCCGGGTGCGCGCGGGTGCGGCTGCGCTTTGACCGCGGGTTGGTGGCGGAACGGTTGTCCTTGAGCCGCGAAGGCCCCGGCGGATTCCAGCTGCGGGTGAACGAAGTGGTGGTGGAACCGGACTGGCGACGCCTGTGCCGGGCGGATTTCGCGGTGGCCGGATTGCAGGTGCTTTCCGGCACCCTGCGCCTGCCCCTCACGACGAACGCCGCGCCGGATGAAGTGCTGGTGTTGAGCAAGCTCTCCGGCCGGCTCCGCTTCCTGCCGGGCGACCGTTGGGAGCTGCGCGACGGGCGGGCGCGCCTGTTCGGCTGCGACGTCCGGTTGGCGGGCGCCGTGAGCCACGTGGCTTCCCTGAGCCGGTTTCGTCGCCCCCCCCGACCGGGAGCGCCGCCGTTCCTGTTCCAACTGCGCCAGTTTCAGCGGCTGCTTCGGCGGATCTCGTTCACCCGCGCGCCCCAACTGCGATTGCGGTTCCACGGCGACGCCGCCGACCCCGACGACTGGCGGGCGGAAATCGCGCTCCTGACGGCGGGAGTGGAAACCCCCTGGGGCGCGGTCGAGGGGCTGGACCTCGACCTCCGGCTCAACGACCGCCCGCCCACCAACCACCACTACCACGCGCGGTTGCGCCTGGCGGCGGATCGCGTGCGGAGCGGCGGCGTCACCGCCGAGACCTGCCGGGTGAGCGCCGACGTGACCCAGCCCGCCACCAATCCCCTGCCCGCCCGGCTCCATTGGCGGGTCGGCGCCGAGCGGCTGCGCGTCGGCGGCGCTCGGCTGGAGGGCGTCGCCGTCGAGGCGGACACCGCCCGGCTGGACGACCGCTTCCGCCGCTGGCGGGCGCGTTTCACCCTGACCACCGACGGACTGGAGCTGCCGGAACTGCCGCCGGAGGTGCGCGCCGGAACCAACCGGCTTTCCGGCACGATCACGCTGGATCTGGACCGGCCCGACCAAACCCGCGGCGAGCTGGCCCTGCGCGTGTCCGGGCTCGACGCCGGCGCCTGGGGCCGGCTGCGCCACCTTTGGCTGGCGGCGGACTTTCGTCCGGCGGAAGACGCGTCCGCCGCGCCCGGCCCGCCCCCCGCAAGCTGGGGCTTTTGGACGAACGCCGCGCCGTGGGCGGGCGGCTTGAGTCTGCGCCTGAGCGGGCTGGATGCTCCCCGCCTGAAACTGGACACGCTGGAGCTGGAGGGCGAGTGGGCCCCCCCCGTGTTGCGGCTGCCCCGCCTGTTCGCCCAACTGTACGACGGGGTGCTGGACCTGAACGACGGGGAGCTGGACGTGGCCACCCGCCGGGTGGCGCTCCGGCTGAAGTCCACCTTCGACGCGCACCGGCTGGACGGCGTGCTGCCGGAAAGCGTGAGCCGCTGGTTGGAAAAATTTTCCTGGGAAACCCCGCCCGCCATCAGCGCCCGGGCGCGGGGATTGCTGCCGCCGTGGGACGGCACGCCGGTGGACGCCCGCGCCGAACTGCTGCCGGCACTCGTGGTCAACGGCCATGTCGCAGGACGGAAGGCGGGCTATCTCGACGTGCCCTTCGAGGAGGCCCGGTTGAACCTCAGCCTCAGCAACGCCGTGCTGCGGTTGCGCGACTTCCACCTGCGCCGCCCCGAAGGCGAGGCCGACCTGGCCTACACCTTGGAACTGCTGCCCCGCAACTTTCACTGGCGGCTCGACTGCCGGGTCAATCCCCGGGAAGTGGCCCCCGCCATCGGCCGCGACGTGGTAAACATCCTGAGCCTGTTCGACTTCACCAACGCCGCCCACGTCCGGGGCGACGTGACGGGCTGTTTCCGCCCGCCCAAACGGACGGATTTGCTGCTCCGCATTGACGCCCGCGACTTCGGCTTTCGCGGCCAACGCTGCGACCTCCTGAGCGGCACGCTCCTCCTCACCAACCGCGTCCTCACCGCCACAAACGCCCGGGTGCGCGTGGGCGGGGAATGGGCGCGGGTGGGACGGCTGGATTACGCCCTCGACCGGCGGGAACTCACCCTGACCAACGCCCGCACCCGCATGGACCCGATGAGGGTGGCCCGCGCCATCGGGCCGGCGGTGGAAAAGGTGCTCGCGCCGTATCAATTCGCCGAACCGCCCGAGATCAAGCTGGGCGGATTCCTGCCCACCGACGGACGCCCGGAGGCTGCGCGGATGACGTTCGACATCGCCGGCGGGCCGTTCCATTTCTGGCGGTTCCACTTCGGCGACGTCGCGGGCCGGGTGCGCTGGTGGGGCGACACCGTTCTGATCACCAACTTCAGCGGCGGCTTCTATCAAGGGCGGCTGCGCGGTCATCTGACGGCGCGCCTGGCCGCCGATCAGCCCCCCCGCCTGGCCTTCGACGCCCTCGCCACCAACGTCCACCTCCGGCCGCTGACCCGGGACGTCTTTGCCGTGACCAACCACCTCGGGGGCCTCCTGAGCGGGCACGTGGTGGTGACCAACGGCACGCCCGATCGCGCGGAAAGCTGGTACGGCCATGGAAACCTCGCCCTGCGCGACGGGCTGCTGTGGGATCTGCCCGTCTTCGGCGTCATCTCCAAGATCCTCAACGCCGTCGCTCCCGGCTTGGGCAACAACGAAGCCACCGACGCCTACGGCCACTTCATCCTCACCGGCGGCGTGTTGAAGTCCGACGACCTCAAGATCGAAACCGACATGGCCCGGCTGGCCTACGAAGGCGCCTGCTCCCTCACCGGCGCGCTTGACGCCACCGTGCGCATCGAGCTGCTGCGCAACACGCCGGTCATCGGCCCCCTGATCAGTTTTTTGTTCCGCCCCGTGGGCCGGATCACCGAGTTGCGCCTCAGCGGCTCGCTGGGCAATCCCAAGGTGGAATTCCTGTATGTCGCCCCCTTTCTCACCCCCCTCAAAAATCCGTGGGGCACGCTGAAAACCATCTTCCAACCCCGCCCCCTCCCCCGAAACCGCCCGGGGAAGGAGCCGAAACCCTCCGACGAAAAAAATCCAAGGAAGCGAAGGGTCGGGGGAAATCCGAAATTCGGAAGAAAAGCGCGCCCCCGCCCGTAGCGCGGATTTCCGACCTGCCAAGCTTTCCCCTTTACGCGGCGGCCGCTTCAACGGCCCCACGGGCATCGGGGCAACCGGGACCACGAAGAACGCGCGGGCGGACCAAAGAACCCCGTTCCCGCGCGTCGGGAGCCGGACGGAACGCCCGGCCCGACCCGCGCAACGCGGGCGCTACCCGGGGAGCCGCGAAAATCGGTCGCGGGGGATCGAGGGGCGGGGGGCGCTCCTCGGGACACGCGGGGCGCGTGCGCTCCCCGCCCCCCGTAGCGCAGGCTTCCAGCCTGCTGTATCGCAGATTTCCAATCTGCCGGACTTCCCCGTTACGCGGCGGCTGCTTTTCTCGCCCGCCGGGCCGGCTGGAAACCGGCGATGGGCTCGCGCGTGCCCCCCGCGCTCGGCCCCGCGGGCCTTCGTCCTGCCGGACGAATCCCTTTCGCCGCCCCCCGGCAGCACAAGCCGGCAGACTGGAAGTCCGCGCTGCCAAAACGCGCGCGCTCTCTTTCGGATTTCGGATTTCCGTCGGGCCTTCGGTCCCTCGGGGGGCGTGTTCGTCCGTCTTCCGTGAGTTCATCAATAGTGGGCGATGTAAATAAACACGGTGGCCTCGCTGCCGGAACCGCGTTCCCATTTGACCTTGCCGGTGTAGTCCGCCTCGGTGGTGTTGCCGCTGCCATCGCCCCATTCCCGCGCTCCCAGAAGTTCGTTGCGGCCGTCAATGCGCTTGTTCAACTCCTGCGCGTCCCGGATGGCCACGCCGGGAATCACGGCTTCCACCAGGTAGCTGCCGGTGACGTCCACCCCCGCTGTCTCCCGGCTGCCGGCGGAGGTTCCCGCGGGAGCGGCGTTCAGGGGCGAAAGCCGGTAGGTTCCGCTCATGTCCGTATCACCGGCCGTGACGGGATCCCCCTCCCGCACGTTGGCGATGGAAAGCAGCCGCAACCGTGTGCCATCCGTGGCGGGATCCATGGCGGCGTTGCCGTCGTTGCCCGAACGTCCGTTGCCGATGGGCAGGATGAACGGTTCGTTGATGTAGCCGCCTTCGAACAGCACCCGGTCGAAGTCCTCCACCGGATACTCATTCGCCGCGTACGCCGTGCCGTCCACGTGGCGAAAACCGCCCCAGCGGCCGTAATGCGCGTGCACTCCCGCCATCATGGAACGATACGACATGACCACGTGGGTGATGCGTGATTCATTGATCACGCCGTAGATGCGCGGAATCAACAATGTGATCAAAATCGCCATGATCGAAACCACCCCCACCAGTTCGATCATGGTGAAGGC
This sequence comes from uncultured Verrucomicrobiota bacterium, assembly GCA_964601985.1. Taxonomy (GTDB): domain Bacteria; phylum Verrucomicrobiota; class Verrucomicrobiia; order Limisphaerales; family J093; genus J093. Next base: position 28,038 of record CAZRPT010000163.1, read on the forward strand.
CCGCGCCTTTCGTGCTTTCCGGCCTTTTTGCGGTCGCTCCGCGCGCGGCGATCTCCGCGGCTTGCTCTTTCTCCGTTGAAGATTCATGAGGCCCTGCCGGAAGGGATCAAGCCGTATGGATGCGAATCGGGCAACCGGAAACCGAAAAATGCCGGGAAACGGATTTTTTCGGGTTGCTTTATGCTTCCGTTCGCCGCGCGCGGCTGGTCCCGAAATCACTCATACGCTTTTCTCCGCTTTTCCCGGGTGCTCCCGCGAAGAAATCCCGGCGGGTTCATCCCCCTTGATTCCCCGCCGCCGAACGATCCGTTTCATGTCTCGAAGTCAGCAGGGGAAAGGAGCTTTTACTCCCTTCCCCTGCCGGATGAGTTCACAGTTCAGGAAGGAGGATTCCTTCCCAATCCCATGAAATTAGCGGTGGGCAATGTACATGTAAACAGTTGCTTCACCCCCACTTCCCTTTTGCCATTTTACACGCCCCGTGAAATCAGCCGTCACATTGTTCGTCCAAGTTTGTTGCCCGAATCCAGCCGCGGCGCCATCTATCCGGCGATTTAACTCGACCGCGTCTTGAATGCTCACGCCGGGGATCACGGCTTCCACCAGATAACTGCCTGTTGTATCCACGTGAGGAACGGAGGTGGTGTTAGTATTTTCTGTCAAGCAGTAGGACCCGCTTGTGTCGCTGTCACCCGCAGTGACTGAACTGCTGCTGGTCAAACTGGAAATGTCAACCACCCGCAGACGGGAACCGCTAGTTGCGCCCTGTTGACCATTACCGATTTTCACCGCGAAAGGAGTCTCCAAATAGCCTCCGCTGACCAGAACGTCATCCCAATCTTCTGACACCCCCCCGTTGAAGGTGAGGGAACCTCCACTCGCGTCGCGGAATCCACCCCATTTGCCGTAGTGGGCGGCGGCGGCGGCCTTGGCGGAGTTGTAGGAGACCAGCGCGTTGCTGATCTTGGCGTCGTTGATCACCTGGAAGATTTTCGGGATCAGCAACGAGGTGAGGATGGCGATGATGGCGAGGACGCCGATCATCTCAACGAGCGTAAAACCGCCCGTCCGTGCTTTAGTTGTTTTTGTGATTTGCATGGTTCGTTTTGTTTTGTTTTGGACGTTAGTTTTCCGGTTCACCGCCCGGCGACAATACCCGCGAGAAAGCCCCACCCCGTGCGGCGCAAACGCACTCCTTCCCGGGGAGATTGATTCGCTTTGCAATGAACCTGGGCGCGAGGATGAAAGCGCCGCCTGATTTGTCAATGAAAAGTTTTCAATTTTTTCGTTTTTTTACGGCGGCGACGGCCGCGGATCGCGGGGCGGTGAAGAGCGAAACGCGCGTTGTTCAGCGCGCCGTTTCGTCCGCCAAGGACCAGGAGGGAAGCGATTCGACCTCCCACGGAGTGGGCGCGGCGCCCCGCCGGAGCTGGCGTTCGGCCAGGGCGGCCACCATGGCGGCGTTGTCGGTGGAGAGCGCGGGCGCGGCCAGGCGCAGGGCGAGTCCGTGTTCGCGGCAGGCGGCGGCGAGGTCCCGGCGCAGGGCGCGGTTGCAGGTGACGCCGCCGGAAGCGGTGACGCACGGGCGGCCCAGTCGCGTGGCCGCGCGAACGGTCTTGGCCACCAGCACCTCGATGATGGCCGCCCGCACCGAGGCGCAGAAGTCGCGCAACGCCCGGGGATCGTCCAGCAGGCCGGGATGATCGCGGAGACGGTAGCGGACGGAGGTCTTGAGGCCGCTGAAGCTGAAGTCGTCGTGGGGATCGCGCAGCAGGGGACGGGGAAAGGGAAACGCCGCGGGATCGCCTTCCTCGGCCAGCTCGTCCAGCGCCGGCCCGCCGGGGTAGGGGAGGCCGATGAGTTTGGCGGTCTTGTCGAAGCACTCGCCGGCGGCGTCATCCACCGTGCCGCCAAGCACCCGGTGCCGCCCTTCCTCCGGAACGTCCACCAACAAGGTGTGGCCGCCGCTGACGATCAGGGCCACGTTGGGTTGAAAGGCGTCCCAGTCCGCGCGAAAGGGGACGTCCCCGGCGGGGACCAGCCACGGGGAATAGAGGTGGGCCTCATGGTGGTGCACGGCCAGACAGGGTTTGCCGAGGGCGAACGCGGCGGCCTGGGTGAACCGCCAGCCGACCCTGAGGGCGCTGGGCAATCCGGGGCCCCGGGTGGCGGCAAAGGCGTCGAGTTCGGCGGGCGTCACGCCGGCGTCGCGCAGGGCCAGCCGGGCGAGGGGCAGCAGGTTTTTCAGGTGGGCGCGACTGGCCAGCTCGGGCACCACGCCGCCGTACTCGGCGTGCAGGGCGACCTGGGAGGCGACCGCGTTGGCCCGGATCACGCCGTCCCGCGCCACCGCCACGCTGGTTTCGTCGCAGGAACTTTCGACCCCCAGAACGATCATGCGCGGGAGCAGGCGGACCGGTTCAACCGGCGGGCGCGGCGGCGGGTTGCGGGGCCGTTTTTTCCGCCTTCTTCGGTTTCGCGGACTTTTCCGGCGCCTGCCAGTGGGAGAAGAGCATGAGTCCGCGCAGCAGGTCGCGGGCGCGATCGAGTTGCAGGTCCCGCACCGCTTCCACCGCCCGGCGGCGTTCGGGGGGCAGGGTTTCCACCGCGCCGGGGGTGCGTTTCAGCATGAGGGCGCTGATCTCCTCGGGCGTCAGCGGCACGATGATGTCCGGGGTGATGCCCTTCTCGTGAATGACCCGGTGACTGGGGGTGTAGTATTTGGCGGTGGTGAGCCGCAGGGCCGCGCCGTCCTGGAGGGGAATGATGCTCTGGACCGAGCCCTTGCCGAAGGTGCGCTCGCCCACCAGCACCGCGCGTTTCAGATCCTGCAAACAGCCGGAAACGATCTCCGCCGCGCTGGCGCTGCCGCCGTTCACCAGCAGCACCATCGGCGTTTCGTAATGGTGGCCGAGCCGGGGGACGTGGAACTCGCGCCGCTCCTTGGGGTCGCGTCCCTCGGTGCTCACCACCAGCGTGCCGGGCGGGAGGAACTTGCCGCACACCTTGGCCGCCTGATCCAGCAAGCCGCCGGGATTGTCGCGCAGGTCGAGGATCAGCCCCTTCATGCCGGCGTTGCTGAGTTTCTCGAGGGCGCGGTCCAGCTCGTCGCTGGTGTGCTCGCCGAACTGGATGATCCGGACGTAGCCGATGCCGTCCTTGCCGAGGGCGAATTTCGTGCCGCCTTTGAGGTCCTTGACGCTTTTCACCGCGATTTCCTCGCGCGTCACGGTAATCACGAGATCCTCGCCGGTGCCGGGCCGGTGGACGGTGAACGACACCTCGGTGCCGGGTTTGCCCCGGAGCCGCTTGACCGCGTCATCCGGGGTGAAGCCCTCGGTGTCCTCGTCGCCGATCTTGATGATCTGGTCGCCGGAAATCACGCCCGCCCGGAAGGCGGGGGTGTCCTCGATGGGGGCGATCACGGTGAGGATGCCGTCGCGGAGGCCGATCTGGATGCCCACGCCGCCGAACTTGCCCTCGGTGTCGCTCTTCAGCTCCTGGTATTTGCGCGGCTCCATGAACTCGCTGTGCGGGTCCAGCGAGCTGAGCATGCCGCGCAAGGCGCTGTAAATGAGGTCCTTGTAGGACACCTTGTCCCCGTCCACGTAATCCTCCGACACCCGCGTCAGCACCTGGGCGAAGAGGCGCAGATGACGGTAGATGTCGTTGTTTCGGGACGCCTCCTCCGAGTGCAGATAAACGCGGGCGCCAAAGAAGAGGTTGACGCCCAACGCGGTCACGAGCGCGGTGTAAGCCAGTCGTCGTTTCATGAGCCCATCAGCATAACAGCCGGCCCGCAACTTACCGGCGCGCCGTCCCGGGGGCAAGGACCGTTGCCGCCGGGACGGCGGCCGGGCCGGGTCGCGGCTTGACGGAGCGGGACGGGATTTCTAAGGTGCGCCTTCAATTTTCTATGAATGAACTGAACTCCATCGTGACGCAGATCATCCAGGTTTCCCCGATCATGAAAATCATCCGGGTGAAACCGGACGGCTGGGAATTCGGCCCCTACAAGGCGGGCCAGTTCGTGGCGCTGGGACTGCCGGCCAAGGCGGAGCGCTGTCCGGAAGCCACCGAGGAGCACACGAAACACGACGATCCCGAGAAACTCATCAAGCGGGCCTACTCGATCGCCTCCTCCTCCACCCAGCAGCACCTGGAGTTCTACATCACGCTGGTGCACTCGGGCTCGCTGACCCCGCGCCTCTTCAACCTGAAATACGGCGACCGCATCATGATGGGCAAAAAGGCCGCCGGCATGTTCACCCTGGACGAAATCCCGCCGGACCAGAACATCGCCCTGATCGCCACCGGCACGGGCCTGGCCCCCTACATGAGCATGCTGCGCTCCAACGCGCTGAAGCGGGAGGGCAAAATCATGGTCATCCACGGCGCGGCCAACAGCTGGGACCTCGGCTACTCCTCGGAGCTGGAACTGCTCCAGACGATGTTCGACAAATTCACCTACTACCCCACCATCACCCAGCCCGAAAAGGAACCCGCCGGCTGGCACGGCGACACGCGTTTCATCGAGGACATCTGGCGGGACGGCGTCGCGGAGAAGGCGTGGGGCTTCAAGCCCACCCCGGAAAACACCCACATCTTCCTCTGCGGCAATCCGAACATGGTGAAGGGGATGATCGAGATCCTGGCCGGGGACGGTTTCCGCCCGCACCAGCGCCGGGAACCCGGCCAGATTCACAGCGAGGTGTTCTGACCTCTCCCGCCCCTTGGGCCGGGAGGATTTTCGGCGCGAGGACGACCGCCCCGCTCATTCCGCCCTCTTCACGGGCGCCGGGCGGCTCCCGCGTCGCGCGGGGCGAACGGGGCGTCTCGCCCGGCTTTTCGACGCGCGGGAAAGGGGGGCTTTGTTCCGGTTGCGCGCCCTTCGCGGTCGGCCGCGCCCGGCCGGCCCGTTCGGCGCGGGCATCAGGCCTCTTCCCGCAGGGATTCCACGACCGTTCGCACCTGGCTTTCGTCCGTGCCGCGCCAGGAAAATTCCGGCGGCCGCAGCGCGCCGCCCATCGGCACGCGGGGGTTGCGGAATTCCATCCGGCTTTCCACGCCCGAGCGCGCGCTCAGATGCACCTCGCGCACGCCGGTGGCCGCCACCACGCGGCGGATGTTGCGGGGGGTCAATCCCCCGCCCGCCATGATGATGATCCGATCCGCCGCCCGCCGGTTCAACCCGGCCAGGGAATCGAGCCCTTCCAGACAGGTGGCCTCCTGCCCCGAAGTCAGCACCCGGTCCACGCCCAGCTCGACCAGCGTTTCCAGCGCGGCGGCGGGATCGCGGCACACGTCGAAGGCGCGGTGAAACGTCACGCTCAGGGGCCGGGCCAGCGCGATCAATTCCCGGGTGCGGGACGCGTCAATCTCGCCGGCGGCGGTGAGCAGTCCCAGCACCACTCCGTCCGCGCCCAGTTCCTTCGCCACCCGCAAATCCTCGCGCATCACGGCGAACTCCGCGTCCGTGTAGAGAAAATCCCCGCCGCGCGGGCGAATGAGCACGTGCAGCTTGAGTCCGCATTGTTCCCGGGCCACCCGGATGCAGCCCGCCGAGGGCGTGATGCCGCCCTCGAACAAATCGGCGCACAGTTCCACGCGTTGCGCGCCGCCGCGTTCCGCCGCCACCGCGCCCGCCACCGAATCCACGCAAATTTCCACCTGGACCATGACGCAGCGTACACGGCCCGCCCGCCGTTTGGCAACGCGTCTTCGCCGGTCCGCGCCCCGACCCGGCGGCGGCTTTCTCCTCCGGGCGCCGCGGAAAGGGGGCGATTTCCTGCGTTGCCGGATGGCCGTCGCTCTTTCACCATGCGGGCCGCGCGACACACGCGGACATTTCCGACATGGCGAACCTCTGGCGAACCAAACCGATGGACCAACTGGTGCGGGACACCCGCCGGGAAGGCACGCGGCTCCATCGGGCACTCACCGTAACCCAACTGACGGCGCTGGGCATCGGCGCGATGATCGGCGCGGGCATCTTCGCCAGCATCGGTTCCGCCGCCGCCGGCGGCAGCGAGCACGTGGGCGCGGGGCCGGCGGTGGCGTTGTCGTTCGTCATCGTGGCCGTGGCGTGCGGGTTCGCGGCGCTCTGTTACGCGGAGTTCACCTCGATGGTGCCGGTGGCCGGCTCGGCCTACACCTACGCCTACGCCACGTTGGGCGAGCTGGTGGCGTGGATCATCGGCTGGGACCTCATCCTCGAATACGCCGTGGGCAACGTGGCGGTGGCGATCAGTTGGTCCGGCTATTTTCAGGAACTGCTCCGGGGCTTCGGACTGCACTGGCCGGCCTGGCTGGGGATTGACTGGCGCACCGCCGAGCAGGCCGCCGCCGCCGTGGCCCGGGCGGCGGGCGATCCCGGGGCGCTCAAGGCGCTGGGCGAATCCACCCTGCGCCACGCCGGCGCGCTGGAACACGCGCCCCACCTGCTGGGGGCGCCGCTGGTGTTCAACCTGCCGGCGGTGCTGGTCACCGTGGGCATCACCTGGCTGCTGGTGCGCGGCATCCGGGACAGCGCCCGCTTCAACACCGTGATGGTCGTGGTGAAGCTGCTCATCATCGGCTTCTTCGTCGTGCTGGGCGCGTTTTACGTGAAACCGGAGCATTGGACCCCCTTCGCGCCGAACGGGCTGAAGGGCATCTCCAGCGCCGCCGCGATCATCTTCTTCGCCTACATCGGCTTCGACGCCATCTCGACCACCGCCGAGGAGGCGAAAAATCCGCAACGCGACCTGCCCCGGAGCATCGTGGCCAGCCTGGCCATTTGCGCGGTGATCTACGTGGTGGTGGCGGTGGTGCTCACCGGGATGGTGCCGTGGCGGCAACTGGGCACCGCCGAGCCGCTGGCCACGGCCTTCTCGAACCTCGGCATCCGGTGGGCGGCGGCGATCATCTCGGTGGGCGCCGTGGTGGCGACCACCTCGGTCCTGTTCGTCTTCCAGATCGGCCAGACCCGCATCTTTTTCGCGATGGCCCGCGACGGCCTGCTGCCCGCCTGGGCCTCCCGGGTGCATCCGCGCTTCCGCACCCCGCACGTCACCACCATCCTGACCGGCGTGTTCGTGGCGGCCTTTTCCGGCATCACGAACATCAACGAGATGGTCGAGCTGACGAACATCGGCACCCTGTTCGCCTTCGTGCTGGTGGCGCTGGGGGTGATTGTTTTGCGCCGCCGGGAACCGGAGCGGCCGCGGCCGTTCCGGACGCCCTGGGTGCCGGTGGTGCCGTTGCTGGCCGTGGCGGCCTGCGGTTATCTGATGGTCAACCTTCCGTGGGTGACGTGGATTCGCTTCTTCCTCTGGCTGGCGGTGGGACTGGTGATCTACTTCCTCTACAGCGCCCCGCGCAGCCGCCTGGCCCGCTGAGAAAAATCGGAACCGCGGCGGCGCCCCGGCAACAAAGTTCAGCGCGGAACGCGGCCTCCGCGTCCGGCGGCGGGAGGAAGCGCGCCGCGCGTCTCCCTCGCGGACCGGATTTCCCGATCCGGCGTTTGGGGGCTCCCCGCTTCCGTCCGGCAAAGCGGGCTTGGCCCGGCGGGCGTTTTCCGGATACTTCGCCGCATGACAAGCTTTGCTCGATGGTCGGTCGGGGCCGCGCTGGGAGCGGTCTGCCTCGCGAACGGCGGTTTGGCGAATGCCGCGCCGGCGGCCACGGAGATTCCGGTCGCGCCCCAGGCCTTCCGGCAGGAAGTCGCCGGGCGCTGGTCCCGCCCCGCGACCATGCGCGCGGGCGGGTTGCGCCTGCTGGACATTGACGCGCGGGGGCGGGTCCGCGTGGCGGATGATCGCGGCTGGTTTCTCGCCCGCGACGGCCGGTTGGAGCCGGTGTCGCCGCCCGCGGAAAAGCCCGCGCCGGGCCACGGCTGGATCGTGCTGAACGGCGCCTCCCGCATCGTCCCCGTGCCCCGCGAACACATCCGCCAGATCCTTCCCGCGGAGGACGGCGCGTGGCTGGCGACGGATCGCGGCCTGGTACGCTGGCAACCGGGTCGGGCCGCCACCACCGAGCGGCGGGACGAAGTCATCCGGCAGGTGGCGCGCACGCCGGAGGGGGAAATCCTGGCGGCCACGAGCACCGGACTGTGGCGGCGCGACGCCGGCGGTCAATGGTCGCGGCTGCCCGTCCGGGACGCCCGGGGACGCGAATGGGCGGCGGACGGCGCGTTGGGCGTGGCGGCGGACGGCGCCGGCACGGTGTGGGTCGCCCTGCCGGGCGGCGTGGCCCGCCGGGCCGCCGATCGTCCGGCGTGGCAAATTTTCACCGGCGCGGAGGGCCTGCCCTGCGCCGGTTTCACGGCGGTGGCCATCGGCCCGGAAGGCGAGGTCTGGTTCGGCACCCGGCGGGGCGTGGTGCGGTTCGACGGGCGGGAGTGGGCCTGTCGCGAGGGGCCCGCCTGGCTGCCGGGCAACGAAATCCGGGCCCTGCAAGTGGACGCCAACGGCACGGTCTGGCTGGCCACCGACGGCGGTCTGGGCTGCCTGGAATACCGTCCGATGACCTTGGCGGAAAAAGCCGCCTTTTATGAGGACGAGATCGAACGCTACATCAAACGCACCCCCTACGGGTTCGTCGCGGAATCCCGTCTGGGCGCGCCGGGCGACCGCTCGCGCGTCACCCACGTGGACAGCGACAACGACGGGTTGTGGACCGGCATGTACGGCGCGGGCGAATGTTTCGCTTATGCCGCCACGAAACAGCCGGAGTTCCGGCGGCGGGCGAAGCAGGCGTTCGAGGCCCTGCGCTTTTTGCAAAAGGTCACCCAGGGCGGCCCGCACAGTCCGCCCAAGGGGTACGTGGCCCGCACCGTCCTGCCCGCCGACGGCCCCGACCCCAACGCGGGGCGCGTGGAGCGGGACCGGCGGAAACAACGCGAGTACGACCGGTTGTGGAAGGTGTACGAACCGCGCTGGCCGTTGAGCGCGGACGGCCAATGGTACTGGAAGAGCGACACCAGCTCGGACGAGCTGGACGGCCATTTCTTCTTCTACGCCGCCTATTACGACCTCGTGGCGGACACGCCGGCGGAACGCGCGCGGGTGCGGGAAGTGGTCGGCGATCTGGCGAACCATCTGGTCACCCACGATTTTTGCCTCGTGGACCACGACGGGCGCCCCACCCGCTGGGCGGTGTTCGGCCCGCAATACCTCAACCACGATCCGAACTGGTGGGTCGAGCGCGGTCTCAACTCGCTGAGCATCCTGTCCTATCTCGCGGTGGCCGCCCACGTCACCGGCGAGACCCGTTACCTCGAGGCCTTCAACGACCTCGTGGAACGCCACGGCTACGGGGCCAACGTGATGAACTTCAAGACCCAGATGGGGGTCGGCTCCGGCAACCAGTCCGACGACGAAATGGCCTTCATGTGTTTCTACAACCTGCTGAAATACGCGCCGGAATCACCGTGGAAAAACAAGTGGCGTTTCGCGTTCTATGCCGCGTGGATGTTGGAGCAACCGGAAATGAATCCCTTCTTCAACTTCGCCTTCGCGCCGTGCGGGTTGGGATATAATTATACCAACGCCTTCGGCGCCACCCCGGTGGCGCCCTGGCCGGGCTGGCATGAGGACGCGATGGCCACGCTGCGGGGATTTCCCCTCGACCGGGTCAACTGGCCGCGCCGCAACCGTCACCGGCTGGATTTGCGCCGGCTGCGCCCGCAACAACGGCGCGACCTGGCCGATCCCGCCCGGCCCAACCGGGGCTACCGCGTCAACGGCAAGGTGCTCCCGGTTGCGGAGCGGCATTTCAACCACTGGAACACCGATCCCTGGCAGCTCGATTACGGCGGCGACGGCCGCACCCTTGGCAGCGGCACGGTCTTTCTCCTGCCCTACTACCTCGGCCTTTATCACGGCTTTATCGAAAAGCCGCGAACGCGGCCTCCGGGGACGGGACATGCCGCGGCGCCTTGACTCGTTCCGCCCGTCGCGCGCGATCTCCCCGCGAACGGCGGGACGGCGCGC
>CAZRPT010000164.1:0-19314 GCA_964601985.1 uncultured Verrucomicrobiota bacterium
AAAACATCTCAATCCCTCCCGCGATAACTGCCATCCCGCCGCGAACCCGGCGAAAACAGGGGAGCGCACGCGCCCCCGCGTGCTCCGATGGGCGCCCCCGCCCATCGGCTCCCGCGTCCGGACAAGGCGGCCGTTGCGAATGCTCCCAGCCGCTCCCGCGGCACGCCCCCGCGTTTTCCTTCACTTTGGCGCGCCGTCATCGCAGCGGACGCTTTTGGGGGTTCGGCGGGGCGCCGAACCCGGCACGCGAAGGCGCGTGCGCCCCCCTTCCGTTGCCTTTCCCTGGGCCCCGTCACGCTCACGATTTCTCCTTCAGCACCTGCACCGCCGTGCCGTCGTCGAGCAGAAACCGCCCTTCCGTGACGACCTGGTCGCCCGGCGCGAGCCCCTCGGCGCGCACCTCCACCCAGCCGTCGTTTTCCCAGCCGGGCGTCACCGGGACCAGATGCGCCTTGCCGGCCCGGACCTGGTACACCACGCGCCGCGCGCCGCGCCGGCCCACCGCCTCGCGGGGCGCCGCCAGCCCCTCGCGCGTGGCCAGCACCAGCCGCACCGAAACCAGTTGGCCCGGCACCACGTCGCCCCGGGCGGGCCCGACGTCGCACTTCACCTCGAACACCCGCAGGGCCGGATCAATGGTGGGGCTTTTGTAGCGCACCGGGAACGTCCCCAGCTCGCGCCCCTCGATCGTCACCCGCATGGGGGTTTGGCCCTCCTGCACCCGGCCGTAATGCCGGGCGGGCAGGAAAACCGACACCTCCAGCGCGTTGGTGTCGTCGAGCTGGAACACCGGCTGGTCGGGACTGCCCATGTCGCCCACGTCCTGGAACCGCCGGCTGACCACCCCGCTGATGGGCGCGATTACCACCGCGTCCCGCAAATCCTTTTCCGCCATGGCCAGCGTGGCCGCCGCCTGTCGCACCTGCTCCTCGGCCAGCGCGACCAGCGTTTTCGCGTGCTTCACCCCCGCCCGGGCCTGGCGATAGGCGGACTCCAGCTGCTCGATCTGGTCCCGCGTGCCGATCTGTTCCTCCTCGAAGAGTTTCTTCTGCCGCTCGTAATCAATCCGCGCCTTGTTCAGCACGGCCTCGATCCGCTCCAGGTTGGCCTGCTTTTCGTCGCGCCCCAGGCGGGCCACCGCCAGCGCCTGCCGCGCCACCTCGACCGCCTTTTCCAGCTTGAGCTGGTCCACGGCGAACAACCGGGTCTGGCCCGCCTCCACGAAGGAGCCTTCCTTCACGAACAACTGCTCGATCACCCCCGGCACCCGCGAGCTGACCAACGCCGTGGTCTTGGCCTGGATCGTGCCGTCCACCTCGACCCGGTCCTCGAACGTGCGCCGCTCCACCGTGGCCAGCCGCACCGGCACCGCCTTTTCCGGGTTCGCGACCGGTCCGCCCCGCCCGCATCCGGCGGTCAGCAACAGCAACGTTGCCAGCCATCCGCCGCCGCGTCTTTCGTGAGTTTTGCGTCTCATCATGCCTCCCTTGAAATTCACCCGCGCGCCGGACACCGGACCACGCCGTGGAGCAGAAACTCCGTCGCCCATTCCGGCAGCCGCTGCACCGGCGGACACAGCTCCGGCCGTTCCTGCGGCCCCCGGCAGGCGAAGGACAGCAGCCCCAGGATGAACCACGCCGTGGCGTGCGGATCCTGCCGGCGCAGCTCGCCGCGCTTGATGCCGCGCTGGATCAACCGGGCCACGTCCTCCACGAATTCCCGCTCCTTCCGGGCGCGGGTCTGCGCCAGCGACGGGCACTCGTGCAGGATGAACAACGTCGCGCGATCCTGCTCCACGTAGTTCAGCACCATGTGCATGATCTCGCGCAACAGCTCCACCACCGACACGTCCCGCCGGGCCATCAGCGCGTCCAACTGCTCCTCGAGCGGGCGAAACAACCGCTGGTGCGCGGCCTCCAGCAGGTCGTCCTTGTTGGTGAAATAGTTGTAAAGGGTTCCCTTCGCGACGCCCGCCGTCTCGGCCACGGCGTCCATCGTCAGGCCGGCCAGCCCCTTCTCGCGCAACACCGCGACCACGGCCTCCTCGACCGCCTCGCGGACCAGCGCCTCGCCCACCGCCTTCCGTCGTTGCAAAATCGCGTTCATCGCCCGCTGAAAATCGTCCCTTGCAGCCATTTGAATGACCGGGTGGGCGGAAAAATGACCAGCCAGTCACTCCCTGTCAAGCCGGGAAAAACATCACCCCCCGCAGCCTCGTGGCCGCCGGGGAAACGAGGCGGGGGAAGTCCGAGGGACCGAAGGCGCGAGGGAAATCCGAATTCCGAACGGAAGCGCGTGCCCCATAATCGCCGAAATGACCATGGGAAGCGGCCTTGCCGCAGCGCGGGCTTCCAGTCGTTCAGGCGGACGAGGAAAACGGCAGCCGCGTGAAAGCCGGTCGGAAAAGGGGGGCGTTCCGCCGGGGGGAGGCAGGCGACCTGCGGGAAGGATGCAAAACATCCCCTGGTGATAGGCCGGGTTTCCCAACCCGGCGTTTTCCGGCAGGTTCCGAGTGAGCCTTTGCCAGTCCCTTGCCTCGTACCCGGGCCTTGCCAGGCTTGACACGGGGTTCGGAAGCCGCCACGTTCAAGCACACGCCACATGAAAACACTACAACCCGCTTCATGGTCTGGAATCATGGCCGGGCTGGCGCTGGTGAGCAGTCCGCTGCTGCTGGCGCAGTCCGAGCTGGTTTTCCAGGATAACTTCGACGTCAACCTGGCCACGTGGGACATCAACGAGGGCCTGGCCGGCCGCCAGAGCGGCAGCGCCGCCGTGGTGTCTTACACGGAGGCCGAGGAAACCGCCGCCGGCGGCACGCTGGATGACTTCACCCAGATTTACAACGACGGCACCGGCACCCGCCTCTCGTTGATCGTTGTCGAAAGCACCTGGGTGTCGCCGGACCGGAATTTCACCGACGGTCCGGTGTTTACCATCGAGTTCGACCTGAACCCGTCGGTGCTGGATCCGGGCCGTCTCTCCGAGGACTGGGCGGCCATCGTGTTCGGCGCCACCCGGCCGGGGCAGTTCGTCAATTCGTCCGACGGCATGGGCATCCTGTTCCGGAGCAACGGACTGATTCAGGTCTTCGACGGCGCGAACCTCGTTCACGGCAACACCGAGGAAACCGCGCTGCCCGCCGGCGAAATTCATGTGCGCATCGAAGTGGTGGGGGAAGGCTTTGACGGCACGGCGGACGCGACGGTCAAGCTGTTCGTCAACGGCGATCCGGTGCCGCTGACCGACACCGGGGATGCCTACGTCCGTCCGGGCGGTTTCCGGGGCAACTACCTCACCCTGCTGGGCTACGCCACCGAGGGCAATCAGTGGGAGTACTTGTTCGACAATTTGACGGTCCGGGCGGACACCTGCGTGCGCATGGATCCGGAACTGATCGTGCTGGACGAGAACGCGGGCCCGGATTTGTCAGTCACGGTGCGGGTGCCGGAAAACTTCAACAACGGCCAGGGCGGCACGGTCACGGTGAGCAGCAGCAACCCCGGCGTGGTCTCCATCGTGGGCGCCACGGACAACGCGCTGGCGCTCGATTTCCCCGCCGGCACGACGGCGAAGACGGTAAACCTCAAGGTGGTCGGCCAGGGGCGGGTCCACCTCCAGCTGGCCACGGACGCCCCCGATTGCCTGGGCGGCACGACCGTCATTCTGACGCCGCTGAAGGGCATCGTCCGCAATCCGAGTTTCGAGCAAAATTACAATCCCACCTGGCCTCATTACGGCCCGGTGAACGAGTGGGAAGGCGGCAGCGGCGTCAACGGGGGCGACGGCCCGTTCCATGACAACGGCCCCATTCCCGACCGCGCGCGCATTGCCTTCCTGCAAACCACGCAGACCATTTCGCAGCAGATTCGGGGTTTGGAGCCGGGCAAGAACTACTGGCTCCAAGTGCGCTACAACTCCCGCAACTGCTGCGGTGGCGAGGTGCCGGACATGACCGTGTCGGTGGACGGCACGCCGCTGGGCACCGAGGAGAGCATCCAGCCGGCCAACGGCCCGTACTATTTCCGCAACTTCGAGTTCGTCGCGGCGGATCAGGTGGCCCTGGTGGAAATCTCCACCCAGCCGCACAGCGGTGGCGACTCGACCCTGTTGATTGACGCCGTCACCGTGGTGCAACGGGACGACGGCAACGTGGTGGTGCAGAACCCGAGCTTCGAGGCCAGCGGCTTGGTGCCCCTGCCGGGCGTGTTTACGGAGCAAAACATCTCCGGCTGGCAGATCGAAGGCACGGCGGGGCTGAACCTCTCCGGCGATCCCTTCGCCGACAACGGCACGACGCCGGATCAGGATCTGGTGGCCTTCATCCAGGGCGCCGGCGCGCTCAGCCAGACGCTGGTGGGCCTGATCCCCGGCGAGACCTACGAGGTAAGCTTCGCCTACAACGCCCGCTCGGGGAACACGCCGCGTCTGGTGGTGACGGCGGGCGACAGCGTGGTCTTCGAAGACGACGTGACGCCGGTGGGCACGGGCGCCTACCACCGGGCCAGCGGCACCTTCGTAGCCACGGAAGGATCCGCCGTCCTGCGGTTCGCCCAGACGGCGGAAGGCGACCAAACGGTGCTGCTGGATGACATCCGGGTGAAGGGCCAGGCGGTCAACCTGCCGTGCATCCAGCTCGCGCCCGAGACGCTGCAACTGGGCGTCGGTCAGGTCTCCTCGGCGGTGACCGTGAAGGTGCTGGAAGACGTGGTGGCCAACGGGCCCACCACCGTCACCGTGACCAGCAGCGATCCAACCGTGGCCCTGCTGCCCGGCGCGGTGGACGGGGTGTTGACGTTGCACTTCGACGCCAACCAGCTCGTGCAGACCGTCGAAGTGGCCGGCGTGGCCCAGGGCGTGGCCACCCTGAAGTTCGATGAACCGCGCGGGGTCTGTTTCGACAAGGCCGGCGTGAACGTGATGGTGCTCGGCTCGCTCATTCGCAATCCGAGCTTCGAGGACAATTCGCACGCCACCTTCCCCGGCTACGGCCCCATCGCCGCCTGGGACAGCGAAGGCAGCGGCAACACCGGCATCAACGACGCCACCGGCCCCTTCCATGACAACGGCGTGATCCCCGATCGCAACCAGATCGCCCTCCTGCAGACGGCCAGGATCCTCCGCCAGGAAGTGGTGGGCCTGACGCCGGGCAAGCATTACTGGTTGCAGTTCTACTACAACGTCCGCAACTGCTGCGGCGGCAGCATTGACCTGATGGTGCGGTTCGCCGGGACGGACCTGGACATCTTCCCGGCCATCGCGCCGGTGATGGAGTCCAATCCCTACCACTTCGCCCAGCTCGAATTCACGGCCGGCGGTTCCAGCGGGATGCTGGAGTTCGAGACGGTGAGCGACGGCGACGCCACGGTGTTGCTGGACGCGATCACCATCGTGCAGCGGGACGCGGGCGGCATCGTGGTGCGCAACCCGAGCTTCGAGGCCAGCGGCCTGGTGCCGTTCCCCGGCTACATCGAGGGCAACATCGCCGGCTGGGATTCCGACAGCGCCGGGCGCGGCGTGAACCTGGTCGGCGTCGGACCGTTCGCCGACAACGGCGCGCCGCCCGATCAGGACAGCGTGCTCTTCCTGCAAAACGCCGGCGCCTACGTGAGCCAGACCCTCGAGGGACTCATCCCCGGCCGGAACTACACCGTCCGCTTCCAGGCCAACGCCCGTTCCGGCAACGCGCCGAAGCTCAAGGTGATGTTCGACGACTACGTCGCCTACGAGCAGACGATCACCCCCGTGGGCGGGCAGAATCCGTTCCACACGATCGAAGTCGTGGTGCCCGCCGCGGCGGAGACCGGCGTGCTGCGTTTCGAGCAAACGGCCGACGGCGACCAGACCGTCCTGATTGACAACGTGGTGGTGACGCCCGGCGGCACCCTGCCGCCGCCGGAGGTGCGGCTCAACGTGGCCCTCCAGGACGGCAAGGTGCGCCTGAGCTGGCCCGCCAACGCGGACGGCTTCGTGCTCCAGGAAACGGCGGTCCTGCCCGGCGGCTGGAAGGATTCCGACGCGCCGACCAGCGTCGAAGGCGACGAAAAAGTCGTGACCATCGAGCCCGCCGGGGCGAGCCAGTTCTACCGGCTGCGCCAATAACCCGGAACGCGTGGCGCTTCAGGGCGCGGGTGTCTTCCACCCGCGCCTTTCTTTTTTCCGCGTGGCATCCCCTCCGGTTTGTCCGTCCATCCGGCAAAAAGCCCTTGGACCCGCCCGGCCCGCCCGGAGTATGCTGCGGCCTCGAACCGTGGAACGAAACAGGTAACGCCATGAAATCAGTATCCCGACGTCAATTCATGAAAAACGCCGCGCTGGCCGCCGCCGCCACCGGTCTGAGCCCCCTCCTGCGGGCTGCCCGGCGGGCGCCTCTGCCCGTGGCCCTGCAGCTCTATTCCGTGCGCGGCGATTGCGCCAAGGACTTCGACGGCACCCTGGAATGGGCCGCCCGACAGGGCTTTGACGGCGTGGAGTTCGCCGGCTACTACCAGTATGCCGACAATCCCAAGGGCCTGCGCCGGCGGCTGGACGACCTGGGCCTGCGCGGCATCGGCGCCCATCTCGGAACCGACCGGTTGCGGGGCGACGCGCTGAAGCGCACCATCGAATTCCACCGGATTCTGGGCTGCCATTTCTTGATCGTGCCCGGCGATCACTCCTACACCGATCCCGAGGGCAACATCCGGCTGGCGGAGTTCTTCAACCTCACCGCCGAGCTGCTGCGGCCGTACGGCATGCTGTGCGGCTACCACAACCACACGAAGGAATTCACCAAGGTGGGGGACACGACCTACTTCGACCTGTTCGCCCAACGCACCAGCCAGGCGGTGGTCCTCCAGCAGGATTGCGGCTGGACGGCGGCCGCCGGCTACGACCCCGCCGAGATGATGCGCCGTTATCCGGGCCGCATGAAGAGCACCCACTACAAGCCCACCGTGGTCGGCCATGAGCCCGGCAAAAAGGCCATCCTCGGCCAGGATTCCGTGGACTGGGCGGAAGTGCTGGAAGTCAGCCGGACCATCGGCGGCACGGAATGGATCACCCTGGAGCAGGAACGCTACCCGGACGGCAAGTCGCCGAAACAGTGCACGGCGGAATCCTTCGCCGCGTTGAAAAAACTGCAGGGCCGGAGCTGATCCCGCGGATTCGCGTCCCGGACCGCACGCCCCCCTTTCCGGGGGGCGACTTTTTTTTGCGCCCCCGTTTCGCGGCCTTCGGGTTCTTCGTGGTTTTTCGCGCGTTTGCGACCCGGACTCCCTTCGGGCCTCGCCCTCCCTCCGCGGGAAGGGCGTGAAATGCCCCCTGGCCGCGGGCCGGTTTCCCCCCACCCGGCGTTTTTTTTCGACCGGCCCTCAGCCCGTCTGAAAACGGGGCAGCCAGTCCATCAGGCCGGTCAGCACGAACTGCACCCCGATGGCCGCGAGAATCAACCCCATGAGGCGGGTGGTGATGTCGAGCCCCATGCTGCCCAGCAATCGCCCCAGCGGCTGCCCCAGCAGAAGCACCACGTACACCACCACCGTTATGGCCAGAATGACCAGGGCCATGCCGGTTTTGTCCGCCACGGTGCCGGCCTGCTCCCCGAACAGGATCACCGTGCTGATGGAGCCGGGACCGACAAACAGCGGAATGCCCACCGGAATGAGCAGGTTCCGAAACCGGTGCCCCGCCGCCTCCAGATCGCTCTCCGAACTGAGCTTGTCCACCAGCCGCTCGGTCTGCCGCTCGCCCTGCCCCTGCACCATGGCAATGCCGCTCAAGAGCAGCAAAATGCCGCCGGCGATCTGAAACGAGGGCAGGGAAACGCCGAAAAAACGGAGAATCGCGCTGCCCGACCAGAAGAAGAGCATCAGCGTGCCGCCCACGAAGAGGGCCAGAAACAGCGCGATGTACCGTTGCGCTCCCACCCGTTCATAAGAGGTGGCGCTGATGAACACCGGCAGGTTTCCCACCGGGTCCAGAATTGCGAACAACGCCGCGGCAAAGTGGATCAACAACGTGGCGTCCATGAGCCTTGCTGCGCCGACAGCCTGTGGGGCCGCCCCGCCCGCGTCAACGGCAAAGCCGGAAGAAAATGGGAAATCTGGGGAGATCGTGCCCCTCCTTCGTTGGTTCCGCTGACGGCGGGGGCGTTCCGGCGGGAGCGGGAGTCGCGGCGGGGGTGGCACGAACTTCAGAGCCGCTTGGAAAGCAGGCCGTTTCGCCGCGCGGGGCACGCGGTTCGCGGAAAGGCCGCAAAATCCCCCTCGACGGCAGGCCGGGTTTCCCCACCCGGCATTTCCCGACCGGGGCAAGGAATGGCAGGGGCCGCGGGAAATCCTCCGGCGCCGGGCGCCGAACAGGGGCGGGGCGCGGTTCGCCGGGCGACCGGGGGGAGCCCGGTGGGCGGGCGGTCCGTTCGGATTTGCTCACCCCTCAATGGGGTCACGATCCGCCCAGCTTTCCCGCTTTCCCACCGCAAAGATTGATATGACTGGACAGGAGGGCATTGGGAGGATTAGTTTTCGTTTCACAGCCGTTTGAACGCCAAAGTTCTCTTTATCAAGGAGGCATCCTGGTATCGGAACCTTGGAAACCGATTGATTTTCCATGAACGCCGTCGTTTCGTTTTTCCCGCCGTCGTGGGCCGCCGTCATGGCGGGGCTTGCTTTCAGCGTTCCCCTCGAGGGAGCGGAAAAAACCTGGACCGGCGCGGTGTCCTCCGACTGGCATCACGCGGACAACTGGGATCCGCCGGGCGTGCCCTCCGAGACGGACACCGTGCGGGTCACGGGCGGGCGGGCGCGCCTGGGAAGCGGCGTGACGATCGCGGGCGGGCTGCGCTGGTCCGGCGGCGTTTTGGAGCGCGGGGCGCTGACCATCACGGAAACCGGTCGGTTGCTCATCACGGGCGACGGATCCAAACAACTGGAGGGGGTGACGCTGAACAACGCGGGCGTGCTGGACTGGGAGGGGAGCGGGCCGCTCCGGGCGGTGATGAGCAGCCGCGACGCGGCGGTGTTGCTCACCAATCTCTCCGGCGGCGTGTTCAACCTGCGCTCCGACGCCATTTTCGAGCGCATGGGGCCGTATATTGACGGCGGCAGCGCCCGTTGCGTGCTGCACAACGCCGGCACGTTGGCCAAGCTCGCCGGGCCGGGGGTGAGCGCCGTCAAGTCGCGGATTGATTTTTACAACGAAGGGCTCATCGAGATCCGGCAGGGCACGCTGGCCCTGGCCGGCCCCCTGACCAGCCCCGGCGCCCTCACCGTGGCCGCCGGGGCCCGGTTGCGCCTCACCGGCAGTCCGGTCACGCTCCAGCAACCCGCCGGCACGGTGGGCGCCGGGTTCATCGAGATTCCCGCCGGCACGGTCCGGCTTTCCGGCGTGGTCGAGCAGCTCCGCCTCACCGGCGGCGTGTTGCAGGGGGCGTTCACCCTGGCCGGGACCAACGAATGGTCCGGCGGGCTGGTGCAACAGGCCCGGATCACCATTCCCACCAACGGCGTCTGGCGCGTCACCGGCGACCGGGACTGGCGGTTCGAGGAGGTCACGCTCAACAACGCCGGGCTCATCCACCGGACGGGGACGGGGCGCTGGGTCGCCGTGCTCAACAGCCGCGGCGCGGCGGTGTTGATCACCAACCTGCCCTCCGGAACCGTGCGTCTCGACAACGACACCGACCTGAAGCGCACGGGCCCTTATGCCGACGGCAGCAGCGCCCGCTGGGTCGTGCACAACGCCGGGCTTCTGCTCAAGGAAGAGGGGACCACCGTCACCGAAGTCGGCCGGCGGATTGACTTTCTCAACTACGGCACGATGCGCGTCGCCAGTGGCGGCTGGAGGTTTCCGTACGGCCTGAGCAGCGGGGGCCGGTTCGAGGTGGCGGCAGGCGCGGCAGTGACCTTCACGGGCGGCACGGTGCGGTTTGAGGAAGGGCACCGGGCCGAGGGGGAGGGGTTCTTCGGCGTGCCCGGCGGCACGGTGTCGCTGCGGGGCGTGGCGGAGGGGATGCTGCATTGGACGGGCGGGAAACTGCTTTCCAGCGAGCTGAGCATTCCGGCGGGCGCGCGGTTTTGGATCGGCGGGGAGGGGGCCAAACAACTGGAGGGGGTGACGTTGAACAACGCGGGCGTGCTGGACTGGGAGGGGAGCGGGCCGCTGCGGGCGGTGATGAGCAGCCGCGACGCGGCGGTGTTGCTCACCAACCTCTCCGGCGGCGTGTTCAACCTGCGCTCCGACGCCGTTTTCGAGCGCATGGGGCCGTATATCGACGGCGGCAGCGCCCGTTGCGTGCTGCACAACGCCGGCACGTTGGCCAAGCTCGCCGGGCCGGGGGTGAGCACCGTCAAGTCACGGATTGATTTCCACAACGAAGGGCTCATCGAGATCCGGCAGGGCACGCTCGAAATCAGGGGGCGTTTTCACCAGGGCGGCGAAGGCGCGCTCCGGACGGGCATCGCGGGAACCATGCCGGGACGGGATTACGGGCGGCTGTTGCTGAATGGTCCGGCGACGCTGGGCGGCGAGTATCAGGCCTTTTTGACCGACGAACCGGCGCCCGGCCAGTTCGCGAAAATCACCCCGTTGGAGGCGACGAACGTCGAGGGCGGCTTCACCAATCAAGGGCTGGTGCCGCTGGGCTACGATTATTCGGGCTTGCTCGCCTGGCGGGAGGGGCGGCTCACGATGGAGATCGCCCAAGGCGCCCGCCTCTACGTGGTCGGGCTCGAAAACGGGCGGTTCACCGGCCAGTTCGTCGGCAACCCGGACACGGACTACGAGCTTCAGGCCAGCGACGATTGCCGCGCGTGGGAACCCCTCGAAACATTCCGTTCGGAAAGCGGATTGTTCGAATGGACGGACGGCACGGTGGCCACGCGCCGCCAACGCTGCTTCCGGGTGGTTCAGCCCGGAAGCGGCGCCCGGTGAGCGAACGCGCGGCGTTGCCCGCGAACTCGCGCGGGGCGGCGCGGACCGATTGACGGCGCGTCGCTTCCCTTCTACCGTTCGGGCAACATTGAATTCGACATGATGAAACCCATTTGCCTGCTTCGCCACCGGGCCCGGTGTTCCCGGTGGTTTGCCGTTTTCGCGGCCCTCCTGACCGTCGCCTCCGGCGGCGCGGCGCCCGCTGATTCCGGGCCGCTGCCGCTGGATCCCCAGGTCACCATCGGCCACCTCGACAACGGCCTGACCTACTACCTCCGCGAGAATCACAAGCCCCGCAACCGCGCCGTGATGCGGTTGGTGGTCAACGCCGGTTCGGTGCTCGAACAGGACGACCAGCGCGGGCTGGCCCATTTCCTCGAACACATGGCCTTCAACGGCACGAAGCATTTTCCCAAGCAGGCGTTGGTGGACTTCCTCGAAAGCATCGGCATGCGGTTCGGCGCGGACCTGAACGCCTACACCAGCTTCGACGAAACGGTGTACATGCTGGAAATCCCGCTGGACAAGGAAGCGGTCATTGACCGGGCCTTTCAAATCCTCGCCGACTGGGCGCACGAAATGACGCTGGCCCCCGAGGACATTGACGCCGAGCGCGGGGTGATCCTCGAGGAATGGCGGCTGGGTCGGGGCGCCCGGCAGCGGGTGCGCGACCGGCAGTTGCCGGTGCTGCTGCACGATTCCCGCTACGCCGCGCGGCTGCCCATCGGCAGCACCAACGTCATCGCCACCGCGCCCCGCGAGGCGTTCGTCCGCTTTTACCGCGCCTGGTACCGGCCCGACCTGATGGCGGTGGTGATCGTGGGGGATTTCGACAAAGCCGCGATGGAACGGCGCGTCCGGAAATGGTTCGCCCCGCTGGGCAATCCCGCCGACGCCCCGCCCCGGAAGCTGTACCCGGTGCCGGACCACGCGGACACCCTCTTCAGCATTGTCACCGATCCGGAGCTGCCCTTCACCACCATCCAGATCGCCTGCCTCCTGCCCGCGCACGAGGACCGGACCCGCGGCGATTACCGGCAGTCGCTGATCGAGGCGCTCTACACGGCCATGTTCAACGAGCGGCTGGACGAAAAAACCCGCCAGGCCGAGCCGCCCTACCTCGGCGCGGGCATCGGCAAGAGCGCCCTCGTCCGCACCAAGGACGCCTTCTTCCAGATGGCCGCCGTCAAGGAAGGCGCCTGGGCCGAGGGCCTGAAGGCGTTGCTGCTCGAAGCCCGCCGCGTCCGGCGCGACGGCTTCACCGCCACCGAACTCGCCCGCGCCAAGGCGAATCTTCTCCGCTCCTACGAACAGGCCTACGCCGAGCGCGACAAGCTCAAGTCCGCCTCCTTCGCCGGCGAATACACCCGCAACTTCCTGCGCGGCGAACCCATCCCCGGCATCGCCGCCGAGCTGGAACTGGTGAAGGAGTTCCTGCCCGGCATCGAGCTGGCCGAGGTCAACACCGCCGCCCGGGGCTGGACCACCCCCACCAACCGCGTCGTCCTTTACAGCGCGCCGGAGAAGCCGAACCTGCCCGTGCCCACGCGCGACGACATCCTGGCCGTGATGCGCGAGGTCGAGGCGGCCGAGGTCGAGGCCTACGCCGACGACGTCGCGCGGAAACCGCTCCTCGATCCGCTGCCCGCGCCGGCCCGGATCACCGCCACCCGCCGCTACGACGCCATCAACGTCACCCGGTGGACGCTGGCCAATGGCGCGCGGGTCTGGCTCAAACCCACCGATTTCCAGAACGACCAGGTCCTCTTCAGCGCCGTCAGCCCCGGCGGGCTCAGCCTGGCGTCCGACCGCGAATACGTCCAGGCCGCCACGGCCATTCAAATCATCACCCAGAGCGGCGTGGGCGATTTCGACGCCAACCAGCTCCGCAAACAGCTCGCCGGCAAGGTGGTGGGCGTCACGCCGGGCATCGGCGCCGTCAGCGAAGGCCTGAGCGGCTCCGCCTCCCCGCGCGATTTGGAGACGCTCTTCCAGCTCGTTTACCTCTACTTCACCCGGCCCCGCGCCGACGCCGAACCGTTCGCCGCCCTGCAAACCCGCCTGCGCGAGGCGGCCCGCAACCGGCTCAACGACCCCGCCGCCGTGTTCAGCGACGAATTGGAGCGGGTGATGTACGGCAACCATCCCCGCCATCAACCGCTCACGCTGGAGTGGATCGCCGGCATGGACCGGCACAAGTCCCTGCGCTTCTACCGGCGGCGCTTCGCCAACGCCGGCGATTTCGACTTCGTGTTCGTGGGGAACTTCACCCCCGACCAACTGCGCCCCTTCGTCGAGCGCTACCTGGCCACCCTGCCCGACGCCGGCCGGCGCGAAAAACCGCGCTTCCACGGCGACATCCCCGCGCGTGGCCACGTGACGCTGGAGGTGTTCAAGGGCGTGGAACCCCGCGCCACCGTGCGCCTCCTGCTCACCGGCGACGCCCCGTGGCGTTACGAGGAGCTGCTGCCCCTGCGGGCGGCGGTCGAGGTCCTGCGCATCCGGCTGCGCGAAACCCTGCGCGAGGAACAGGGCGGCGTGTACGGCGTCGGCGTGAGCGGCGCCCTCCAGCGCTGGCCCCGGAACGCCTTCGCCAGCCGCGTGGCCTTCGGCTGCGACCCCGCCCGGGCGGACGCCCTCATCCAAACCGCCCTCGACGAAATCCACCGCCTGCAAACCGAGGGCCCGCGCGCCGAGGATTTGGCGAAGGTGAAGGAAATCCAGCGCCGCGGCTTCGAGAAGGGCCGGAAGGAAAACCCCTTCTGGCTGGCCAACCTCGAATTCCGCGTCCGAAACGGCCTCGATCCCGAGGGCATCCTGAACTACCCGGCCCGGGTGGACGCCCTCACCGCCGGGCAGGTCCGGGCCGCCGCGAAACGCTACTTCGCCGGGACCAACCGCCTCACCGCCCGCCTCGAACCGCTCGCCGAAGAGGACTCCGCCCGCTGACCCGGCTCCCGGGAGTCGGGCGGAAACGGAGCCGCGGCCGCCGTCGGGGAAGGGCGGGCGGGACAAATCCCGCTTGCTACGATTGGAGGGAAAAGTCACATTGCGCCGTGCACATTCCGGACGGTTTTCTGGATGCGGGCGTTTGCGCGGGCACGGCCTGTCTGGCGGGGACGGGCCTGGCGTGGGCGGGCCGCCGGGTCACCGCGCGCTGGAATGACCAGACCGTCCCGCTGCTGGGGGTGATGTCGGCGTTCGTGTTCGCGGGACAGATGGTCAATTTTCCCGTGGCGGGCGGCACTTCCGGGCATTTGCTGGGCGGCGTGCTGGCGGCGGTGTTTCTGGGCCCGTGGGCGGCGTCCATGGTGCTGGCCACCGTGCTGGTGGTGCAATGTTTCTTCTTCCAGGACGGCGGCGTGACCGCGCTGGGCGCGAACGCGCTGAACATGGCGCTGGTGGCCCCGTGGAGCGGCTGCGTCGTGTACCGCCTGGGCCTCCGGGGGACGCGCACGGAACGGGGGCGGATGGCCGCCGTGGCCGTGGCCGCCTGGGTGTCGGTGGTGCTGGCTTCGCTGGCCGCCGCCGCGGAGCTGGCGCTCTCGGGCCGGGTGGGGTGGAAACTCGTCCTGCCGGCCATGGGGCTCACCCACGCGGTGATCGGCCTCGGCGAAGCCGTCATCACCGTGGCCGTGGTCTCCTTCGTTTGGCAGGTGCGTCCCGATCTGCTCTACCGCCCGGAAACGGGAAGGGCGGCTTCGCCGTCGTTCCGGGCCGTGGCGGGGTACGGGTTGCTGGCCTCGCTGGGGGTGGTGTTGTTGCTGGCTCCGCTGGCCTCCCCGCTGCCGGACGGCCTGGAGGCGGTGGCGGAGAAACTCGGGTTCGCCGGGCGGGCGGGCGCCTTGCTTTCCGCGCCGTTGGCGGATTATGAAGTGGCCGGCTGGGGCGGCTCCGCGGGCTCCACCATTCTGGCGGGAGTGGCGGGCACGCTGCTGGTGTTCGCCCTTGCCCGGCTGGTGGGGCGGCTGGTCCGGCCCGCTTCCCGGCGAAAGGACGCCGCTTCCCGGACGGATGCCTCATGAGCCCGGCGGCGCGCATCGGGGTGACCGTGGCGGGGGTGACGGTGGTGGCCCTGTGGCCGCCGGCCTGGTGGCCGTGGCAATCCGTGCCGGCCACCACCCTGCTGCTGTTGAGCGCGCGATTCCGGCTGCCGCTGATCCCCGTTTTGCGTCGGGCGCTGCTGGTCTGGGGGCTGGTGGGGTTGATCTCCCTCGGCATGCTGGGGCAGCCGCACTGGCCGTTGCGGGCGGGCAACCTCCTCCTCAAGGCCACCCTGAGCCTCTGGGCGCTCAGTCTGCTGGTCCACGTCACCCCGCTTCCGGAACTGGTCGCCGGCCTGCGACGGCTCGGCGTGCCGGCCATCTGGACCGGTTCCCTGGCGTTCTGGGGGCGTTATTACGCCGTGCTGGCGGAGGAATGGCGGCGCTTGCAGCTCGCCCGCCGCTCCCGCACCTTCACCCGCGACCGCGCCTTCCGCTTTCGCGCGCTGGCCAATGCCTTGGGGCTGTTGTTCATCCGGGCCTGTGAACGCGCGGAAAAGGTGCATCGCGCCATGCTGGCCCGGGGATATCGGGGTGAACCATGAAACCGCGTTCCCGGGCGAAAACCGCCGTTTCTCCGGCGGAAAACGGCCCCTCCGCCCGCGCGCTGGCGGAGGCGTTGCTGCGCTGGTTCGCGGCGCACGCCGAAGACCTTCCCTGGCGGCGCGTCACCGATCCCTACGCCGTCTGGGTGAGCGAAATCATGCTCCAGCAAACCCAGGTGGGCACGGTGATCCCGTATTACGAACGCTGGCTGCGCGCGCTGCCCGACGTGGCCGCCCTGGCCGCCGCCCCGCTGGAACGGGTGCTCAAGCTCTGGGAAGGGCTCGGCTACTACACCCGCGCCCGCAACCTCCACCGCGCCGCCGGAGAAATCATGCGCCGGCATGGCGGGCGGTTTCCCCGCGCATTCGCCGAGGTGCTGGCCCTGCCGGGCATTGGCCGCTACACGGCGGGGGCCGTCTGCAGCATCGCCTTCAACCAGCCCCGCCCCATCCTCGACGGCAACGTCATCCGCGTGCTCGCGCGGGTTTACGGCATCGCCGCGCCCGTCCGGGAAAGCGCCACCCAGAAGCGGTTGTGGGCGCGGGCCGAAGCGTTGGTCCGGGCCGCCGCCCGCGCGCGGTCGAAAATCCCCTCCCGGCCGGAACGTCTCGGCGCGCGCATCGTGCGGGACACCCCCCGCGGCGCGTTGAATCAGGCGTTGATGGAGCTGGGCCGCCGCGTCTGCACCCCGCGCCGCCCGGGTTGCGACGAATGCCCGCTGGCGCGCCGGTGTCGGGCGTGCCGCGAGGACGCCGTCTCGCGTTTGCCCCATCTGGGCCGTCGTCCCGCCACAGTGACCCGGCGGGTGGTGGCGGTGGTGATCGAGCGGCGGGGCCGGTTTCTGGTTCAGCAACGCCCCGCCGGCGGCGTGAACGCCGGCTTGTGGGAGTTTCCCAACACGGATTGCGACGGCCAGCCCGTCACGCCGGCGACGCTGGCCGCCCGCTGGCCGTTGCTGGTGGCGGATTCCCTGCGCCCTCTGGTCACCCTTCAACACCGCATCACGCGGCACCAGATCACCCTTGAAGTCTGGCGGGGCCACGCCCGGCCCGGCCCGGTCGCGCGCGCGCCGGCCCAACGCTGGCTGCGCCTCGCCGAAGCCGCCCGCCGCCCCTTCACCGCCGCCCACCGCCGCATTCTCGAAAAACTCCGTTCGCTTTCCGCATGACCTCCCGAGGAAAAACCGCTTCGGCGCGGAACGCAGCGCCCCCCGCGCCGACCGGATCGGGAAATCCGGACGGCAAAACGGAGTCCGTGCGTCGTCCTCCTTCCGCGGGCCGTCCGCCCCCGGCCGGCGACGAAGCCGCCGGGAGCACCGCCTCACGTCGGCGGCCGCGGGGGGAATCTTCGTGTCCTTCATGGTGAAAGCACGCAAAGGAAAGGGAAACCGGTTTCACGGTTGCGCGCCGGCGGGCAGGTGGGTTTCCAGGTAGCGGGTCAGCAGCTCGAAGAGGTGCCGGCGGGTGTTGGGGCCTTCCCGGATGCTGTGGGTGCGGTTCGGGTAGGCCATCAGGGTGAAGGGCTTGTCGTGGGTGACGAGGTCGTTGATGAGCTGTTCGGTCCCCTGGTAATGGACGTTGTCGTCGCCGGTGCCGTGGACCAGCAGGAGGTCGCCCTCGAGCTGGTGGGCGAAGGTGATGGGCGAGCCCTTCAGGTAGCCCTCCGCGTTGTCCGAAGGCAGCCCCATGTAGCGCTCCTGATAGATGGTGTCGTAAAAGCGCAGGTTCGGCACCGGGGCGACCGCCATGCCGAGCTGGTAGCGATCGGGGTGGCGGAACAGGGCGTTGAGGGTCATGGAGCCGCCGCCGCTCCAGCCCCAGATGCCGATGCGCTCCCCGTCCATCCACGGCCAGCGGGCCTTGAGGGCGTCGAGGCCGCGGGCCTGGTCGCGCGAGGCCAGCACGCCGATCTGCCGGTAGATGCACTTGCGCCAGGCGCGTCCGCGCGGGGCGGGGGTGCCGCGATTGTCGAGGCTCATCACCACGTAGCCCCGCTCGGCGAGCATCCGGTGCCACATTCCGTTGAAGCCGCCCCAGCGATCCAGCACCGTCTGGCCGCCCGGTTCGCCGTACACGTGGAACAGGACCGGATACTTCCGGGCGGGATCGAAGTGCGGCGGCTTCAAGCACCAGCCGTCCAGCATCACGTCCTCGCCGATGTCCACCCGGAAAAACTCCGTCGTCACCGGGGCGAGCCGGGCCAGCTTCCCGCGCAATTTCTGATTGTCCTCCAGCAGCCGTTTCCGGGTGTGGCCGGGCAGGTCAATCAGCTCCACGAGGGGCGGTTGGTTCAGGCGCGACCAGGTGTGAATGGCCCAATGACGGTCGGGGGAAATCCGGTAGTCGTGCCAGCCGGGTTGGTCGTCCGGCGTGAGCCGCCGCGCCTTTTTCCGGCCCTTGAGCGGCACCCGATAGAGATAGCGCGCCACGGCGCTGTCCGGCGAGGCGAGCAGGTAACAGCATTCCGCCGCCTCGTCCACCGCCAGCAATTGGATCACGTCCCAGTCGCCCTTGGTGAGTTTTTTGGCGCGCCCGGTCCGGCGGTCCACCGCGTACCCGCGCCGCCAGCCGTCGCGTTCGCTGAGCCAGAGCAGTTGCCGGTCGCCCGCGCGCCAGAGGGCGTCGTCGCGCACGTCCACCCAGGCGTCGTCGGTCTCGGCGAAAAACGGCCGCACGTCGCCGGTTTCCGGGTTCGCGAAGAAGAGCTGGTTGGTGTTCTGCAAGCGGTTCAACTGCTGGATGACCAGTTCCAACGGATTCTCCAGCCAATGAACGCGGGCCGGATAGTGCCGGCGGGGATCGCCGGGCAGCTTGATCCAGGTCACCGGACCGCCTTCGACGGACACCACCCCCACGCGCGCGGCGGGGTTGGTTTCGCCGGCCTTCGGATAGGCGAACCGGATGAGGCGCGGATACAGTCCGCTGGTGTTGTCCAGCATCAGAAACTCCGGCACGCGCGTGGTGTCAATCTGCCAGAACGCCAGCCGCGCGCTGTCGGGGCTCCATTGAAAGCCCTTGCGCAGGCTGAGTTCCTCTTCATACACCCAGTCGAACGTCCCGTTGATCAGGTGCGGCCCGCCGTCGCGGGTCAGCCGGGTGATGGCAAGCGTGTCGGTGTCCTGCACGTAAAGGTCGCGCTCCCGCACGTAGGCCACCTTTTTGCCGTCCGGCGAGAAGGTGGCGAACATCAGCGACGCCTCCGGCGCGTCGCCGCCCAGCTTCACCAGCGCGCGACTGGTGCGGTCCAGCAGCCAGTAATCGCCCCGGGTGCGCTGTCGCCAGACCCGCCGGCTGTTGGTGAACATCAGCACCCGCTGGCCGTCCCGCGAAAAGGCGTACGCCTCGACCGACAACGGGGTCTCGCGGCCCGGCGGAATGAGCCACGGTCCCGGCACGAGCACCTCGCGCGCGCCGGTGGCGGCGTCATGGGCCACGAGATCGCGGCCCGGCCCGGGTTTCGCGGGTTCGAAGCGCAGATATCGCGCGCCTTCACGCGCCCACTTGGCGCTGTATCCGGCGGCGTTGAACTCGCCCTTGAACAGGCGTTTGAGCGTGAGCGTTTCCTTCGCTTCCTTGGCGGCAACGGGCGGCGTTTGCGGTTCCGGTTCCGCGGATCGCGCTCCCGGCAGCACCAGCAGCAGGCCCAGCAACGCCGGCTCCGCCCGCGGGACGGCACGGCGAAAACAACGAGGAAGGGTAAACAACGGAGTCCCGCGATGGAGACGCAAATGAATGATCATGGATTTCCGGCTCATGACTTCTCCGCCCCATGCTGGCCCGCGGGCGGACGCGGAACAAGCGGTTTCGCCGGGCGG
>CAZRPT010000165.1:0-5990 GCA_964601985.1 uncultured Verrucomicrobiota bacterium
GCCGTGAACTGCCAGCCGGACAAGGTCTGGATCGGCACGGAAGACGGCCTGGCCTGCTACGACAAACGCACCAAAAAGTTCCAGTCCTGGAAGGAAAAGGACGGCTTGCCGTGGCGGGTGGTGTCGGCCATCGCGGTGCATCCCAAAACCGGCGAGGTGTGGCTGGGGCTGTTCGGGGGCGGCCTGGCGCGCTTCAGCGCCGGGCGGTTCGATCACTTCCACCAGCTCAACAGCGGCCTGATCAACGACGTGGTGTACGGCGTGGCCATCGAGCACAACAATGTCTGGGCCGCCACCACGGCGGGCGCCAGCCGCTACGACACCATCGCCGACAAATGGAGCATGTTCACCGAGAAGAACGCTCCGATGGAGGAGATCTGGAACTATGGCGTGTGTTACGACCAGGGCCTGGTCTATCTCGCCATCTGGGGCAGCGGCGTGCTGGAATACACCGTGGCCACCGACCAGTGGAAGGATTATCTCGATCCGGACGGCGAAATGGAAATTGATCTTTACCGGGATGACGGCATCATCCACGTCATCACCACCGGCGTGAGTTACGTGGACAAAATCCTGTGGGTGTCCTCCTACTTTGGCGTCTGCCGGTACGACGGACGCCACTGGCGGGGCTGGTATGCCCGCGAGTGCGGTTTGCCCAGCGACTTCACCAACGCCGTGAAGGGCCGCAGCGGAAACGAGGCGTGGTTCTGCACGGACAAGGGCGTGGGCGCCCTGATGGATTTCAAGACCGACACCTGGGTGACCTACACCACGGACGGCGTTCACCACAAGGGGCGCGCCGTGATTCAGCAGGGGGACAAGGTGCTCGATACGGTGGAGATGGGATTCAACCTTTCACACAATTACGCCTTGGCCGTGGATTTCGACGGCCCGGACGTCTGGATCGGCACCTCCGAAGGGCTGTGCCGGGGGATCGGAACCGGTTACCATCCCGGCTTGTCTGCCGGAAAAACCAGGAAAGCGGATTAACCCCGCCAACTTTCAACCTCAACCACCATACTGCCATGAATAACAAATGGAGTTTTTTGCCGGCCGTCGCGGCCCTGGCGCTGGGGAGCGGCGGTGGATTGCCGGCCCGGGCGCTGGACACGGGCAAGGCCGCCTCGACGGAAAAGCCTGCCTGGGTGCAGAAACTGAACGTCGGTCCCTATGAATTGCCGGACCTGCCGCTCAAGACCAACCGCAACTACGCGCACACCAGTCCGGAGGTGCGTCCCTACGGCGGCGTGCAGCCCCAGCAGCGCTTCTTCCTGCAACAGTTGGAATACACCGGCCCGGGCCGCGCCATCCCGGAGCCGGAGCATCTGGACAGCGTCAAGATCGGCTTCCTCGGGCCGATCATGCCCACCGTCTCCGTGGCCACGGGCGGGGGCAGCCACAGCGTGGAATCCCTGGGCCTGATGATGCTGCGGGGCGCGAAGCTGGCCATCCAGCAGGCCAACGCCGAGGGCGGTTACCAGCCCCGGCGCATCCCCTTCGAGCTGGTGGTCCACAATGACAACGGTCTGTGGGGCGCCTCCGGCAACGAGGTGATCACCATGGCCTACAAGGACAAGGTGTGGGCCATCCTGGGCTCCATTGACGGCGCCAACACCCACATCGCCATCCGCGTGGCGCTCAAGGCGGAGCTGCCGTGGATGAACACCGGCGACCTGGACCCCACCTTCATCGAGACCAACATTCCGTGGGTGTTCCGCTGTTGCGGCGACGACCGGCAGCAAAATTACCTGCTGATTGACTACCTGTTTCACAAGCGCGGCCTGACCCGCGTGGCCATCATCCGCTCCAGCAGCCGGTACGGGCGCTTCGGCGTGCGCGAGATTCGGGACAGTTGTCGCCGTTTGGGACACCCGGTGCTGGTGGAGATGGCCTACAACGGCGGCATGAAGGACTTCAAACTGGTGCTGGACCGGGTCGAGGAAACCCATCCGGACGTCGTCATCCACTGGGGCAACGGTCCGGACGCCGCCCGGGTGCTCAACGCCATGCGGGCGCGCGGCATGAATCAGCTCTTTTGCTGCTCGGACCGGGCGGTGTGCGAGGAATTCGTCCAGTTGGCGGGCGCCCATGCCGAGGGCGTGATCTGCGGTTATCCGTGGAACCCCGAGCGCAAGGATCCCAAGCTGGCCGCCTTTCGCAAGGCCTTCCAGGCCGAGTTCGGCGTCGCGCCGGACACCTACGCCGCGCATGCCTACGACGGCATGAACATGCTCATCTGGGCCATTCGCACCGTGGGGCTGAATCGCGCCAAGATTCGCGACGCCCTCGCCTACCGGCCGGACCCGTGGCCCGGCGTGACGGGCGACATCCCGTTCAGCGCGGCGTTGGATGACGCCGGCGAAGTGTTCCTGGCCTTCTACGAAAACGGCCGCTGGCATTACCGCTCGCGCGCGGAGCTGGGGCTCCCGCCCCTGCCCCGCGACCAGGCGCCTCCGGTGCAACAAACCGCCCAACGCTGAGCGTTGGCCTTTCCTCCGCCGCGTGCGGTCACGCGGCCCGCGGTGGCGAATGCGAAACGCTGACTCCTGCAGGTCCGGCGGCGTCACGAGCCGCCCGGACGCGGTGGCGACGGACCGCCGGCGCGCGCGGGCCGGCGGTCTGCCCGCCCGGGCGTGGCTGCTGGCCGGTCTCGTGGGAACATGGGCGGCCCCGCCGCCGGTGGCGGGCTTCGCGGGAGAAGCGGCCGGGGTTTCAGTCGCGGCGGAACAGAGCGCCCCCGCCGCGTCCGGCACGCCCTGCCGGGATCACCGTCGGCGGGCGCTGGAACCTCCGCCGGGCGGCGGCCCGTTGCGCGTTTCCCCGGGCGCGCCCTTGGTGGTGGCGTGGTTCGGTCCCTCGGATCCCGGCGATGCGGTCACGGGCGATCTCTGGCAGGCGGCCAAGCTGGCCTTCGATGAAGCCAATGCCGCCACGTCCGGCCGCCCGCTGGAGCTGCGCCCCTGCTGGGCGAAAAACCCGTGGGGCACCGGCGTGGCCAAGCTGTTTCACCTGGTGTATCACGAGCCGGTGGTGGCGGTTCTGGGCTCCGTGGACGGTCCCGCCACCCATCTCGCGGAGCAGGTGGTCGCCAAGGCGCAACTGCCGCTGGTCAGCCCCGTGAGCAGCGACGCCTCCGTCAACTTCGCCGGCGTGCCGTGGATGTTTTCCTGCGCGCCGCCGGACAGCGCGTTCGCGCCCGTGTTGGCCGCGGAAATCGCGCGGGAACTGCGTTCCGGCGGGGAGGGACTCGCGCTGGTCAACGCCACGGACCACGATTCCCGGCAAACCGCGCGGGCGCTTTTGAGCGCCCTGGCGGAGCGGGGCCTGACGCCCGACCGGCAACTTGAATTCACCCCGGGCGGCGACACGTTTGAAGTGCAGCTTCGCGCGCTGGGGGATTTTCGCCCCGCGGTGCTGCTGCTGCTGGCGGGGGCGGAGGACAGCGCGCGGTTCCTGCGGGGGGTGCGGCGACGCGACCTGCATCCGGTCGTGTTCGGCGCGCCCGCGATGGGCCGGCGCGCGTTTCGCAAGCAAGCCGGTCCCGTTGCCGAAGGGGTGCGCTTCCCCTGGCTGGCTGTCGCGACCCCGGAAACCCGCGCCGCCCTTCAGCGCTTTCAAGCCGCCTTCCAAGCCCGGGCCGGACACCCCGCCGACTATGCCGCCCGCCAGACCTACGATGCCGCCCGGCTGCTCATCGCGGCCATCCGCCGGGGGGGCGCCGACCGGCGGGCCGTCTGCGAGGCCCTGCGCGCGCTTTCTCCGTGGCCCGGCGTGGCGGGAGAAATCGCCTTCGACGGGCTGGGACGCAACCTGCGTCCCGTGACCCACCTGGCCACCATTCGGAAAGGCGTCGTGATCCCGCTGACGCGAAGCGACGGCTCCCAAACCGATCTTTCCGCTCCACCGGGGAAATCTCCCCGTCCCTCCCTCCCCGGGGCCCTCCACTTTGTCCGGAAAACGACCGGACACTGATGCCGCGAACACCGCGTCCCCCCGCCGTCGGATTGGAGACGCGGCCCGCGACGGACGATCGCGCGTCGTCCTCCTCCTGCAGGCCGGTTTTCCTTCAACCGGCGGGTGACCTGCCGCCTGCTCACCTCGGCGGCTGCGCGGGCGTGATTCTTTTCGGATTTCCTTCGGCCTTTGCTTCCCCGGCCCTCGGATTTTTTCCGCCTTTCGCGCGGGGAGGGCTTTTCGGGAGCGTCTTCGTCGGTTATGTTCCGGAAACAATCCGCCGACATGAAGATTATGAAAAAGCATTTTCGTCGCTTCACGGGGTTTACGCTGATCGAGCTCCTCGTGGTCATCGCCATCATTGCCATCCTGGCGGGAATGCTCCTGCCCGCCCTCTCCAAGGCCAAGACCAAGGCCCAGGGAATCCAGTGCATGAACAACCATCGCCAACTGCTTCTGGCCTGGAAGATGTACGTGGACGACAACAACGATGTCCTCCCCTACGTCAAGCACGGCCCGTATCAATGGGTGGGCGGCTGGCTCGATTTCAAAGGGAGCAACCGCGAGAACTGGGATCCGAGCGTGAACATCGAGACCAGCATTCTCTGGCCCTATTGCGGTCAGTCTGCCGCCATCTTCAAATGCCCCGCCGACCGCAGCCGGGTCAATGTGGACGGCAAGCTCCTGCCGCGGGTGCGCACCATGTCGATGCTCAACTTCGTGGGCGGCCGGGGGGAACGCCGCCCGTTGGGCTGGCACAGCGATGGCTGGCGCATCTACCGGAAGTCCACCGATTTCGTGGCCCCCGGCCCGACCATGACCTTCGTGTTCCTCGATGAACGGGAGGACAGCATCAACGACGGCATGTTCGTCGTGGACATGAGCGGTTATCCCAACGCGCCGGTCTGGCTGGTGGACAGTCCGGCCAGTTATCACGGGGGCGCCGGCGGGTTCTCCTTTGCCGACGGGCATTCGGAAACCCACCGCTGGCAGAGCGATTTCGTGCTGAAAATGCCGTTGAAGGGCCAGGTCCGGCCTTACCCCACGCGCGCGCCCGGCAATGTGGATGTTGCGTGGATGCAGGAGCACGCCACCCGCCGGCTTCATTGATGGCGGACGTTTCCGGCGGAGCAAGGACCGGGTGCTGACTTGAGGCGCTTGCCGCAAGGAGGGTGCACCTTTGTCGGATTTCGAATTTCGGGATTCGGATTTCCTTCGGGCCTTCGCTCCCTTGGGCCTTCGAATTTTCGCGCCCACCGGCTGGGCCGCTGCCATCTATTCCCACAGCGCGCCGGATGCCAAACAGGGTTCGGCGATCGTGTCAGGCCCGGCTTTCCGGGTGGCGTTCGCGGGCGGGGTGGGGGAAAATGGCCGCACGAAAAATGCGGGCATGAATTCCCCGGGTTCCCCATCCGGCCCTCCGGAAAACCTGCGTTGCGGGCGGGTGCTGGCCGCCGCGTGGCCGCCCCTGCGCCGGCACCGACGCGGGTTGCTGCTGTTTCACCTCTGGTTCGGCGGGTTGTCGGCGCTGGTGCTGGCGCCGGGGCTGGCGTGGCTGGTGGATTGGATCGCCGGGCCGGGCCGGCATGCCGCCGTCACCAACGAGGATTTGGTGGGCTTTTTCCTCTCGGTTTCCGGCCTGTCGTGGTTGCTGCTGAGCGCGGCGACGGCGGCCGGCCTGCTGCATTTCAGTCAGATCGGCGCCTGCACGGTCCTGCTCGGTCGGGCGGACAGCAACGGCTGGGCCGCCTTGAAGGCCGGTCTGCGCCGGCTGCCGCTGTTGGTTCGAATGTCCCTGCGCCAGTTTGTGCTGCTGCTGCCGGTGTTGGCGTTGGCGGGCGGTTGGGTGGCCCTGATTGGGTTCACCCTGCTGGGCGGTCACGACATCAACTACTACCTGCACCGGCATCCGCCGGCGTGGTGGTGGGCGCGGGGGTTGGCGGCGTTGGTGGGGGTGACGCACGGCGGGTTTCTGGCGTGGCTGGTGGCGCGCTGGCTCTTCGCCGTGTCGTTTTTTGCTGAGGCGGCGGCCACCG
>CAZRPT010000166.1:0-11978 GCA_964601985.1 uncultured Verrucomicrobiota bacterium
CCCCCCCTTGGATGTCGAGTCTCTTCCGGCGGGGGAGTCAGAACTCGCGCGGCAGGCGGATCACCCATGCGCCCATCACGTCGCCCCGGCGGAAGTCGTGCCGGGATCCGCGAGGGTCGCGATTGTGACAATCGGCGCAGGAGGTCCGCGTGGCCCGCGCGGGATAAACCGCGGTGAAATAGGCCCGGCCGCCCAGTTGCTCCTCCACCAGCCGCGGTCGCGCCGCCCCGCCCGCGCGCCGAAAGGCCTTCAAGGCGTCCTGCTCGACCTGTGTTTGCGGGGCCGCCCGCGGATCCAGGGGATCGAGCGCGCGCAGGGCAAACGAAAATTCCGCGCCGTGGGTGGCGATTTCGCGCGCCATGCGCCGCAGGAATTCCGCGTGCGAAAGGGAGGCCGCCGCCGGCTCCGCGGCCTGCCGGGCGAGAAAAGTGGTGTCCGCCGCCTGCAACACCGCGTGCAGGCTGTCGGCCATCCGGCGATAAGACACCTGTTCGGCCAGGTGCGCCGGCGCGGGAGCGTCTCCGGCGGTCAACCACCAAACGCCCCCGGCCACGAGGCCGAGCCCGGCGGCCAGCCAGGAGGGCTTCCGGAAAAACAGTTCAATTCGCGGGTTCATAAAGCCGAATTATCTGATCCACCGGCAGGTCGGTCAAAACCTCCCGTTTTCCGCCCGGCCAGCGGATTTCCAGGCGCTCCACCCGGGCGGCCCGTCCCAGGCCGAAATGCAGCCGGGCGTCGCTTTGCAGGAGAAAGCCGGTGGGGCACAACAGCTCGCCCGTCCGCCGGCGCCCGCCGGCTTCGAGGGTGACGAGCGCCCCGTACGCCAGCCCGCCGCAGCGGGCGCGAAGATCAAGCTTCAACCAGTGGTTGCCGGTGAGGGCGCAGTTGCGCAACAGGTGGGCGGGCCCCGCCAGCGTGGTAATCAGCAGGTCGAGCCGGCCATCGTTGTCGTAGTCCAGCACCGCGCTGCCCCGTCCGTCAATGGGAGTGGTGAAGAAGGGGCCGCCCTTCGGGCCGGCGTCGGCGAAACGTCCGTCGCCCCGGTTTTCGAGCAACAAACTTCGCGTGCCGCCGAGGGTGAACGCGCTGCCATTGACCACGCAGAGGTCGGGGTCGCCGTCGTTGTCGAAATCCCCGAAACTGCTGCCCCAGCCCACGTAATTTTGCGTCAACCGCCCCAGGCCGGAGCGCCACATCTCGTCCCGATAATGCCCGCCGGGCTGCCGCACGTAGAGCGAACCGTAGCCGAACCGGCTCACGAAAAGGTCCAGCCAGCCGTCCCCGTTGACATCGCCGAGGGTCGCGTTCATCGAACCCGGCGCCTCGCCGATGGAGTTCAGCGCCACGCCCAGCTCCAGCCCCCGTTCCTGGAAATGGCCCCGGCCGTCGTTGAGCCAGAAGCCGTTGGGGGTGTCGTCGTTGGAAACGTAGAGATCGGTGTCCCCGTCCCGGTCGGCGTCGAAGGCCGACACCGACATGGCCCGCTGTCCCGGCGCGTAAAGCCCCGCCGCCCGGGTCGCGTCCTCGAAGGTGCCGTCACCCCGATTGCGGAACAGCACGTCCGGCTGGCCCGGATAGGCCAGCGGCCCCGGATACGCCCCGGGGTTTTGGTCGGAAATGGTCGCCGGATCGAAAGTGAGATAATTGGCCACGTAAAGGTCCAGCCAGCCGTCCCCGTCCGCGTCGAAGAAAAGGGTGGAAATGCCGTTGCCCCGGGAATCAGCCACCCCGGCGCGATCGGTCACCTCCGCGAACGTGCCGTCGCCCCGGTTGCGGAAAAGCTGGTTGCGTCCGAAACAAGCCACATAGAGGTCGGGCCGGCCGTCGTGATCGTAATCGCCCGCCGCCGCCGCGCTGGCGAACCCCGTTCCCGCCACCCCGGCGCGATCGGTCACGTCTTCGAAGGTGCCGTCGCCCCGGTTGCGATACAGCCGGTTGGGCGCTTCCGCGCGCCCCCGGCCCGGGCGGGTCACCCCCGGCAGCGGCCGCCAGTTCACCAGGTAGATGTCCGGCCAACCGTCGCCGTCGTAGTCAAACACCACGCCGCCCGCCCCGTTCGAGAGGAGGATGTTGCGGATGCCGTCGGAGCAAAACTGGTGCCGGAACGCGATGCCCGCCTGCCGGGCGCTTTCCCGAAACCAGGGACCGGCCCCGGCCCCGCCCGCCGCCACCGCAACGGCGACAAGCGCAAGCCCCACACCTCCCGTCCGGGCGACACGCCGACGCGCGTTCACCCCCGCCCGCCCCCGGGAAAAGCGACGCTGAATCTGTCTTCCGTTTGCCACGCCCCATCCTTGCCCGTCCGAACGCCCGGTGGCAAGGCCGGGGGGGAACATCTCCCCGCCACGGCGTGAAACACCCCTGCCCGCCACCCCCTCCGTTCCGACAAAAAAACCTCCCCGGACGGGTGTCCGGGGAGGTTCGCGTTTCTGGGATGGGGGAAGATGAATCAGTCGGTCCCGGCGGGCCTGCCGGGAGCCCGTTCACCACGAAGCCCTACCACCAACACCACCAGCTTTTTTCTTTTTTGGGCTGCTTTTTGCTTTCGCCGCCCTCCCGGCAATCCTGATCGCGGGGGGCCGGCTTGTTCCGGTCCGGAGCGCAGCGATCCTTGCCCGCCTTGCCGCTCACGTCGCAGGAACCGCTTCCGCCACTCTGGCAAAGCTCCTGCCACCAATCGCGGCCGCCCACATCCCAGACACAATCCCAGTCGGGGTCCCCGGCGTCCTGGCAACCATCCCAGGAACACTCGTGACCTCCCTTGCCGCCCTGCTCGCACCCGCAATCCTTGTCGCAATCATGTTTGCCGCCGCAATCATGTCCGCAGTCGCAGTCCTTGCCGCCGTGGCCGTCATGCTCACAGCCGCAACTCTTGTCGCAATCGTGCTTGCCGCCACAATCATGTCCGCAGCCGCAGTCCTTGCCGCCGTGGCCGTCATGCTCACAGCCGCAATCTTTGTCGCAATCGTGCTTGCCGCCGCAATCCTTGTCACAGCCACAGCCCTTGTGGTGATGACAGCAATCACCGCACTCATCGCCGTCTTCATTTTCCACCGGGCAGAGCAGACCGCCCTTGAGACTGTAGCCTTCCACGACCGTGAACGGTCCCGCCACCAATCCGGGCCCGATGGGTTTCGAGCAGCTCGTGTGGATGGTGGCTTTCACGCACCCGTTGACCAGCAACACGATTTCCGTGCCCAACGTGCCATCCGCGGACGCCTCGCCGGTCACCGTAAAGGCGCCATCCGGTCCCGGGAATCCATCGAAGAACACCACCGGGCATCGCTTCTTGCCGCCAATGACGGTGATCTGGTCGGTCACGTCGCCGGCATAGGCCAGCGTCAACTGCGTCACCTTTCCTTCGCACGGGGCGCATTCGCCTTCACAGATCCGCTCCTCGGCCATCTGGTTGGCGGCATCGAGGGCGTTTTTGAGGCATTCCTGGTAATCGCGCTCCGCGCTGCAGGGCGGCGTGAGGCCGTTGACGGCCAACGACTCATTGGCCATGAGGATGAGTTCGTAGGCGGTGAGCCCGTCAGGCGGGAAGCATTGCTCGGACAACGGCACCACCTCGTTCAGCCCCCACTTCTGATGAAGGACGTTCAGCGTGAACGCCGCCAGTTGGGCGGAAAGCTGATGGGCCATGTTCCAAGCGCCGGCGCGGCGGATCCAGCGGGCGAATTCCCTCCGGCTGGCAAAATCCACCAAGTTTCCCTTCCGGTCCCGCAGGTTGAGGTAGTTGTTCAGGATTTCGTTGAGGTCGAAATCGGTGATCAACGCCAGGCCGTTGCGGTTGCCCCAGAATCCCCGCGTGCCGCCGCCGCAGTCTTCCCGGTACGGCTGATACTCGTATTCCACCCAAACCGTGGCCTTGGCAAACACCGTGGTTTTCACCCGGACATTGCCCGGCCCCGTCATGCTGCGGGCCGCGGAAGCGTTCACGTGGAAACCAATTGCGCCCTCCCCCGAAAAGATCTCCAGTTGCTGGGGGTCCGTGTAGGACATTTCCCGGCCATCATTGGCTTTCAACCCCAGCAGGGTCACCCCCGAAGGACCATCGTAGTCCCACGTGCCATCATAACTGTCCAGCGAATCAACCCGGTGGATCTGCGCCAAAAGCTGAACCAGGAGGGCATCCCCGGTCACGGGCGTGGGAACCGCATCAAAGTGAAGCGGCGTCACCACCACCGGCGTTTCATCCACGCCCACCACGAGATCTTCAGGACCTGTTACCGTGACCCGCGCTCCCAGCCAGGTTTCCACGTCCGCGGCACCCCGGTTGCGGTAGTTTTCGATGCGCAAACTCATCACCGCATCCGTATCCACCCCCAGCCGGGCGGAAACAAGCTGGGCAAACGGATTGTAAAATTGGGGCAACTGAACATCCACGTTCCATTCGGTTCGCGTCAGTGGAACCGTTGCCTCATAACGCACCGTCAATGTTTGGGCCGTTCCCCTGCTGGAAACGAGGCCGCACATCAACGCGGCTCCGATCATCATTGCGCCACGTCGGAAAAGAGTGCGCGACGAAACGCTCATCTG
This sequence comes from uncultured Verrucomicrobiota bacterium, assembly GCA_964601985.1. Classification (GTDB taxonomy): domain Bacteria; phylum Verrucomicrobiota; class Verrucomicrobiia; order Limisphaerales; family J093; genus J093. Next base: position 4,543 of record CAZRPT010000166.1, read on the forward strand.
GTTTGTTTTCATTTTTCTTCTGGGTTGGATTGGAATTATCAACGAGAGTTGTTCTTCTTGCCGCCCGCGCCGACCCGACGTTGGCGGCGGTAAACGAGCATGCTTCCCAACGCCACCAAGCCGGTGCAGACCGCGCCGGCCCCCGGCTCCGGAACCGCAATGTAGGTGTAGATCACCTCCGCTTCCGCTCCGGCGTAGGTGTCAAAGTAGCTCGTCAAATTCCCTCCTCCGGAATCTGTGCTTTCTCCGTAAGCTACGATGGAAAGGTTCAGAGGCGTCTCCTCCGTGGCGGACGTAAACAACGCCAGATCAGATGCCGCAGTGGAGCTCGTGCTGCTGGAGGCGGAAGCACTCAGCCCCGTATATTCGTTTCCATCTGGCGCCGTAAAATCAGGAGTATCGCCGTCTCCGTTATCCGCGTCCGCAGCGAATGTTCGTGAAACCGAAGGGGTGACACTCAGCGTGGAAGCTTTCGAGTAACCGCTGGGCAACTCCAAGGTCAAAAGCGCTTTCAACGTGCCCGTAATGGTTTTTGCGTTGGAGGCATCATTGTCCACGTACCATGCCCCCTGCACCACGCCATTCAACCGGATCTCGACGCCGGTCAGGGTGCCCAATCCCGTGTAAAATTTTTCCAAGTGAAGGTAGATGATGGGATCATTCGGCCCCCCTGTCCCCCAATCAGTGTAAGCATCCCAATCACCATCCACATTGGGATAGTTCTCCGTGTAACTGTCCGTGTAAGAAATGGTCGCGGCGCCGGCCGGGAGGGCGCAGATGCCCAGCACGCACGCCAACAGTCCGGCCCACGGCCTTTTTTCCTGGTGGCGGAAAAGTCTCATGATTCTCATGCCTTTTTCAGCGCAAAACGCCATTTCGCTTTCCAGCTTTCGGGATTTCTTCAGAAAAATCCCAACATCGTTTCAAACCATCCTTCCCACGTCCTGCTTGAAACTATCGCTAAGAGTATCATTCGGCCGCCATTTGGCGAGGGAAAAAATGACGTATTTTTCATAAAAAAACGCCTGAAAAACGACCAAGAGTAATGGTTTTGTTGCATTCCATTCCTTTTCTAAGGTTTTTGATTGGAGCAGATTGATGATTGTTAAATCATGTTTCTGCTTCCTGGCTTCCTGAATCGGCGATCCGTTTCCGGGGAGAAACGGACGGGCTTCCGGAGATTCGCCGCGGCGGGGCGGGTTCAGGGAGAAATCCGCCGGGCCTCGTTGGAGAAGAGGCCCTCTCGTGCGCGCGACAGAGGCGGGCGGCCTGTCAAATGCCGGATTGGAGACCCCGGCCTACCGCCGCCGGGCATTTTGCGCCCTTCCGGCAGGCCGTGTGTCCTCCACGCGGCGGGAGGCCCCACTTTCCCGCCGGACTCCGACGAGGAAAGCCGCCTTGGGGAAGAGGGGAGGGTGCTCCCCTTTTTCCGGAAGGTTCTCAGGAAAGAATGCGCCGGGCTTCGTCGAGGAAGATGCCCTTGAAGTTCATCTCGAGCGCCTGCGGGTTGGTGGCCCGGTTCAGCGCTTCCTTTTCGGAGACGATGCCCTGTTTGACCAGGTTGAAGAGGGCCTGGTTGAAGGTCTGCATGCCGTCGTCCACGCCGGTTTCGATGGCGGCGGCCAGCTTCTCGAGCCGGTCTTCCTCGAGCAGTTTGCGAACGGTGGGGGTGTTGATGAGGATCTCAAGCGCCGGGATGACGCCGCCCTTGATCCGGCTCACCATCCGCTGGCAGACCACCGCGCGCAGGGTGCCGACCAACTGCCGCCGGATCTGGTCGCGTTCGTCCGCCTTGAAGAAGTCCAGGATGCGTCCGATGGATTGCGACGCCGAGGTGGTGTGCAGGGTGGAAAAGACCAGGTGGCCGGTGTCGGCGGCGTTGATGGCGGCCATGAAGCTGATGGCGTCGCGCATCTCGCCGATCATGATGACGTCCGGGTCCTGCCGCAGGATGTGCTTCAACCCCATCGCGAACGACTGGGTGTCCAGTCCGATTTCGCGCTGCTCGATGATGCACTGCTTGTCGTCGAAGACGTATTCGATGGGATCTTCGAGGGTGATGATGTGGCGTTTCTGGGTGGCGTTGACGTGCTCGATCATCGCGGCCAGCGTGGTGCTTTTGCCGCAACCGGTGGTGCCGGCCAGCAGGACGATGCCCCGGGGCGCCTCGGCGATCTGCTTGAGGACGGGCAGCAGGCCCAGTTCCTCGAAGCTGGGCACCTTGGTCTTCACGTAGCGCATGGCGATGCACCACTCGCCGGTTTCCTGGAAGACGTTGGTGCGGAAGCGGCCGATCTCGGGCTCGAAGTAGGAGAAGTCCACCTCGCGGTCCTCTTCAAGCCGTTTCTGGGCGTGGGGCGGCACCATGTTTTTGACCACCTTGTTCACCCATTCCTTCGTCGGGGTGGGGGCTTCGATGGGGGTCAGCTCGCCGTCAATGCGGAAATAGACCGGGCCCTCGGGCTTGATGTGAACGTCGGACGCGCCGCCTTCGACCGCGGTGCGTAAAATGCGATGGAACAATTCCATGAGATCAATTCAACGGACCGACCCGCTCAACGCGCGGCCTGATGGGCGGCCCAGTCCGACAAACGCTGCCGGCTGGCGGGCGCAAGGTGGAGAAACATGAGCGAAACGATGTAGCCGGTGTGCCGGTTGCCGGTGCACTCCACCACCACGCCGGTGCCCTTGAGGGTGCGCTGGTCCACGGGCGACTGGAGTTCCACCGTCAGCTCCTTCCACTGCGCCACGGGTTTCTCGGAGAGAAATTCAATCCCGTTCTTGCGGATGGCCACACGGTGGACCGGCAGGAGGAGGTGGGTTTCGTGCGCGCCCCGGCCCGGGCCGAACACACCGGAGTCATCAAGTTTGCTCGTCGTCATACGCTGTTGGAAAGCCTACCACAGCCGCGGCCGCCGTCAATCCCGCGTCACCACTCCAGCACCGCGCCGCCCCAGGTGAACCCGCCGCCGAAAACGGTCATCAGCACCAGATCGCCCCGCTTTATCCGCCCGCCCCGCACCGCTTCGTCGAGTGCGATCACCACCGACGCGGCGGAGGTGTTGCCGTATTTGTCCAGGTTGACGAACAGTTGTTCCTCCTTCACGCCCAGGCGGGAGCCGACGGCGTCAATGATCCGCTGGTTGGCCTGGTGGGGGATGACGCATTGGATCTGGGAGATGTCGAGTTCGCACCGGGCCAGCGCCTCCCGGGCGGCGGACAGCATGGCTTGGACGGCGTTTTTGAACGTCTCGCGTCCGTCCATGCGGATGAAGTGCAGCCGTTGCCGGACGGATTCAACCGAGGCCGGCCGCGCCGCGCCGCCCGCGGGCACGCAGAGCAGGGAGCCCTTGCCGCCGTCGGCGCCCATGGTGACCGTCAACAGCCCCGCGCTGTCCGGGCGATGCCGCAGCACCGCCGCCCCCGCGCCGTCGCCGAACAGCACGCAGGTGTTCCGGTCCTGCCAGTCCACGAGGGCCGAAAGTTTTTCCGCGCCGATCACCAGCACCACCTCATGGGTGCGCGAGGCCACGAACTGGTGGCCGATCTCCAGCGCGAACACGAAGCCGGAACAGGCCGCCTCGACGTCGAAGGCCGCGGCGTTTCGGGCGCCGATCTTCTCCTGCACCAGGCAGGCGGTGGCGGGAAAGGGCATGTCCGGGGTCACGGTGGCCACGATGATGAGGTCCACCTCCTCCGCCGAGACGCCCGCCATCTCCAGCGCGCGGCGGGACGCTTCGGCCGCCATGTCGGAGGTGGTTTCCTGGTCGGCGGCGAGGCGGCGCTCCCGGATGCCGGTCCGGGTGGTGATCCATTCATCGGAGGTGTCCACCATCTGCTCGAGGTCCGCGTTGGTGAGCACCCGTTCGGGGACATAAGAACCGACTCCGGTGACGGAGCAGGTGCGGCTGGTGAAGTGGTGGCGGGCGCGGGGGTTCTGGAATCGCGGAGCAGGGGTGGGATCACTCATGAGGCAACAAGGACGCCGGTCTTCCGGGCGGCGTGGAGCTGCTCGGTCGCGGCGGTGATTTTCCGGGCCAGGGTTCGGGTGAAGCCGCTCTGAATGGCTTGAACGGCCTGGTGAATGGCGTTTTTGATGGCGTGTTCGCCGGAGGAGCCGTGGGCGATGACGACGTGTCCGTTGAGCCCCAGCAGGGGCGCGCCGCCGCGGGTCTCGGGGTCAATGTGCCGTTTGATGGCCTGAAAGGCGCCCTTGGCCAGCATGGCGCCCATGGCGCGTTTGGGGCTTTTGGTCAGCTCGCGGCGCAGCCAGCGGAACATCCCGGCGGCCAGCCCTTCGCAGGTCTTGAGCACGATGTTGCCGGTGAAGCCGTCGCAAACCACCACGTCCACCCGGTTCAGGAACAGGTCGTGCCCCTCGACGTTGCCGATGAAGTGCAGGTTCACCTGCCGGCAGAGCTTGAAGGTTTCCTTGGTCAGGTCGTTGCCCTTCACGTCCTCGGTGCCCACGCTCAACAGGCCCACCCGCGGCCGGCGCAACCCCATCATTTCCCGCGCGTAGAGGCTGCCCATCACGGCGAACTGCAGGAGGTGGAGCGGGCGGCATTCGATGTTGGCGCCGGCGTCCACCAGCAGAAATTCGCTGTCCGGGGCGGGAATCACGGTGGCGATGGCGGGCCGTTCCACCCCCGGCAGGGGGCGCAGGCGGATGGTGGCGGCGGTGACCACGCCGCCGGTGTTGCCGGGGCTGACGAGGGCCTCGGCGCGGCCCTCCTTTACGAGGGCCACGGCCCGGAGGATCGAGCAGTCCTTCTTGCGGCGGAGCGCGTTGAGCGGGTTTTCCTCCATGCCCAGCACCTGGCTGGCATGGTGGACGATCACCCGGGGATCGCGCGCCGCGCCGCCCAAGGCGGGGAGGATTTGCGATTCATCCCCCACCAGATGCAGCTCGGTGATCCCGGGATCGGCCCGCAGCGCCTTCCGGGCGCCGGCCACCACCACCCGGCACCCGTGGTCGCCGCCCATGACGTCCACGGCAATCCTCATGGTTCGTTCGGACGGAGCGTCCCCGTCCTTCCCGAAACCCGGCGGAGATGACTCAGCCGCCGGCCTCCACCGACATCACCTGCCGCCCCTTGTAAAACCCGCAGGCCGGGCAGACGCGATGAGGGAGGTACGGAGAGGCGCACTGCGGACACACCCCGATCTGGGGCAGGTGCAGCACGCTGTTGGCGGCCCGGCGCATACGCTGCCGGCTGCGCGAAGGTTTTCGCTTGGGTACGCCCATAACTACTAAAAATTACCAGTTCAACTGATCCAACGCGGCCCACTGGGACGAAACATCCCTTCCGCTGGGGTCGGCGGGGGGCTCGGAGGCCTCGTCCGACTTCGGAGAGAGAAGGCCGCTGCATTCCGGTTTGCACAACGGATGTTGCGGAAACGCAAGCAGCACATCGTCCCGCAACACGGGCGTCAAGTCAACCCAATCTCCAAAGATTTGCAAGCCTTCTTCGCCCCGGAGCGGGAGCAGCACCGTCCAGGGGTCCAGCCGGAGGAAGTGGGTGAACGGCTCCAGACAGCGCACGCAGGTGCAGGCCAGCGGCAGTTCCACCCGCCCCCGCACGTGCAGCAGGTCGCCGTGCAACTGGATTTCCAGGGCGTAGTCCAGGCGGCCTTCCACCGTGACCAGCTCGTCCAGGGATTCCAGCGCCAGTTCCTCCGCCGAAAAGCTGCCTTCCAGCCGAACCTCCCCTTCCTCCAACTGATGCAGACTGATGCCAAGTAATGTTTTCATGCGCGCGCCTTTCGCCCGGAGTGGTGAGTCACGGAATGTCAGGCGGTCGAAACCGGCCTCGACAACCGCCCCACTATACGCCCCGGGCCCGCCCCTTGGCAACGCCCCCCCGTGGCGACCCGGGCGGACCCGAAAGCGCGAAATCGTGCCTGGATCGTGGAACCCCTCACTTTGGAGCTGCTCGACACAACGTGGAACCAGTGGTGCGAGCCGGACGCGCGGGCCTCCCGGCGACTGGCCCGGCGCATGAACCACCAGCAGCCCGACATCATGATTTATCCGCCGCCCATCAGGGCCGCGGCCCGGCGTCCGCCGCCGCGCTCCGGCGCAGAACCGTCTCCGGGCGGTAGAGGTCGCGGTTCGAGGCCTGAAACTCCACCTTCAGGCGCACCTTCAATCGCGCGGCGTCCACCAGCTCCCAACGCAGGAACCGCCAGTGGCCGTTCTGTTTGCCGCCGTGCTCGATGCCCACGACCAGATGGCGCGCGTCCTCCAAAATCTTGTTCGTGGCGCGGCCCGGCTGAAAATAGAAGGTCCGCAGGGAGCTGCGCCGGTTGCGGGAGGCGAACAGTTTCGGGTCCAGATACGTCACCCGCCCCGTGGCCCGCTCCACCAGCCGCAGATCAGGGTAGCCGCTGCGCTGAACCCGCCCGGCGGCGGTGCGCGGCGGCGCGCAGGCAAGCGCCGGATCGGCGTCCAACGCCGCCCGCAGGGCGTCCTCGAAACAGCGGCTCACCTCGTTGATCCGCCGCTGGCGATGGGCCGGATGTTCCGGCCGGTTCAACTCCGCCAGCACGCGGTCGAGCGCCGTGCCCACCCGCTCCAGCAGAAGCCGGTCCGCCGGATCGTCCGGATTGACGGGCAGCACGCGGTGACCGGTGGCGGCCCGCGCCACCACGGGAAAGGGCACGTCCGCAAGCGCCTCTCCCGCCGCCGCCGCCCGCGCCACCCACGAAGCCGTCTCCGCGGGCGGCCCGCCCGCCCATGCCGCCCCGCCCCCCAGCGCGCCCGCCAGCAGAAAAATCCACCGGACCCGCCCCCCACCGAAAACAATTCGGCGGGGGAACGGAAGCGGGATGGCGGGAAGGCGTCCCGCTCGAACCGCGGACGCGGAAACCCGAATCCCGAAATCCGAAGACCGAAAAAAATCGCGCGCCGTCGGGGTCGCCGAAGAAATATCACTCGCAGTCATTCTTTGCCTTTCCTGCTCGGACCCGGATGAAAACCGCCGGACGGGAAAAACCCGGCCCGGCCCCCGGGGGGGGCATTTCGCGCCGCGGGTCCGCGCCCGGCGGAATGTCCCACTTTTCAGCCAGCCTCTTGAAGGAGGCCTTGCCTGCTCCGAGCGGCGCCCGTCTCCGTCGGGGCAGGCGGGGAGGCCAGCCGGTTTGACGCGGCATTCCGGCGGCCGGCGCTCACCGCGCCGCCGCCAGCACCGCCTCCAGCTCCCCGGGCGTCAACCGGATGGGATTGGCCTTCATGCTGCTGGCGCGGGCGGCCTTTTCCACCAGCGCCGGAAAATCGCGGGGCGTGACCCCGAACGCGGCGAGACCGGGCACGCCCAAATCGCGAACCAGCGCGCGCACCCAGGCAATGCCGTCCCGCGCGACGGCTTGCGGCCGCCCGGTCAGCAGGCGGGCCGCTTCGTCGTAACGGGCGCGGGCGGGCGACTCCGGGTGAC